>CAYFUB010000029.1:0-20709 GCA_964346195.1 uncultured Pirellulales bacterium
GTTGGTCCCTGATACCTTACCCGCTAAGGGCACGACGACCTCCGCAAGATCAACTATGAAGAGCAACGAAAGAAGACCAATGGATAACCACACTGCATCGAACAATAGTAGAGAAGCGAAACTCCCGCGCGATAGCGCAGGCTTTATGGACTTGCCGTCCGAAAGCGGCGCTATCAAAGGAATGGTAGGACTTGATGGTTTCATGGAGGTCTATACCGTCCACGCTACGTACCGCGTAAGAACACCTGGCAGTCTCGACCCGAAGCGCGCTGTTCCCGATATGCCTTGGTCTCAAAGTCTCCATAGGCCAGTCGGCGCATCAAACCCAATTGTGGCAAGGATTGTGATTCAGTTGGTAGACGCGCTGGGCAATTGGCCACTCCGTAATGGTAACCGAGAAGCCATCAAGCGCCACCTCCACGCCTGCAAGGAAGAGGCGCTCATCTGCGAAGCGGCCTACAATCGACTCAAGGCCCACTACGACGCAGCTCTTGCACGAGTGACAGAGGAGGGCCCAAGAATTCAGCGTAATGTCGTCGAGTGCCCAAGCCTTCCAAGCCTCCGAGACGAAGCTTCGGTCTTCCTGGCTTCAGCAAAGCGATCGCTCCAGTTTGTCGGGGAAATCTTCAACCAGTTCTACGTACCAGACGGCAAGAGGCCAATGGTGGCAAATGCGAATTTTGAGTTCGCAATCGCGCGGCTGAAGAACTCACAGCCAATCAACCAAGACTTCAGGGACTACCTTGTAAACATCGTGCCGTTCACCAAGCACTTTGTGGAACTTCGGAATGGTCTCGAACATCCAAGTGACAACGACCTCACAATCATCGAAGACTTTCGACTCACTCCCAAAGGAATTGTTCCGCCCTCATGGCGCCGGGGTAGTCTGGCGGGGGGATTCCTTATCATAGGGGAGATGCGTGTCTTCTTGGAGTTCTTCGTCAACTTCTGCGAGAACGTCTTCTTCTTCGGGCTTATGGACAACATAGCGACCAATCTTCCACTTGGACTCGCCGTGGAGCCTCTGCCCGCTGACCAGATCGATCCCGAATGTCCTGTGCATTACCGCCTCACACCGTTTCTTGAATCTCCGCCTGAAGGCGGCGGTGCCGCTTAGAATAGGCCTCGCGGATATCAAGGGAATTCCGTGGACGCTTTACGAACCACGGGGACTTCCGGATGAAACCAATATTTCATCCTTGTAGCCCCTCGCTTGCCTCCTTGAGAACGTTGTCGCCGGGGACCAGATCCACCGCCCCCTCATCGATCTCACGGCAGCGTCGGGCGATCTCCTCGTGCCACTCGCGGCTGGTCTCGAAGGGCTCCTCGAAATCCAGACTCTCCAGCAACTTCTCGGCGATCAGGGCCCGCGCCTCGCGCGGCAACTCCAGGGCCTTCTTCATAATGCCTTCTGCTTCCGGGCTCATATTGCATCATTCTACAGAAAGCGAGTCGGATCGTAAAGATAGGCACATGGGCTGAAGCTCATCCTCCGGATTTCTTGTGCAATCAGAAAACGCGAGGGCCAATAAGAGAGACAGGCGTCGGGGAATCTGGTAGAATGGGGGCGGTAGAAGCATCGGGCCGGGATGGCCGGTGAGATGCGACGCAACAAAGGGCTCGATGGTCAGGCAACGAAGGATTCTGAGAATGAAAAGGTTCTTCACTCTGGAATACTGGCAGGACGACGGCTGGTTTGTCGGACGGCTGAAGGAAGTTCCGGGCGTCTTCAGCCAGGGCAGAACTCTCGACGAGCTGAAGGAAAACATTGCCGACGCCTATCGCCTGATGCTGGCCGAACACGATATGGGCGAGAAGCATGCCGGGGCAAAATCCACGGAGGTGGGGGTCGAGGTTTGAAACGCAGCGCCCTGATTGAAGACCTTATCAAGAACGGCTGTTACCTCAAGCGCCACGGAAGCAAACACGATATCTACGCCAATCCTCGAACGGGCAGGCAAGCGCCCATTCCCAGACATCGAGAGATCAAGGACTCACTCGTTCGATTGATCAAGAGGCAACTCGGAGTATAGCGGCCGCCGGGGCGGGTGAGTTGCCCATCCTATGGACTTCGCTGGACGTAGGCGGCGGCGCCGGTGCTGAAGAGGGGTTGGGCGGCGGGACCGGCGGGGATCAGGATGGCTTCGGTGTCGGCCAGGCTCTCGATGAGTTCGAGGCCCTTTTCCTGGCCCAGGACGCTGACGGCGGTGGAGAGGGCGTCGGCGGAGGTCGCGTCCGGGGCGATGATCGTGACACTCGCCAGCTTGCCTGCCCCTTTGCCGGTGTGCACGTCGACGATGTGGCTTTGTCGCTCGCCGTGGACCTTGACGAAGCGGCGGTAGTGGCCGCTGGTGGCCACGCTCTCGTCGGCAATGGTCAGGACGAGCAGGGGTTTGGAGGCATCCATCTCGCCCGGGGCCACGTTCGGGTCCTGCAGGCCGATGCGCCAATGCGTTTGCCCGCGCGGGGCCCGGCCGAAGCAGCGGATGTTGCCGCCGAGGTCCACCATGCCGCCGAGGACGCCGGGCTTTTGCATCGCCTCGACCGATTTATCGACCGCGTAACCCTTGCCGATACCGCCCAGGTCGATGCGCATGCCCTCGACGGCGAACCGGACGGTCATATCCTTTTCGTTGAGAATCAGCTTGTCGTAGCCGACCTTGCAGCGGGCTTCGGCGAGGGCCTCTTCCGTCGGCGCCTCGTTGGCCTCCCCCGCCGCGTGCCACAGGTCCACCAGCGGCCCGACCGTCACGTCGAAGGCGCCGTCCGAGAGCCTGCTGAAATGGACCGCCTGCCGAAGCACCTCGAAGGTCATCGGGTTCACCGGGACCGGCCGGGTGGCGGCGTAGCGATTGACCCGGTTCAGCTCGGAATCCTCCCGGTGGTAGCTCATGAGCGATTCGACGCGCTCCTGCACGTCGAAAGCCGCCTGGAGCGCGGCCTGCGCCGCCCGCTCGGTCCGCGCGACGACCGCGACACGAGAGAACGTGCCCATAACCACGCGATAGCCGCTGTCCACCGTGACCGGCTCCTGCGTGCCGACACGCACGTACAGCAGGCCCAGCAGCAGGATCAATACAATCCCGATTGCAGCAAGAGAGCCTTTCTTCTTCATACTAGGGGCGGAACACCTTCAGTTTGAGCTCTTGAATCGCCCGGTAATGCCTGGCGTTGCCGAGCATTCACATCAAAGATCACGATACCGCCCTCCGCGCAGCCCGTCCATCTGCCGCTCCACTGTCTCAGAGCTTGCTAGCATGTTGAAGAGAGGGTGCTTGCGGACCTTCATACGGGGCTTGCCGTTTACGGATTTGATCACACCCTTCAATTTGCCCCGACTCAAAATGCGCACCTCCTCGTTGCGCTCCAAGGCGCGCAACACGTCATTCATACGATACCGCAGATCCATGATGGAAGCCTTCATGAACAGTCTCCTGAATACATATCGCCAGCATACACTCAACAGGAGACGCTGTCCATAATTCCTGTTCGTCCGTATAATGGTCCCATGAAGGACAAAACGATAGAGATATTCGCCGAACGGGTCGAGCAGGAGTTCCTGCCGTTCGTGCGCAAGCCCGCCCGCTACCTCGGCGGCGAGGTCAATCAGGTCCGCAAGGACCTGGGCGCGTGCGCGTTGACGTTCGCGCTGTGCTTCCCCGACGTGTACGAGGTCGGCATGTCCAACACCGGCCTGGCCATCCTCTACCACATTCTCAACCAGCTCGATAACGTCGCCGCCGAGCGCGTGTTCGCGCCGTGGATCGAGGCCGAGGAGATCCTGCGGCAAAAGGGGATTCCCCTGTTCAGCCTGGAGTCGAAGGCCTCCCTGCGCAGCTTCGACGTGATCGGGTTTAGCCTGACGAACGAGCTGTGCTACACGAACGTGCTGAACATGCTCGATCTGGCGGGCCTGAGCGTCCGCCGCAAGGACCGAAAGGAAGACGATCCCCTCATCATTGCGGGCGGGAGTATGGCGAACTGCTGTGAGCCGATGGCCGAGTTCATCGACCTGTTCGTGCTCGGCGAAGGCGAGCAAGCCGTCGTGGAGCTGGCCGATCTGCTGCTGGCGGCCAGGCGCGAGGGGCGGAGCAAGCAGGAGGCGCTTCTCGAAGTGGCCCGGCGCTTCGACTGGGCGTATGTGCCGCAGTTTTACGAATTCGAATACGCCAACTCACACATCGCGTCATTCCGAGCAACTGAGCCAGACCTCTCTCAATCGCCAAGGCATGCTTACGCCAGCGTAAGCATGGCACCCCTGCGGACCCGCTTCCGAAATGCTGTGGTGCAGGATTTCGAGAACGCCCCTGTACCGATACGCCCTATCGTTCCGTTCGCGGAGGCGGTCCACGAGCGCGTCAGCATCGAGATCATGCGGGGCTGCCCGGGCCGGTGCCGGTTCTGCCAGGCGAGCTACTGCCGCCGGCCCATTCGCTATCGCAGTGCGGAGAAGGTGTTCGAGCTGGCGAAGGCGTCGTACCACGCGAGCGGGTTCGATACGGTCAGCCTGCTCAGTCTCTCGACCGCCGATTATCCGCACCTGGAGGAACTGGTGGCGCGGCTGCACGGGTATTTCGCGGACAAGCACGTCGGGCTGTCGATTCCGAGCCTGCGGGTGGACCAGCAACTGCAGCTCGTGCCGCAGCTCTTCACCTCGGTGCGCAAGAGCGGCCTGACCATCGCCGTGGAGGCCGCCGGCGAGCGGCTCCGGCAGATCATCAACAAGCCATTGAAGGACAGCGACCTGTTTGCGGCCGTCGCGGAGGCGTACAAGGCCGGCTGGCAGAAGCTCAAGCTGTACTTCATGGTCGGCCTGCCGGGCGAGACCCTCGAGGACGTGCAGGCGATTGTCGACCTCTCGTGCCGCCTGGCCCGGCTGCGCAAGCAGGTGGACGGCAAGACCGGCAGCATCAACATCACCGTCAGTTGGTTCGTTCCCAAGCCGCATACGCCCTTCGGTTGGCTGCCGCAACGCCCCCGGGAGTACTTTGAGCAGGCCCGGCGGCTCATCCTCGATGAGAAGATGCGGCTCCATGCCAAATTCCTGCAATTCAAATTCCACAACATAAGTCAGAGCGTCCTCGAAGCCGCCATAGGCCACGGTGACCGACGGTACGCGAACATCATCGAATCGGCCTGGCGCAGCGGGGCGCGATTCGATCTGTGGAATGAGTGTTTCAACGACGCTCTTTGGCAGGAAGCGTTCGCGCAATTCGGCCTGAGCCTCGACGCCGCGGCACAGAGGAGCTTCGCGCCCGACGAGGTCCTGCCCTGGGAACATCTGGGCGGCCCGGAGAAGCGCTATCTGCTCACCCACTACGACAACGCCACGCAGGCGCTGCATTTTTCGTCCCCGTAACGCCCGAGCGTCACAGCACCACACCGCCATAGCTCTAGCGCTCCGAGCGCATCCGCTGTCACCTCGTGACAATTCATCAGGGGTGCACGACAAATCTCTGGCAGCACAGGTACCGGGTCGTTGGGCGGCACCCTGAAGCGCAGCTTGGGGGTGACTCCGTGCAACATGTGGCACGCCATCCATCGCCAAGCCTTCCGGGCTTGACGATGCCAGCCGGTGCAACCGCCTTTTTTCTGCTGTATACCCGTCGCGGGATGTCACTTACCTGTTGACGCACGTCCCTCGATCCATATAATGGCCGCCATCTGTCCCTACCGTGACCTGAGTTTGTACATCTGAGAAAATCACAGGAGTGGATTATGACCAGGATGATCGTGTCGTTGGCCACGGCCGGCTCGTTGATCGCGAGTATTCCGTGCGGGGCGCAGAACGACCCCAATCTGGCGCGGGAGAACGCGCAGTTGCGGCAGCGCGTGGAGAACCTGGAAAAGCAGATGGGACAGTTGCAGGCGGCGGCCCAGGCCGCGCCCAGCACCGTGCCGAGCGGACCCGAAGACACCAGGAAGCCTTTCTGGTCCACTCTCGACATCCAGTTCTACGGCTACATCAAGGCGGACGCCTCCTGGGACAGCTCGCGGGTGACCACGGGTAATTACATCGTCTTTGTGGACCCGGGAGGCGAGGACGATGATGAGTTTAACCTCACCGCCCGCCAGACCCGGCTGGGACTCAAAATCAAGGGGCCCGATGTGGGGGACATCCAGACCCGGGGCCTTCTGGAAGGCGATTTCTACGGCGCCGGGGGCGAGGAGAACAAACCCAACTTCCGCATGCGCCACGCCTGTATGGAGTTGCTCTGGCCGCAGGACCGTTTCAGCATCCTCGCCGGGCAGACCTGGGACGTTATCTCACCACTGTATCCGGATACCCTCAATTTCACGATCCTCTGGGACGGAGGTAATATCGGCCATCGCCACCCGCAAGTCCGGGTCACCAGGGAGATGGCCCTGGAGAGAGACATGGAGCTGGAACTGGCCGGGGCCATCTCGCGGACAATCGGAGACCTGGAGGAAGCCGCGGGCTCGACGAGGCCGGGCGAAGACGCGGGATTCCCCACGTTCCAAGGTCGTGTCGGACTGACGTTCCCCTGGTTCGGCGTCGAGCCCACGACCATCGGCCTCTCCGGCCACTGGGGTGAGGAAGAGTACGCCGGTGGTAACGACGTCGACTCGTGGTCGATTAACCTTGACGTCGTGCAGCCGGTGAACAAAACGCTGGTCGTCAAAGGCGAGGCGTTCGTCGGCGCCAATCTGGACAACTATTTCGGCGGCATCGGCCAGGGTGTGCGCAATCCCGCCACCACGGCCGACAAGGCGATCGGCAGCAAAGGCGGCTGGATCGCGGCCACCCTGAAGCCCTACAAAGACTGGCGCTTCAATGTGGGTATCGGGATCGACGACGTGGATCGTGACGACCTGGGCGCCACCGGCCGTGCGCTGAACCAATCCATCTTTGGAAACGCCCTCTACGCCGTCAATGCACACGCCGAGGTAGGTCTTGAGCTCTCGCATTGGCGTACCGACTACAAGAACGACGACGATGCCGACGATGTGCGAATTCAGACGTCCTTTGTGTACAAGTTCTGATCGCACACAGCGTTTTTTCCTTTGACAATGGCAAGCGGGTATTTTATAAAACCGGATTTACATCCCACTGGTCATGAGTGTTCCGGCCTACGCACATGTCGGACGCTTCGGATGGCCCGCGGATGGCCGGCGGGGAGTGTACCCGGGAGCTTTTTGGTCGAACTGGTTTAGCACAGAACACAAAAGGAGAATGCAATGACACAAGAACAAGCGATCAGCTCGCTCATGACTGAAACGCGGACGTTTCCACCCCCGGAGCGCATTCAGAAGAATGCCTATGTGAATAGTATGGAACAGTACCGCAAGATGTGGGAAGAGTCCCTCCGCGATCCCGACAAGTTCTGGTTGGAGCAGGCAAAATCGTTATCGTGGTTCAAGCAGCCAACCGAGAGCCTCCGCCACACCTGGGATACCGCCGCACGCAAGATCGAGCACACGTGGTTCGCCGACGGTCAGCTCAACGTCTCGTACAACTGTCTGGACCGCCATCTCGGCACGCCGACGGCGAAGAAGACGGCGCTGATCTGGCAGGGCGAGGCCGACGAGGCCGTCCGGAAATACACGTACGAGCAACTGTACAAGGAAGTCTGCCAGTTCGCGAACGTGCTGAAGTCCAAGGGTATCCGCAAGGGCGACCGCATCGCCATCTATATGCCCATGATCCCGGAGCTTCCCATTGCAATGCTCGCCTGCGCCCGCATCGGCGCGATTCACTCGATCGTGTTCGGCGGCTTCAGCGCCGACGCACTCGAAGGGCGCATCAACGACTCCGAGTGCAGGATCCTGATCACCACGAACGTCTCACTGCGCGCCGGCAAGCATATCCCCCTGAAGAACATCGCCGATGAGGCCCTGCGAAAGACACCCACCATCGAGAGCGTCATCGTCGTGAAGGTTACGGACGATCCCTGCCACATGCAGGAAGGCCGGGACCTGTGGTACCACGAGGAGATGGCCCAGGCAAGCGACCAGTGCGAGGCGGAGAAGATGAACGCGGAAGACCCGCTGTTCATCCTTTATACCTCCGGCTCGACGGGCAAGCCCAAGGGCGTCGTCCATACCACTGCCGGTTATCTGCTGCACGTCGCGTTCAGTCATGAAGTCATCTTCGACGTGCACGACGAGGATATCTACTGGTGCACGGCCGATATCGGCTGGGTGACCGGGCACAGCTACATCGTTTACGGCCCGATGGCCAACGGGGCCACCACGCTGATGTTCGAGGGCGTGCCTACGTATCCGGACGCCGGACGGTTCTGGCAGATTTGCGACAAGTTCGGCGTGACCGTGTTCTACACGGCCCCTACCGCCATTCGCTCGCTGATGCGCCTGGGCGACGAGTGGCCTGCCAGGTACAAGCTGGACACCATGAGGATCCTGGGCACGGTCGGCGAGCCGATCAATCCGGAGGCCTGGATGTGGTACTACGAACACATCGGCCACGAAAACTGCCCCATCGTCGATACCTGGTGGCAGACGGAGACCGGTGGCATCCTGATCACGCCGCTGCCGGGCGCGCACACCCTCAAGCCGGGCAGTGCGAATCGGCCCTTCTTCGGCCTCGATCCGGTCGTGCTGCGGGATGATGGCAGCGAGTGCGACCGGAATGAAGGCGGCAAGCTTTGCATCCGCCGGCCCTGGCCGGGCATGATGCGGACCATGTGGGGCGACCACGAGCGCTTCATCGACACCTACTTCACGATGTTCGCCGATCAATACTTCACCGGCGACGGATGCCGCGTCGATCAGGACGGCGATTACTGGCTGATGGGCCGCATCGACGACGTCGTCAACGTCTCCGGGCACCGCATCGGCACGGCCGAGGTCGAGAGCGCCCTGGTCAGTCACGCGAAGGTCGCCGAGGCGGCTGTCACGCCCATGCCGCACGAGATCAAGGGGCAGGCCCTGTACGCCTTCGTGACGCTCAAGGAAGGCGTGCACGAGAGCGACGATCTCAAGAAAGAACTCGTCCTGCACGTGCGCAAGGAGATCGGTCCGATCGCGGCGCCGGAGGTGATTCAGTTCGCCCCTGCCCTGCCGAAGACGCGTTCCGGCAAGATCATGCGGCGCATCCTCCGCAAGATCGCCGAGAACAGCACCGATAATCTCGGTGATATCACCACCCTGGCCGACCCAAGCGTGGTGGAAGCCTTGATCAAAGGTCGAGGCAGGTAGCCGGCCTCCCTCGAGACGACAACTCACAGGTGGGACGCATGATGACCTCATGCGTCCGGCACCCTTTGCAGAAAGGACTCCCCATGGTCGATCGTACGGCTCAACAAACCGACCTGGTCCATCACCCCGCGACCTCTCGTGGATGGGTCGTCACCTTCGCAGGGACGGGCATCAATCTGGCCCTGGGCATCCTCTACACCTGGAGCGTGTTCAAGGCGGCGATTGCCAAGGATTTCGGGTGGAACGCCGAGCGGCTCAACGACCCTTACGCGCTGTGCTGCCTGGTCTTCGCCTTCGCTATGATCCTGGCCGGGCGATGTCAGGACAAGCTGGGGCCGCGCGTCACGGCATTCATCGGCGGCCTGCTGGTGGGCCTCGGCCTGCTGTGGATCTCCACGACCACGTCGTACGGCGCGTGGGTCATCGGCTTCGGCGTGCTGGTAGGCACCGGCATCGGGTTCGGCTACTCCTCCGCCACCCCGCCCGCGCTGAAGTGGTTCCCGCCGTCGAAGACCGGCCTGATCGCCGGTCTGGTCGTGTCCGGCTTCGGCCTGGCGTCGGTATATATCGCGCCGCTGTCGGACTATCTCCTCCAGCACTATGGCGTGCTGGGCGCGATGAGGCTCTACAGCATAGCGTTTATCATCGTGGTCTGCGGTCTGTCCCTGCTGCTGGCCAACCCGCCGGCCGGCTACGTCGCGGGCGGCGCCCCTACGAAAAAGAAAGTCACGGCGCCGGCCATGGCCGCTACACCGGGCGAGATGCTGCGGACGCCCGCCTTCTACCTCCTCTGGATCATGTATTTCATCGGCTCCGGGGCCGGTTTAATGGTCATCAGCAGTGTCAGTGGCATGGCCAAGAAGAGTATGGGCGAAGCCGCCTTCGTGGCGGTGGCCGTGCTGGCGATCGGGAACGCCGCCGGCCGCATCGTGGCGGGCGTGTTGTCCGACCGGATCGGCCGCCGGTGGACCCTGATGATCGTGCTGTCGTGCCAGGCCGTCCTGATGTTCCTCGCCATCCCGGTGACTGGCTCCCAGGAAATACCGGCCGGGGTCATCGTGCTGATTGCGACGCTGATCGGCTTCAACTACGGCGCCAACCTGTCGCTGTTCCCCTCGTTCACCAAGGACTTCTGGGGTCTCAAGAGCTTCGGCATGAACTACGGACTCGTGTTCACCGCCTGGGGTGTCGGTGGATTCGTGCTCAGCCGCGTGCAGCAAATGCTTCAGGCCCGCACGGGCACGTACACCTCCTCCTTTGTGACCGCCGGTGTGCTGCTCGTCATCGGGGCCCTGCTGACATTCGCCATCCGACCCCCGCAGCCCAAGCCCGCGACAGCATCCGCATAATATCGATGACCGTTAAGGACTTTGTATCTCCGGGTGGCAGTGTCAAGACCGAAGGTCTTGTCGATGGTTCCTGCGCATGCAGACAACGCCATCGCCAAGCTGCGCTTGACGCTGCCGCCCGATGCTGATGCCCTGCTACGGAGAATTCAACCGTAATTCGAATCAATCGGTGCTCTGGAGCATGACTCCGCCGGTGGCCACCTCCATGCCGTGGGCGACCTCCCGCCCCGAGAGTCCGGGCCAGCGCTCAGGCGCGCACGGTGTTCCCACCTGGTAGCCGCCGGCCCCGATGGCCGGACTCGGCTTACCGAACTGCAACGGGTGGCTGATGATGTCCGGGTACCTGTGCTTCGTCAGGCACAGGTGAGCCAAGGGACGTTGGCAGGGGTGTCGGCGCCCAGCTCGAAGACTATGACGTCCGGGTTGTCCGTCACCTGTTCGGCTCTGAGCTGCCGACACACTCGGGCTGCTCGACCTGCAAGACGGGCGCGGACGTATCCTCACAGCCCGGAACGGCGTCGACAACTTGCGGCCTCACGGGCACTCGCGCGTCTCGCCTGGAGAGGCAAAGAACGACTACCGTCAGCACAACGGCTACCGGAATCGAAAGGAAGACGCCCAGAATGAAGTTCGCCAGAATGCACGAGGCCCAACTGACCAAGGCAAACGTGCGTCGGCCCCGCCAGAGGGCAACGATCAAAGGAAGCAGTCCTACGATCGCGCCGGCGATCAACGCCCCGACGAGAATCCCCGCCTGGAAGCCGATACGGTAGGCTGCCTCCTGCTGGGGTGTCAAGGGAGTCGATGCCGCGGCCGGGGCAAAGAAGACCATGAAATATCTGGCAAATACTGCGCTTAAGCTCCACATCGATGTAGACTCCTTAATTGCTGGCTGGTTCCTCGGACAAGGCATACTCGTGGTTGCCTCCTGCCTATGTCGGCAATTTCACGGGCGACCATTACCAACGGAACACGGTTTTCTCCGGGCCATGAAGACCCCGATATTATCGGGACTCCACGGCCCAACGCATTGCCGCCGTGGACTCTCGGACGGTCAGCCGCCGTCGCGCGTACACACCGAACAAATCGAGAGCACACCCCTGGGGTTGTGCCTGCCCGGAGCATAGAGCCGCCTCGGCCATTGCCTACAAACCGTGGATAGGGAAGACCTTGGTCTTGAGGATATCGATCGATGCCTGAAGGGCGGGAAGAACCATCTCTCGCTGCTGATGGGTGACGGGGATTTCGCGGTCGCGGAGGCCACCCTGCCAATCGGTGCTCTGGAGCATAACTCCTCCGATGGCCGCTTCCATGCCGTGGGCGATCTCCTGCCCCGAGAGAACCGTCCAGGCCAGCGCCCAGGCGCGCACGGTGTTCTCCACGTGGTAGCCGCCGCCGCCGGTCGCCAGGATGGGTTTCTCGAACCGCAGGAGATGTCTGATGATTTCCGCATACGTGCTGTTCGTCAGGTACAGGTGGGCCAACGGATCGCCTGCGAGACCATCCGCACCCAGTTCAAACACGATCACGTCCGGGTTGAAGGCCCTGGCCAGCGGCAGCACAATGGACTCGAAAACATGCAGATATGCCTGGTCGAAGGTCCCCACCGGCAGGGGCACGTTCACGCAGTAGCCCCGGCCCTCGCCCTCACCGATCTCGTCCTCGAAGCCGGTCCCCGGAAACAGGGTCTTGGGATTCTCATGGAGCGAGATCGTCATCACATCCGAGCGGTTATAGAAGGCGTGGGCCACGCCGTCGCCGTTGTGAACATCGACGTCGAGGTACAGGAGGCGTTTGCCGGCCTCCGCCAGAATGAGGCACGCGAGGGCATTGTCATTGATATAGCAGAAACCCGCCGCCTTTTCCGGGAAGGCATGATGATACCCGCCCGAGGGATTGAAAACCGCATCCGCCTCTCCGGACAGGACGAGTTGAGCGCCGACGAGTGTTCCCCCCGTGGCCAGCACTGCGTAGTCGTACATCCCCTTGAAAACAGGGCAGTCCGGGGTCCCAATGCCCATGTGAAGCGCTTCCAGGTCCCACTTGCCCGCTTGCGCGTTCTTCAGCGCGTGCAGGTAACGGGCCGAATGGAACTTCTTCAGAACCGTCCGGGCGGCCGGCACGGGAGCCACTTCGCGGAGCCCGGCGCCGGAGAGCAGATTCATCTTGTTCAGGACCTGGCGCGTGCGTCCGGCGCGCTCGGTCTTGAAGGGGCTGCCCTCAGGATACCGGTACTTCTCAATCTCCCGCGAATGGATGAAAACGGCTCTGCGCATGTGATGGATTATCGATCATCGATGATTGATGATTGAAGCGGAGGGAGCGGACCTCTCCTCAATCATCCATCATCCATCATCCCTTATCAATCAGATCGTACGAAATATTGTATACGTCGCCGTCGAACTCGATGTTGACCCTGTACCCCGAGTTCTGGAAGATCGCCAGCATCGGCCGGTTGTCCGGCAGCACCTTGGCGTAGAAGCGCTTCACACCGCGCTGCACGGCGACCTGCGTGATGTAGTCGAGCAGGAAGGTCCCCATGCCCTTGGCCTGCCATTCGTCCTGAACGAGGAACGCCACCTCGGCCGCCTGTGTCTTCGGGTCCAGGAAATATTGCGCGATGGCCACGATGTACTCGCCGCCCGGCCCGGGCACCACCCCTACGATGGCCAGGTCATGCCGGTAGTCGATATTCGTAAGCTGCTGAACGTCCTTGTGCGGGAACGTCACCGTGCGCGTCATGTATCGCGTCCGCACCGATTGCTCGCTCAGCGAGTACAACATTTCCGACAACGCCGGCTCGTCCGTGGGCTTGATGGGCCGGAAGAAAATCTCCGTCCCGTCCCGCAGCGTGGCGTAGTGCTCCAGCTCCTCAGGATAATTGACCTGGTCCCAGGCCAGCTCAATCTGGTCCTGATAAATATAGTTCCGCGCCTTGGCCGCCTGGATCAGGCCCTTGCGGAACTTCGGGTGCGCGATGTTGATCAGGTCGAGCACGCGCTCGCGAATGCTCTTGCCGTGCAGGTAGGCAATGCCGTACTCCGTGACGACGTAGTGAACGTCGCCGCGCGTAGTGACGACGCCGGCGCCCTCGGTCAGGTGCGGCACGATTCTCGACACCTGCCCGTGCCGGGCCGTCGAGGGCATGGCGATGATGGCCTTGCCGCCCCGGCTCCGCGCCGCGCCCCGGATGAAGTCCACCTGGCCCCCGATGCCGCTGTAGAACTTATATCCCAGCGAATCCGCGCACACCTGTCCGGTCAGGTCGATCTCCAGCCCCACGTTGATGCCCACCATCTTGTCGTGCTGGCTGATGATATTTACGTCGTTGACGTATTCCGTCGGGTAGAACTCAAAGAACGGATTGTTGTCGATGTAGTCGTACAGCCGCTGGGAGCCCATGCAGAAGCTCGCCACGATCTTGCCGCGGTTCAGCGATTTCTTCGCGCACGTGATGGCGCCGCAGTCGATCAGGTCGATGATCCAGTCGCTGAACATCTCCGTATGCACGCCGAGGTTCTTCTTATACACGAGAAACTCGGCCAGGGCCTGCGGAATGCGTCCGATGCCGCACTCGATCGTGCTGCCGTCTTCGACCAGCCGGGCGACGTTCTGGCCGATTTGCCGCAGCGTCTCATCCGGCTCGGGAACCGGAATCTCGATCAGCGGCTCATCATACGGCACGAGCACGTCGATCGTGTTCACGTGCAGAAAGCTGTTGCCGTGCGTGCGCGGCATCCGGCTGTTCACCTGTGCGATCACGTAGCGGGCGTTCGCCGCGGCCGACTGCACGATATCCACGGAAACCCCCAGACTGCACAAACCGTTCACGTCGGGCGGCGCCACCGAGATCAGCGCCACGTCGATCGGGATGCGCCCCGTCTCGAATTCCATCGGAATCTCGGACAGGAAAATCGGCGTGTAATCACCGATCCCCTTTTCCAGCGCGTCGCGCACGTTCTCCGCGATGAAGAAGCTGTTCATCTTGAATTTCTCGCGAAACTTCTCGTGCACGTAAGGCGCGGCGCCCATCGTCAGCAGGTGCACGATATGCGCGTCGTAAATATGGTCGGAGTGCTCCACCAGCGCCTCGACGAGGTGTTGCGGCTGGGCGCATCCGGTGCCGATGAAAATGCTGTGCCCGGATTTGATCAGCTTCATCGCCGCGCCGGCGGTCTTGATCTTGTCCTTGTACCTGGCTTTCCAATCGAACTCTGGCATTGTACTTTTTCTCTTATTGCTCACACAAGCTTACTGCCGCACTGCATCAATCATGCCCCATCAAGCCGCACCAGTCTTGGGGGTTCTGCCCCCTAACCCCCGGCATTTGTCGCTTTCGACCAATAGCATGATAGCAGGTGGATGCGCTATCCTCGGGCTCTTGAGAAATCTCACCGCAAATACCTCTCACCAGCCTCCTGCTACCCACAAATGCTTCGGGTAGTCTGGACTTGCTGCCACGGAGGATAGGGCTGGGACCCCAAACGCAGTGTGTCGCGTTTGCGAAGGGCTCCCACACACGGTGTTTTGCGCGTGGGGACCCGAAGCCGCTCTGCTGGCAAGCACCCCGAGCGCCGCAGCAGTCTAGTGGCATGGACGATGCCGGTGCGCCGGCGGTATCGCCTTGCTTTCCTGTCATGCTATTGGCCCAAAGCGTAAAATGCCAGGGGTCCGGGGACAGAGTCCCCGGTTGCCCGGCCTTTCTCAACTGGGAAGCTCGCATGGGCCGGATGAGCCTCATTATTTCTTCTCCAGGCTGATCCGCGCGTCCACGGCAATCGGAGTCGTGCCGGGCGCGCCGACGACGTAGGGGTTGATGTCCATCTCTTTGATCTCGGGGAATTCGGTCACCAATTGGGACAGTCTTTGCAGCCCTTCGGCAATCGCCTCGATATCGACTCCCTCCTGGCCCCGCACTCCCTTCAGGATTTGATACGTCTTCGTGTTCACCAGCATCTGCCTGGCCTCCTCGGCGGTCAGAGGCGCCAGGTAGAACGCGACGTCCTTGAGGACCTCGACCATAATGCCGCCCATGCCGAACATCATCAGCGGCCCGAAGTGTGGGTCGCGATGCATGCCGAGGATGACCTCCCTGCCGCTGGTGCGGACCATCTCCTGCACGAGCACACCGAGAATACTCGCTTCCGGCCGCTTCTTCGGGATCCGATACATCATCAGGTCGAAGGCGTCTTTCACCTCCTGCTCGTTCTTGAGCCCCACTCTCACACCGCCGACGTCGGACTTGTGCAGGATGTCCGGCGACCAGATCTTCAGCACCACCGGGTAGCCGAGCTGCTGGGCGATGTTGGCCGCCTGCTCGGCCGTGGTCGCGATGGAGCCTTTCGGCGTCGCAAAGCCGTAGGCCTCGATGATTTCCTTCGCCTCGGCCTCGCCGATGTCCAGCATTCCCTGGCGCAAGTGTCTCTCGACGATGTTCTCGACCTTACGCCGATTGACGGGAAACAGCCGCACGACGCGTTTCGGCCGGTTCCGCCAACGCACGTAATCCACCATCTCCTTGAGCGTTGCCACGGCGCTTTCCGGCGAGTCGTACTGCGGGATGTCGCCGCGCCGCAGAATCTGAATGCCTTCCGCCACTTTGACCGCGCCGAGGAAGCAGGCCAGCACAGGCTTATCCTTCTTCGCGGCGCTCTTGACGACGGCCTCGGCCGTCTCGGCCGATTGTGTCATGGCCTGCGGCGTCAGCAGCACGATCACGCTATCGACGTTCGGGTCATCGAGGACCACGTCGAGGGCAAATTCATAGCGATCGGCCAGCGCATCGCCCAACACATCGACGGGGTTATACACGTTGGCCGCCGGGGGCAGCTTCTCAGCCAGCTTCTTCGTGGTCTCTTCCGACAGCTTCGCGAACGTCAGGCCCCGTTGCTCGATGGCATCGGCGGCCATGATGCCGGGCCCGCCCGCGTTCGTAATCACCGCCACGCCCGGCCCCGCCGGCAGCGGCTGGCTGGCGAACGCCTGGGCGAAATCGAATTGTTCCTTGATTGACTCACAGCGAATGACGCCGGCCCGCTTGAACGCCGATTCATACGCCACCTCCCCCCCGCCAGGCTGCCGGTATGCGACGAGGCGGCCTTGGCCCCCGCCGCCGTGCTTCCCGACTTCATCAGCAGAATCGGCTTGCTGTTCGAGATCTGCTCCGCCTCCCGCACGAAGACGTCGCCGTCGGTGATGCTCTCGAGGTATCCGGCAATGACTCTCGTCTCATTCTGCGAGCCAAAGGCCTTGATGATGTCCAGTTCGTCGATATCGGCCTTGTTTCCGATACTAACGAGACTGCTGAAGCCGATGCCATTGGCGTTAGCCAGATCCAATATCGCCGCCAGCAGCGCGCCGGACTGCGAGACGTATCCGATGGCCCCCGGCACCGGCAGATCGCCCCCGAAACTCGCGTTGAGCCTATGGTTCGGCGAGATGACGCCCAGGCAATTGGGACCGATAAAACGAAGGCCCCCGCGCCGGGCAATCCGAACGACCTCTTCTTCGAGCTTTTTGCCCTGCGGCCCCACTTCCTTGAAACCCGCCGTGATGATGATCGCCGACTTGACCCGAATTCTCGTGCATTCCTCCATCACAGACGGCACCAGCGGTGCCGGTACGATGACAAGGACCAGATCGGGCGTTTCGCCGATGGAGGCCACGTCAGGATAACACTTCAGCCCCTCAATCGAGTCCGTCTTCGGGTTGACCGGGAAGATCTTTCCCCCATAGCCCCCGGCGATCAGGTTGGTGAGAATCTCGTATCCCACCTTCCCCGGCCGGCGGGAGGCGCCGACGATAGCGACCGATTCCGGGTCGAAAAACCTCTGAAGACTCATGCCGTTAAGTATCCTTTCATTCGTTTGATTCGCTTCAAGAAGGTGCTGATTCTATAAACTACGCTGTCCGACTGCAATAGTTTTCCGGGATGGCTGCCCACAGCGACGCATATCCATGGCGATTTTAGTGCACCCAGAACAGGCGGTAGCGGCAAGCGCAGGCTCGCCGACGGCTCATTGTGTCGCGGGTGTCCTGCCCGCGATTCGAAGCCGAGACGCCCTCGGCAAGGCCCTCCGCGCCGAGGGTGTCACGTTTGGGAACCGTGGCCGCTACCACCCGTCCTATGCCGACGGCTTGCCAGGCGCCGCCGGGCAAGCTATTATGTTGACTCCTCGGCGCAGGATTTGTTAAAATAAGCATGGCGGTGTCCCGCTCCGGGTCAAGGATCGGTGAGGAAAAGCACCCCGACGGATTGTCACTCTGAGGGCGATGATGACATGAGGACCTTTTCGCGAATCTTTCTGTTCCTGTCGATTGTAACGGTCTTTCCGCCGGCGGCGCCCGCCGCCTCTTCCGGAGCCGGACCGGGGAGCACCCACGGGGTCCTTATCAACGAGATCATGGCCTCGAACAACAGTTTCCTGCCGGACCCGCAGGGACACTACGATGACTGGGTCGAGCTGTATAACGCGAGCAATACGCCGGTGGACGTGGGCGGCATGCACCTGACGGACGATCCGGCCGTTCCCACCAAGTGGCAGATTCCCACGAACCGCCCGCTCTTCACGACGATTCAGCCCCAGGGCTACCTCCTGATCTGGGCCGACGGCGACACGGCCGCCGCAGGGCTGCACGCGAGCTTCCGGCTCGACGCGGACGGCGATCAACTCGCCCTCTTCGATATCGACGGCCGGACCCTTATCGACAGCGTCGCATTCGGCCCGCAAACACCCAACACCTCCTACGGCCGTGACCCCACGGCTGATGATGACTGGCGGTTTCTCACCGTCCCGACGCCGACCGGCCGCAATGCGCCAGGCTACCTCGGGACCGTCGCCGATACGAGGTTCAGCCGTGACCGCGGCTTCTATACGGAGCCTTTCACGGTGACGATCACGACGGCGACACCCGGGGCCATCATCCTGTACACGACGGACGGCACGGCCCCCTTCGACAACGCGCGAGGCATACCCACGGGCCGCCCCTATACGGGTCCCATCCCCATCAGCACGACCGCCTGCCTGCGTGCCATGGCGTTCATTCCCGGCTGGATGCCGACAAATGTCGACACGCATACCTATTTGTTCCTCGGTGACGTGATTCGCCAGGCGGTCAATCCGTCGGGCTGGCCGACGAACTGGGGCCATACCGGTACCGGCGATTATGAGATGGACCCGGAGGTCGTCGACGATCCCCGCTACAAAGACACCATCAAGACCGACCTGCAATCGGTCCCGACCTTGTCACTGGTCACCGACCGAAATAACTGGTTCGGCTCCGGCGGGCAGGGAATCTATCGCCAGGGCGAATTGGTAGAGCGACCGGTCTCTGCGGAGTTGATTTTCGCCGACGAACGGAAAGGTCTGCAAATCGATTGCGCCGTGATGATCGTTGGGGGCACCAGCCCGAATCGATGGAAGATGGACAAGCTCTCCATGCGGCTCAAGTTCCAGCGGGAGTACGGTCCGAGCACGCTGCGCTTCCCTGTCTTTGGGCCCGAGGCTACCGACGAGTTTGACACTCTCGTCGTGGATGCCCGCATGAACAATAGCTGGGCCTACGGCGGCGGCGTGGGCGTCAGCCGGCCGGGGCTCGGACAGCGCGACCTCGCTCAATATACGAGAGACCAGTTCGCCTCCGACATTCAGAACGCGATGGGCGGCTACGCCCCGCACGGCCGGCACGTCCATCTCTACCTCAATGGCCTCTACTGGGGACTTTACTGGCTGCACGAGCGGCCGGATGAACACTTCGCCGCCTCCTATTTCGGCGGCCAGGCCGAGGACTACGATGTCCTCAAGCACACCTCCGGCGGCCTCGTCAACGGCTCCACGGCCAACTACAATGAAATGCTGAGCCTGGCGAATTCAGGGCTCGTGTCAAGCGCTCAGTATGAGCAGATCGGCCGGTATCTCGACGTGCCCGGTCTCATCGACTACATGCTCATGAATTACTACATCGGCAACACCGACTGGGCGCATCACAACTGGTATGCCTCGCGCAGCCGCGTCGATGCGGCCTCGAGGTGGCGCTACCATAGCTGGGACGCCGAGCACGTGATGGAGGGACTCAACGACAACGCCACCGGCCGGAACGATTACGGCGCACCGACGCGGCTGCACCATCAACTTGTCCAGAACGACGAGTACAAGCTCCTGTTTGCCGACCACGTGCACCGCCACTTCTTCAACAATGGCATCCTGACGCCGGAGGGCGCCGCGGCCCTTTATCAGATTCGACTCGATGACGTGGACCGCGCCGTCGTCGGCGAATCGGCCCGCTGGGGAGACAACCACCGTACCACGCCGTACACCAGAGACGTGGAGTGGGTCCGCGAGCGGGATTGGCTGCTGAATACCTACTTCCCCCAGCGCACGCAGATCGTGCTCAACCAGCTCAAGTCCCGCGGCTGGTACCCGAATGTCGACGCCCCCGTGTTCAACGTCAACGGGACCTATCAGCACGGCGGCCGGGTACAGGTCCGCGACGCCCTCTCCATGACGGGCGGCACCGGCACCGTCTGGTACACGCTCGACGGCAGCGACCCGCGCGTGCCGGGGACAACCGCCGGCCCGACCGATGAGCCCAGACTGGTCGCAGAGAACGCTGCCAAGCGGGTCCTGGTCCCCACTGGCCCGGTCAACGACGCCTGGAAAAGCGGCCAGCCCTTCGACGATTCCACCTGGACCGGCGGCGCCGGCGGCGTCGGCTACGAGCGCAGCATGGGCTTCGAGCCGTTCTTCCGGATTGATGTCCAAAGCCAGATGTACGGACGCAATACGACGTGCTACATCCGCATTCCTTTCAACGTCCCGGCGGCGGACCTGGGCAGTATCTCCAGTCTCTCGCTAAAGGTCCGCTACGATGACGGTTTCATCGCCTACCTCAACGGCACCGAGGTCCAGCGGGCCAACTTCAACGGCACACCCACATGGAACTCCTCGGCCGCAGGCAACCACCCCGATAGCGAGGCGGTGGTCTTCGAGACCTTCGACATCAGCGCCCACGTCGGCAAGTTGCGCGCCGGTGACAACCTGCTGGCGATCCATGCCCTCAATCAGGGCTCGACCAGCTCGGACTTCCTGCTTTCGGTGGAATTGACCGCCGCGAAGGCGCCCGCCGGCGGCGCGCAGCCGACCGGGGTCTCGCCCACGGCTACTCGCTACACCAGCCCTGT
>CAYFUB010000030.1:0-2596 GCA_964346195.1 uncultured Pirellulales bacterium
ACAATTTCGGCTGGAGGCGGTGATGGCGGACAGGCCGGAGATTGGGGATCACACGATTGCGGTCTATCCGGTCGAATGGGCCACTGAGGATGGGGGCAACTGACGCTCCGACGGGTCAGGACATGCGGACTCAGGGGACGCACAGGCGGTCTGGAGGTTGACGCCGAGCAGCAGGGCGACGGTCAGGACCAGGCCGCTGCCGAAGAGACAGCCGGCCATCTTGCCCAGTGAGGTGGTGACCATCTCGCGGGACTCGACGAAGCCGTGCGCCCGGAGCCACTCGGCCATGGCCCCCTCGAAGAACCCGGCGATGGCGTCGGTCAGGGCGTCGCCGATGACACTGCCCGCGATCGCGCCGGCCAGGCCGAAGGTCAGCCCGCCGGCCAAGGCGGGGACCACGAGCAGGCCCGTGTCGATGCCACCGAAAACCAGGTCCGGGACCGCGGCGGACAGCCTGCGCCGGGCCAGGCCCAGCGCCGCCAGCGGAACAAAACCCAAAACAACCACCAGCGGGCCCAGCGGCAGATCACATCTGAGAATCACTGCACCCCCCGTCGCAACAGCAACCGACACCGCCAGAACCGTCAATGCCTGTCTCATCATGGTTTCTCCTTTATGAGCCGCCGGGACAGTATTCACAGAAGTTGATATGGTACACCCGTAGCCATGGATTTCCCACCAGGTCCGCCATCGGCAAAATCGGTGGGCGTACGACAAGATCGTGGCGAACGCCCCGGATATCAGTGCGAGCCAGCCCAAGGCTGGCGCGGCAATTTTAACCTCTGGCCGCTCCGAGATTGCTTCGTCGGCGTAGGCCTCTTCGCAATGACATCCTTCTTATCCTGACCCGCCACTTTCTTGTCGTGCATGTGAATAGGTTGCCGAGGAAATTCCTTCCGATTTGCCGGTTGGATTGACTGCCGGTGCCGGGTAGAATAGAGCAATGGATCCTGTAAGGAGGATAACCATGGGCAAGTCACGCGCGTTCACTCTTATCGAGTTGCTTGTCGTCATCGCCGTCATCGCCGTTCTCATGGCGATCCTGGTGCCGGCCCTGAAGAAGGCCAAGAACCAGGCCCAGGGCACGGCCTGTCAGGGGAACCTCAGGAACTATACTTATGCGGTGCACATGTACGCGCAGGACAACGACGACAAGTTCTGCCATCCGGCCAGTTGCTATTTCTCGAGCCTGGACCCCTACCCCGGCGAGGCGGGCGACCGGTGGAGCCGCTGGTGCAACCGGAACGTGTACCTGCGGGAGCATCCGGAACATGCCAGCGAGTTCTTCACGTATCTGGCCGAGGCGCGGGCGCTCATCTGCCCGACGTTCAAGGGCCTGGCCAGGAGCAGGCGTTTTCAGCCGGACTTCGCCGACGAGAGCGACGGCGTGGCGAACTATTATCCCTGGTACAACTACAGCATGAACGCTTATCTGGGGATGAAGGACGGCCAGTGGGGCGTGCTCAAGACCCAGAACGTGAAGGACCCGGCCCAGACCTTCACGTTCGCCGATGAGAGTTGCTTTGCCAGGCCGGGGTACTTCAAACAGGGACTCAACGACACGGCCTTGTTCGCCGTGTGGCCGACGAGCGAGGCCCCCAACTGGGTGACGAAGGCCGGCAGCAAGTGGCGCGTCAGGCCCGGCCCCGCCTCCGAAGGCGGCATGGGCGAATTCACCGACGTCATCGCCGGCTTCCACAACGCGCCGAGCGGCGACCCGATCGGAGGCAAGGGCAACGTGGCCTTTCTCGACGGTCACATCGGCGCGCATTCCTTCGAAGAGACATTCGCCCTCGGTTGGCCGTACTGAACGCGCCGGACTCTTGAGCAGCCGTGGGAGTCTGTCTGTCATCGCAATTGGAATACCGCTTGAAAAGGAGGCACGGAGAATGAGACGCATCGGCACAAGGCAACTGATTTGCCTGGCAGTGATTCACGGTCTGGCCGCAACTCTGTGGGCTGGGCCCTTCATGGGGGAGTATGAGGGGACCTTCCACCCCGATCCGAAGGTCACCTTCAAGGCGCTCGGCAAGGTCGTGCAGGAGGGTGACAACCTGTATCGGGTCGTGCTCTACACCGGGCCGGAGACGCCGGTGACGGAGGGGGCCTGTGTCGAGATCTACGGGGCGGCGCAGGGACCGGAGGTCCAGCTTGCCGGCCGCTCGGGCGGCTATGGCTGGGGCGGCCAGATCAAGGAGGGCAATCTCAGGGCGCAGAGCGCCTATGGGCAGTACTTCGAGCTCAGGAAGATCGAGAGCAAGTCGCCGCGTGCCGGCATGAAACCGCCGGAGGGGGCCGTGGTCCTGCTGGCATTCGAGCCGGCGAAGGCACCGGATATGAGCGGCTGGACGAACGCCGAATGGAAGGCCGTGGACAACGGCAGCATGCAGATCGTGCCGGGCAAGGGGGCGAACCGCACCAGGCAGCAGTTCGGCGATATCAAGCACCTGCACATCGAGTTCAAGCTGCCGCTGGAACCGCTCAATCGCGGGCAGGGCCGGGCCAACAGCGGTGTCTACCTGGCCGACCGATATGAGGTCCAGGTCCTCGATTCCTTCGGCCTGACGCACACCTCGGGCGACTGCGGCGGCATCTA
>CAYFUB010000031.1:0-10538 GCA_964346195.1 uncultured Pirellulales bacterium
ACACGCTGGCCGTCGATCGGGGCAACGAGCTGGTTTCCACCCTGTATTCGGCGGCGGACCCGGCCGTGCTGCGGCTCATCCGCACGGTCATCCAGGACGCGTACAAGGCCCAGATCGACATTTCCGTGTGCGGGGAGACGGCGTCCGAGCCGGAATACGTCATGCTGCTGCTGGGGATGGGAGTCCGCACGCTTTCCCTTACCCCGCCGATGATACCGGAGATCAAGCAGGTCATACGGTCCGTCACGATCGAGGACTGCAACCAGTTGACGCGCAAAGTACTGGCGATGAACTCGGAAAGACAAATCTCCGGTTACCTCCGGAACGCCGCGCGGAAAATCCTGCCGGAGGCCTTTTGAGGGTTTGCCATGATGGTGACGATGGCAGGGTATTGCCGTGTGGGAGGACCGAGATGACTGGGACAGGGTTGTTGCGTGAGGAATGAATCTGAAAGCGACGAGCGACAGTTCCCACCATAGTTCCTCTGCGGACCGGCCGATTACCGCGGCCTCGGCCCGAGCGACGGCCGCGATACGGTTCCGGGTCGGGGGTGTGCTGCGGTTTCTTTCGCACGCCCAGACGCTGCGCGTTTTCGAGCGGGCCTTGGCCCGGTCGGCGGTGCCGGTCAGGTACACGGAAGGATTCAATCCTCATCCGAAATTGTCTCTGCCACTGCCGCGGCCGGTCGGCGTCGGGTCCGATGACGAGTTGCTGGTGGCCAGACTCGCCGGCGACTTCGGCGACCGACGGATGGAGGACCGGTCCGGATATGAGACCGCGATCAAGGAGGCCCTGGCCGAACAATTGCCGGAGGGGATCGAAGTATTCGAGGTGGCTCTGGCGGCGCCGAACGCGTCGTTCCAGCCGCAAGGGGCCGAATACGTGTTTCCCCTGCGCCCCACCGGCGCTGCGGACCTCATCGGCGCATTGAACGAGAGGATTGCAGGTGTGATGGCGAGCACGACCTGCGTGGTCGAGAGAATCGCTCCCGAGGATAAAGCGACACGCCGGATCGACGTCAGGCCGTTTCTTCGCTCCGTTCGCCTGGAGGGTGCGGACCTCGTCGTGCAGCATTCGATCAGCACGGCCGGCTCGATACGGGTCGATGAGATCCTGCAGCTCTTGGGACTGCGGATGCAGGACCTGGCCGGGCCCGTACGAAGAATGAACGTCGCGTGGGAAACAACGAAAGAATAGGATAGATTATGGCAGTACTATTTTGACGATGGGGAAGAGGATTTAGAAGATGACACGAGAAATGTTGGTGAATGTAGCCGAGCGCGAGGAGTGCCGGGTGGCCGTGGTCGAAAGCGGCGCGCTGGAAGAGCTCTACGTGGAGCGGGCCAGCGTCGGCATCCACGTCGGCAATATCTATAAAGGGAAAGTCGTCAACGTTGAGTCGGGGATTCAGGCCGCCTTTATCGATATCGGGATCGAGAAGAATGGTTTTCTGCACATCAGCGATCTGCATCCCCGCTATTTCCCGGGAGGCAAGAACGGCGTGCTGGAGCCCATCGGCCGCCGGCAGGCTCTGAAGGATCGTCCGCCGATGCAAAGCTGCCTGCGCCGGGGCCAGGAGATCGTCGTGCAGGTCACGAAGGAAGGCGTCAAAACCAAGGGACCCACGTTGAGTACCTATCTGGCGCTGGCCGGCAAGCATCTGGTCATGATGCCGTGGATGAAGAACTACGGCATCTCGCACAAAATCGAGGATGAGGACGAGCGCAAGAGGCTGGCAGGGGTGTTCGAGGAGAGCAAGGCCCCGAAGGGCCACGGGTTCATCATCCGGACCGCCGGTGTGGGGGCTTCCAAGCGGGATATCCAGAACGATCTGAAATATCTCAGCCGGCTCTGGCGCGCGATCCAGAAGCGGATGGAGATGGAGAAAGCACCGGGCGATATCTATCAGGAATCGGACCTGGTCATCCGCGCCCTGAGGGACATCTTCGGCAGCGAGATCAACAAGATCATCTGTGACTCCGAGAACACCGTCCGGAAGATCCGCGATTTTCTCACCATCGCCACGCCGCGGCTCAAGCCGAAGGTGGTGTACTATGAGGAAAAAGTCCCGCTGTTCCACAAGTACCAGATCGAAGATGAGATTGCCAAGGTCCAGGCGCGCGAAGTGGAGCTCAAGAGCGGCGGCTCGATCGTGATCGAGCAGACCGAGGCGCTGGTCGCCATCGATGTCAACAGCGGGCGGTTCCGCCGACAGAAGAGCGCCGAGGAAACGGCCTTCGAGAACAACAAGGAAGCGGCCGTCGAGATCGCCCGGCAGCTTCGGCTACGCGACCTGGGCGGGCTGATCGTCTGCGATTTCATCGATATGCGCAGCCAGAAGCACCGCAAAGAGGTGGAGCGTGCCTTCCGGGAAGCAGTGAAGACCGACCGGGCGCGGTCGAAGATCCTGCGGATTAGCCGCTTCGGCGTCGTCGAGATGACCCGCCAGCGGATGCGGCCCTCGCTGCAACTGAGCACGTATCTGGCCTGCCCGCACTGTGCGGGGACCGGCTTCGTCAAGAGCGATGAATCGCTGGCTCTCGAGATGATCCGCCTGGTCAGCCTGGCGGCCTCCCGCGACCACATCCGTCGTATCGAGCTGACGGTCTCGCAGGAGGTGGGGGATTACCTGCAGAACGAAAAGAGGACGACCATCGCCCAGATCGAGCAGGCCACGGAGAAACGGGTGATTGTTCATTCCTCGCCCGATTATTCCGGCGAGCAGCGTGCGCTTCTGTGCTACAATGACAGGGGCAGTGAAGTGAAGCTGTGATACCGATTACGCATGAGTGTTCGTAGCGCGTCATCGAGCCTTGGGCGGCAACGGCAAGCGTCAGCTTGCCAATGGCTTGGTTCCTGTGCCATCGGCGAAGCCTTCGGCCTTGCCGCTGCCACCCGGAAATACGAAATTCTCAACGGCGACCGGCATGAGCGATATGACAACGAATGATTATGCAGGCTTGCAGAGCCGTCCGACGCGCGGCGCGCCTCTGACAGCAGCAGGGAGTCCGGGATTCGTGCGATTCGATCTTGATTATGCCCGGCAGGTCATCCGGGCGGAAGCCGAGGGCATCGCGTCCATGACGCCGATCGTCGACGAGGCGTTCGTCCGGGCGGTGGAGATGATCTACCACTGCACGGGCTCTTGCATCGTCAGCGGGATCGGCAAGGCCGGGCTCATCGGTCGCAAGATCAGCGCCACGCTGGCTTCGACCGGCACGCCGAGCCATTTCCTCCATCCGGTCGAGGCCGTCCACGGCGATCTCGGCCGCCTGCGCCGCGACGACATCGTCATGGTCCTGAGTTACGGCGGTGAGACGGATGAAATCATCCGGCTCATCAACCTGGTCAAGCAACTTCAGATCCGGCTCATTTCCGTTACCGGCGCCGACGATTCGACGCTCAGCAGACACAGCGACGTCGTCTTGTGCCTGGGCAGGCTGAGCGAGGCCTGCCCGCTGGGCGTGGCGCCGAGCGTCTCGACGACCTGCATGCTCGCGGTCGGCGACGCCCTGGCTCTGACCATAATGAAGGCGCGCCGTTTCAGCGTGGAGGACTACGTGCGTTTTCATCCGGGCGGCTCGCTCGGGGCGAAGCTGATGACCGTGGAGCAGTCGATGATGTTTCGGCCGGGTGAGAAACTCCCGATAGTCGGCACGGCGGATACCATCCGTGCGATGCTCGACAAGACCAGCGACGTGAAGCGGCACGGGGCCGTCATGGTTGTCGATCCGGACGGCCGGCTGGCGGGAATCATCACCGATGCCGACCTCCGCCGGCTCCTGACCCGCCGGGGACCGGAGGTCTTCGAGTTGAAGACCGGCACTGTCATGACGGCCGGCTGCAAGCGCATCCGGGCCGACGCCCTGGCTGCCGAGGCCACTGCCATCTTTCACAAGTATCGTATCGACGAGTTGCCCGTCGTGGATGCGGACGACCGGCCCGTCGGATTGATCGACGTGCAGGATATTGTTGCCATCAAAGTCGTCGGATGATGGATACGATGAAGAAGTCGCAGCCGGATTGGAAAGCCATTGAGCTACTGGTTCTGGACGTCGACGGCGTGTTGACGGACGGCCGGGTGATCATCCACAGTGACGGCAGTGAAAGCAAGTGCTTTCATATCCTGGACGGCCACGGGATTCGCATGTGGCAGCGGGTCGGCGGTCAGGTTGCACTGCTGAGCGGCCGCAACTCCCCGGCGACGATTCGCCGGGCGGAGGAACTGCAAATAGCCCACGTCCTGCAGGATTGCCACTTCAAGCTGCCCGCATTACAGCAGCTTTTGGAGCGGCTTGGCGTGCCCGCCGCGAACGTCGCGTACGTGGGCGACGACTTGATGGATTTGCCGGTTATCCGCTACGTGGGCTTCGGGGCCGCCGTGGCCGACGCTATCGAGGAGGTCAAGGAGCAGGCCGATTACGTTACCACTCGTCCCGGAGGGCAAGGGGCGGTCCGAGAGGTGATTGAGTATATCTTGAAAAACTCCGGCCGGTGGCAGGGTTTGTTGAAACGGTACCTCGAGTAACAGCGTCTGATTATGAGCATGGGTCTACCTCTTCGCAGATTCGTTGTCGGATTGGCGGCACTGGCCGTGCTGCTGTACGTGTTTGCGCTCTACACGGGTTTCGGCCGCACGCCTCCCATCCTGACCAGCGCCCGTGAGCTGCCGCCGGAGCCGGCGGATGAGGCCGACGCCGCAGATTTGCCGGGGGAAGTCGGCACGATTATGGGCGTTGGCGTGGACCGCGTCGAGCGGACTCAGTTCTTCCATACGGACGAGAACGGGCGCGTGGACCGGGAATTTGGCTTCGAGCGGCTCCTGCACGAAAAAGGCAATTGGTGGGAAATTGCCCACCCTTACATGAGGCTGTTCCTGTCGAAGCTCCGCTGCGATGTGATGGCTGACTTGGGCAAGGTGCAGGTGGACGCGGCCACGCGCCGGCCGATGCCGAAGGACGCCACTTTCTCCGGCAACGTCGTCATTCACGTCATCCCCGTCGACCCGAACGACCCGTGGGAATGTTTCATTCACCTGGACCACGTGGGGTTTCTGGTGGAGAAGTCGCTCTTCTCCACGTCCGGACCCGTCCGGTTCCTCTCCCGCAGCGCGCGTCTCACGGGTTCCGGCATGGAATTGATCTACGACCAGGCGCGCAGCCGGCTCGAGTTGCTTCGCATCTTCGATCTCGAGAGCCTGCGCCTCAGGAGCAGCGAATTCGGCGCGGTCGCCGACATCGCATCGCAACCGTCGAATTCCGGCGGGCCCGAAGTTGCCTCGGCGACAAGATCGCAGAAGGGGGAGTCCCGGACCGAGGCCGCGGCGGAGGGCTATCGATGCGTCCTTCGTGGGAATGTCACAATTGAGACACCCGATCGCACCGTCGTGGCGCGGAACCTGCTTTCCATCAACAATATCTTCTGGTCACCGTCGAAGAATCCGGACGAAGAAGGAACCGAATCCACCGCATCCCAGCCGGTTCCGTTTGCCGACTCCAATGCTCTCGATACAAGCGTCTCATCGCATTTGGCGCTGGATTCGGTGCCGGACCATCTGTTCGACATTGCCGTCACGTGTGATCGTGGATTCGTGATAGCTCCCAAGGGCTCGCCGACAGCGTTCTCGGAACCCGCGTCGTCTCTCGTCGTCGCTTCGGCCCGCAAGGCCGCTGGGCAGTCGGCGTCGCTCGAAGGACCTGAGGGACCAGGGGCGCGGGACGAGCGTCCAGTCGCCATCCCGCCGCATCGCCAGCATGTTGCGGCCCAGCGCATCGACTTCGACTACGCCACGACGAACACCACGCTCGCCGGCCCGGTGGAGATGACGTTCCATGTCGATCCTAACGGCCTGACCGGCGCGCCGGCGGGTGCCAAACCCATGCCAATGACCGTCACGGCCCAGGAGGCCGTCCGGTTTCTGGCTGAGTCCAACCAGATTGTGCTGAAGGGCGGCTGCGAGGTCGCCCTGCACAGGTCCGAGCCGAACCTGAGCCACGAATACGCTCTCACGGCCCCGCGCTTCACGCTTGATCTCATCAAGGACCCGAATACAACGAACCAGGTCGCGGCCAGCGTCCGGCGGTTCCTCGCCGACGGCGGCCCCGTGGAGCTGCGCATCCAGCGAAGAGATCCCAACCGGCTCCTCGGCTGGATCCGCTTGAACGCGTCACAACTGCAATACCAGGCGGACCCGCGTGAATTTACCGCCTTCGGTCCTGGTACCCTGACGATTCATAACGCTGTGGCGATGGACCCGAAGGCCGACCCGAACCAGCTCGGTCTCGGCCGGCCGTGCTATGCGTTTCTGAGCAATTTCGATGTCCTCACGTACTCCGCCGCCGCGAGCCGGATCGTCGCCGAGGCTCGGTCGCAGCAGCTTCTGCTCGACTACTTCCCGCTGGACGAGGGCCAATACGACCGCGCGGTCTCCACCGCGGGCGAGCGCGATGGGGGGGCCCGTCACATCCAGGTCGTCACCGGCCATGTCGAGGCGTCCCTGAAGGAAGCGGCCGACGGCCGGATGGAGCTCGCTTCCCTCACGGCCTCCAAGGGCATCGACTTCGAGGATGAAGAAAGCCATTTTGTCGGGTCCGACCTGTTCTACGACCACGCCCAGGGCCTCGTGACCGTCAAAGGCAACAGCACGCAGTCGTGCTACCTCAATGGCGCTCTTGTCGACGAGATCGAGATGAACGTCAGGACTGGGGATTTGCGTTTTGAACCGGTCGCCCCCAGCATCCTCCAGATCCCCCGCTAGCGCTGCCGTCAGGGCAAGTCGAGCGGCTGGGGTTGCACGGCTCGTTTCGTCCTGCGTATCGCGTCGTGCGTCGCATGGGAGATGGGGGTCGCTTTACGCAAGACGCATCCCGCACGATGCACGGCGCCAAATGCCGTCCCGGAACTCGCTAAAGTGGCCTTGTGGGACAGTCGATAAGTGACTCTATGGGAACAGAATCAGTTACATATTGCGGCGTGGAACGGTCCACAGACGGGCAGGATGTGCCGCCGGCACAGAGCGCGGTGGACATGAAGAGATGTCCCTTCTGTGCCGAGCAGATTCAGGCCCAGGCGATCAAGTGCCGCTACTGCGGCGAGTTCCTGGACGGCTCTCGCCGGGCCGCCCCGAAGCCGCCGGACAGGAAATGGTACTTCGCCAACCCGATAATCGTCATGGTCCTGCTGTGCTTCGGCCCGTTGGGCCTGCCGCTGGTCTGGGTGAGTCCCCACTACAAGCTCACCGCCAAGCTCCTGATCACGGCGGTCGTCTTCGCTATCTCTGTCCTGTGCATGTACCTGGTGTCCGCCGCCTACGGCCGAATCATCGAGCAGGTCCACGCCCTGGGGATGTAGAACCGCCTTCGATTGGGGACATGCATCCGGCACACTGTTCGCTTGCCCGCAACCGCTTCGCCTTCTTCTCTCCCGCACACCGAACGACGCGGATCGCAGCATCAAGCCAAGCCCGGTGACGCCCCGGCGTCGGGCCCGTGGAGACCTGTAGGATGGGCAACTTGTTGCCCATGCGGATTCTAACGGGCATCGGGTATAAGACGGGCCGTTACGAAGACGGCAATCTCTCGCGGGGGTGCATTCACGTCGTTGTTGCGGAAGAGCGGCCCGATCAGCGGAAGGCCGCCCGGCCCGGAAGCCTGCTTTTCCTCTTGACGCTGCTCGGACAGCCCACTCCATATGACCGTCCCGCCGTCCCTCACCGTAATCGTACTGCTTGCCGTGGGGCATGTCATACTCGGAAAGCGCCACTGCCACGTGCTCCTGTTAATGTCGAGGGCTGTCTCAAGCAGGATACCATCTTCACTGCTGATATGTGGCATAATAGACACGACAGGTCCACATTCGACTTTCGAGAGTTCCGCCCCGCAGACAGTGGCGTTCTTCGAAATAGACACTGAGAACCACTCTTCTCCGATGGCGACACATTGAGCCTCACGACCGTCCTGCACCAAGATTTGCGGCGTGGCCAGGATACTCGCACGCTTGTCTTCACGAAGCCGGGCTAACGCTGCGAGCAGCAAATCCGTGCCTGCTAGGTCGGGTGTGTAGCCTACCTGAATACGCGTTGCTATGTCATTGGCCTCGTCACCGGCGTTCCCAGCCGTGGCATCAGAAGAACCACCGGTTCGGAGTGTAGGAGAAGCCCACGTAATCCCTAGGTCGAGAAGCTCCTTGTGTTCCATGCCTACCACACGGGCGTCCAACAGGCACTGGCGCTGCGGGCGCCAGGGGAAGACGGGATCTTCCACCAGGTACTGGCGCGGCGTTCTCCTGACAACGTAGGGCGTCCCTGCCAAGACGATCTGGAGAGCTTCCTCGATAGGTGCATTCTCGAAGCTGGCAGTGACCCGTCCCGCTACTGTGGGGCCCAACGTGATCGGTATGCCAGCCGAGGTTGACATGCGCCGTAAAGCCTCACGGAGGTCCTGGCCGACGAACGTGTGGAATAGTGGGCGATATACGAGGTATTTGCTTTCGGCCTGTTTTGCGAAGGTATAGGGGGTCTCCTTCAGGACTTGCTGCAGTGCCGTCTCGACCGACGTTTCGGCAAGTTCCACCGATATCAGTCCCGTCTTCATCGTTGCATCAATCTCGATTATCGTGCCTGTGCGCCTGGAAATCTCGGCCAGGACATCGAGCAGATCCGCCATGGCAAACGTGGCCGTAATGCGCTTGATGTTCGGCGGTTCGTCACTTGCCCTCTCGCCGACTCTATGGCGGAAAATGGGGCCCGGTCGGACCATCATCATGTTGGGAACATCGCTCGACCCCGGATGCGTGAACGTTTCAGGCGGCTGCGGCACAGATGATCGGGGAATGACCTTGGGAGCCGCTGACGGTTCAGCCTGGGAGGATGTCGGTGTCGGAAGGACCTGCGCCGTCACGAATATCACGGCCTCTCCCGTGGGTGTGCCGTTCTGTCCGGCGTAATGCTCCGTCAGTCCTGCCACGGCCACTGTGCCGCCATCCCGGATGGTGACGGAATTCCTGGCCACCCGTCGTGTGACCACCGGCAGGTCTGAGCCTTGGCCCCGCGGCAGACTCTCGCTGAGCTCGACGGCCATCGTCAGGGTAATCTCATTGCTGTCACCGATGTATGGCGTGACCGACAGGGCGGTCCCGTAATCGATTTTGTGAAGCTCCGCCTGCCCGTCGGAAACTCCCGTGTTCGTTGCAGGGCGTGTGGAGAACCATTCTTCCATCATTGCCTTGAGGCCGGACTCACGACCGTCTTGCGCGACCAGTTGCGGGTTGGCCACGATTTTCGCGCGGCCTTTCTCCTCAAGCAGATTCACCGCAGCCAGGAATGAATCTGTGGCCGTTCGATCGGGGGCATAACCGATCTGAACTCCTGACAAGCGCCCGCCGGTGTTGTCGGTACTGGCGGACGTGTCGTCCCGCAGCGTCGGCTGGGCCCACTCGATCCCCAATTTCGCAAGATCGCCGGCTGCCATCCGGACCATCAGGACATTGAGCAGCACCTGTCGCGGGCAGACGTCGATTCGGCAAATGTCCGCAATGATTGGCTCCATCAGGTCCGGGGGTGCAGTGACCGTTAGGACATGACCATGATAATCGGGATTGATGTTCTTTGTGGGGTTGATCGTGATGAACGGTTCAAAGGCCGGCGACAACAGGTTCTTGGCCTGCTCCGGCGTGACGTAATTCAACCGGACTACTACCTGATGGCCTTCAAGCGTCATGCTGCGGCGGATCACCCGTTCGGTCCAGCTCGCGCCGGTATCGCGGTGGCCTGCAAACAGCTTGCTGCGGCGGTCGGCCACCAGATAATAGTCCGGCATCCTCTTGACTGCATAGGGTGTTCCAGCCAGGATAATCTCTAGGGCTTTCTCCAGAGGCTGCTGGTGGAAGTCGGCGTAGATCCTGCCCTCGACGTTTGGATCGGGGATGATCGGCACGCCGGTGGCGGTGGAAAGGTCTTGCAGCACCTCCCGCAGGTCCTCATCTCTGAACGTTCGGGTAATCGTCTTGAACACAAGGTACGTATTCTCGTCCGTCGTCTGGAACCTGTAGTCCGTTCCCTGCAGGACTGTCTGCAATGCCACTGCAAGAGGCGCGTTCGTGAGAGTGAGTCCCGACGGCACCGGGATCGGCTTGACAGTCATATCGACACCGATTCTTGCGCCGGACTGTCGCGAGAACACTCTGAGCGTGTCGAGCAGGTTGGCGTCCGTGAACGTGGCCGTGACGGGCCTGATTTTCGGCGGTTCATCACTTGCACTCTCCATGACCGGGCGGCGCGGGATGGCACTCGCCTTGACCATGACGAGGATGGACTCCCTGTCCTGGGGCCGTGTAGCCGGGTCTGCGGGCGGCTCCGCCAGCAGCGAGAAGTAGCGGTCGTTTGACACGGTTATGGTGGACGCGACAGCCGTCCTGCGCACCAGCGGCAGGCCGCCATCCTTCAATCCCCGCACAAGGTCTGTCAGTTCTATCGCCATCTTTAGCGTGGCATCATTGTGATCCCCGATGTGGGCGGTGACCACTATGGTGGTTCCGAGCAG
>CAYFUB010000032.1:0-9581 GCA_964346195.1 uncultured Pirellulales bacterium
CAGGTGGACGAGTACTCCATGTTCTATTTCAATATCCTTGTGGGATTTCTGGCGGCGGGTCTGCTGTGCGCGATATCGCCCTGGGTCGCGGATTTCTACGACCAGCCGATTTTGGCCCCGCTGATGTGTGTCCTGTCTGTGACCCTCATCATCCATTCGTTCGCCGGCGTGCAGACGGCCTTGTTGAGCAGGCGCATCGACTTCAAGACGCAGTTGAAGGTCGGCATCATTTCCACGGCACTGTCCGGCGCCGTCGGGATCGCCATGGCCGTCAGGGGTTTTGGCGTTTGGAGCCTGGTCGGGCAATACGTGGCCAGCAGCTTCTTTCGCACGGCGTTGCTCTGGTACTTGAACACGTGGCGCCCCAGACTCGTCTTCAGCTTCAAGTCCCTTCGGGAGATGTTCCGCTTCGGCTCCCGTCTGCTGGCCTCCAGCGTGCTCAACACGACCTTCGACAATATCTACCTGGTTGTAATCGGCAAGCTGTTCTCGGCAGCCCACCTCGGACTCTATTCGGGCGTTCAGAAAATGGGGAACTTCGTGGCCCGCAACGTCACGGGTACGGTGACACAAGTCGCGTTTCCCGTGTTCTCGATGATCCAGGACGACCCCGGCCGGCTGAAACGCTCCATGCGAAAAGCCATGGCCATGCTGGCCCTCTTCAACTTTCCTGTCATGGTGGGAATGGCGGTGACGGCCAGACCCCTGGTACACGTTCTTCTCACGGAGAAATGGGCGCCTGCCGTCGGATGGCTCCAATTGCTGTGCGTCGCAGGCTTGTTATACCCCTTTCACGCACTCCACCTCAATATGCTGAAAGCCATAGGTCACTCCGATTTGTACTTCCGGCTGGAAGTGCTCAAAAAGATTCTGATCGTCATCATGATCGCCGTCACCTGTCGTTGGGGCGTCACCGGAATGATCTGGGGCCAGATCGTCATGTCCGTTCTGGGCTATTACATCAATAGTTATTACACGAGACGGTTGATTCACTACAGCCTGAGAGAGCAACTGACCGACCTGGCTCCATACGCCGTCGTCAGTGCACTGATGGGATTGAGCCTTTGCCTAGTTCGATTTGCGGCTTTGGGCGGTGATGCGCTTCTGCTCCTGACGGAGGTGCTGTTGGGGGCTTCGTTGTATATCGCGTTGAATTACGCTCTGCGGCTGTCCGCCTTCATGGAGATGATAGACACCATCAGAGACAGGCTGAGGCCGCGCATGGTGTCCTTGGCCAGGAGCTGAGACTCATATGGACGACCCGCTGGTCAGCGTTCACATCACGACGTACAATCAGGCACCCTATATTGCCCAGACGATAGAAGGGGCGTTACAGCAACGAACCACCTTCGCCCTGGAGATCGTCATCGGTGAAGATTGCTCGACCGACGGCACGCGTGAGATCGTCTTTGAATACGGCAGAGAGCACCCTGAGCTTATCCGCGTGATCACATCGGACCGGAACGTGGGATTTCATGAGAACAGCAGGCGCGTACGGGCGGTCTGTCGGGGCAAATACCTCGCGGTCTGTGAGGGGGATGACTACTGGACCGACCCCTGCAAGCTGCAAAAGCAGGTCGATTTCCTGGAGGCCAATCCGGAGTACTCCCTGTGCTGTCACGAGGTGAACATCATCTTTGACGGCGTGCCGCAGACGCCGCGAACGGATCGATACGTGGACTTTGCCGGAGACACCTTCTCCTTCGAAGATGCGGTCAGAGGCCATTTCATACCCACCCTGAGCATTGTCTGCAGACGCGAACTGACCGTCGCTCTGCCACAGTGGTACGAGGAGTGCATAAGTGGCGACATACCGCTGGAGCTACTGCTTCTGGACCAGGGTCCAGGCTACTATATGCACGAAACGATGGGGGTCAAGCGCGATAACCCGGGAAGCGTCAGTCTGAACCGCGAGAGGGCCAAGAGAGCTGCCGAGAGCTTCCTGAGAATGTATAAGCACCTGGATCTGCACACGGCGGGCAGGCACCGCGGTGTTCTGCATTGGAAAATCGCCCGTCTCAGCCTCAAGCTGGCCCACCAGAATCTGGAGGCCGGGCGGTTGGCACAATTCTTCAAGTATGCCTCGGACAGCTTCCGACACGACAAAACGGCAATCTATGATGCTGCCAGAAGACGAGTGACCCTTCGCAAAGGACGGGGCCCGTGACCCCATGAATACATCGCCGGGCCACGTCCGATCTCGTGCACGGAGCGCGGCGGGGAAAACCATCGGACTGGCGCTCGACCTTCTCGGGAAACCCGAAGCGCAATGCCTAGAACTGCACCTGACGGGCCATTGTGACCTCAACTGCAAAGGTTGTACGCACTGCTGCCCGGTCGCGTCGCCCCGGTACGCCGGCCTTCGGTCATTACTTCAACAGGCAGTTCGGGTGCCGGATTCCCGCTGATGCAGGTATCGACATGCACCTGACGAACGCTCGCGGGCGAGCGGTCCGGCGGCAATTGAACAGACCGACGGAGACCTGCCGGTGGTGCGCCGGCGATATCGTTCCTTTCCCGTGGTCAGTCAGCAATCTACGGCCGGGAAAATGGGATGCCGCTTCCGGCAGGGTGATGGCGGAGTGCATGCAAGGGCTCGCTTGAGTTGCGGCTGCCCGGCGAGTTTCTGAAAGTGCATGGGATACCGTGGGAAGTGATTGACCCAGAATGTTTGTGAAGGACGTGACGCGAATACCCGGAAGACGGATGGTGGCGTGGAACCCAGGAGACGAGAGCGTGCTGACGACCACTCACAACCGGATAAAGAGAGAGTTCTTCGATGTGACGGCAGGCAGGTATTCCCAGAGAATGGCGGACCATTGCGGCAACAAGACGATCAACGCGAATGCCGTGGAGTTGTTTCTGCACCTTGGATACGTGCCGGGAAACCTCACGTTGTTCGATGGGGTGTTTTGCCTGCCGAGCCGTTGCGCCATATCGGTAGGTCCTCACAGTTGGAGGATTGAGAAGAGACACTACTACCGGGATCTCGTGGATCCGCACAGGTACGTCGGCATGGCGGCTCATGAACTGGTGGACATGGGCGGCAGGCTGTTCCTTGGGGTAGTCGAGAGGCTGTATGAACGCGGCGCCCAGGCCATCGTGCCCCTCAGCGGCGGATGCGATTCTCGGGCCATACTGGCCGCCCTGCTGGAAATCACGGAAGCGAAGAACATCCAGACTTACACCTTTGGGACGCCCAACGCGCTGGATTACGAAATAGGTCGGGTCATTGCCCGCACGCTGGGCGTGAGGCACCACAGCTACGATCTGACCCAATCCGACGTTACCGAGGAGAAGCTCTTGCGTGTGGCAGAGTTGACGGACGGAAATACCGACCTGTTCCAGCCCGTGTACCTTATCGACGTGGTGGAGTCGCTGGGAACCGATTCCACGGTTTGGACCGGGTACACGGGCGATGGGGTCGCCGGCTCTCATTTCAAGCACCATTCACGGAGTGATGTGGACTCCGCCGTGGCGGAATTCGTCGCCGCCGAGTCAATCAAACTGCTACCGCCTGAGCAACTGAGTGAAGAGGCCAAGGACCAGATCGAGACGGAGAGCGCCTATAAAGGAATCCTGGATATCCACGAAGAGGTGTTCTTTGTCAACCACGTGGAACGGTACACCGTCAATCACCTGTTTCTGAACAATCTATCCTATTCCGTACCGTATATGGACGACGAGTTCCTGGCGTTCATGTGGGGGGTCGAGGCGCGATATCGCGAAGACAAGAGACTGTTCAACCAGATCTGGAGAACGCGCTACCCAAGCGTCTTTCGGAAGCCGCTGACGGAAAACTGCGGGTTCCCGATCAGGCTGCCAAAGATAGCGAGAAGGCTATACCGTCTTGCCGATCGTCTGGTGGAGCGGGTCGCCCCCAGGTACGTGTCGCGCTTCACGAACTATGTGTCCTACGCCAGGAAACTTCGAGATGATGAAGGGTTCTATCGACTGGTCAAGCACTTCATCGAGTTTGCACAGCGCGCGTGCGACGTTGAGCCCAGGATCGACGGCGCCAGGCTGTTGCGGGAACACCGGGAAGGCTCTCAAGACCATAGCCGTGCTTTGACGGCCCTGGCTTCTTTGGGTGTGATAGTGAAAGCGCTGGGTAAGGGACGCGCGTAAGACGGCCACCTGAAAAGGCGGCGCGATTACCCAAGGGGGCTGACATCGCTGGTTTCACTGGAGGTCTTCCGGAAAGCTCAGGAGTGCAAGTGAAGACTCAGTGTCCAGGAGCGGATCCATATCGGTGCGAATAGCCACGCGAAGACGATGCAAAATCGCGGAGGCCGACCGGTTATGCAAACCTATATTGGCGTATATTTTGGCTCGACCCTTCTGGCGTTGGTGATCACGCCGGCGGTGATCCGGCTGGCACGCCGGACCGGCGCCGTGGACCATCCGGGCGTGCGGTCGGTTCACAAACAGCCGACCCCGCGCATCGGGGGCGTGGCCATCTTCATCTCGTCCGTGTGCCTGATCCTGTCCGCTCTGTACCTGCGCAACGACATAGGCGAGGCATTCCGGGAAGTACGTCTGCAGGTAACCACCCTGCTTTTCTCGGCAACCCTCATCTTCCTCGTCGGACTGGTGGACGACTTGAAAGGGCTGCCGGCTCGTTTCAAGTTCCTGGCCGAGGTCATCGCCGCAGAGGCTTTGTGCCTCGCAGGGATAAGGATCGATGCCATCGGTGTCACCAGTGATTTCGTGATCCATTTGGGCTGGCTGGGTAGCCTGTTGACACTGCTTTGGGTGGTCGGAATCACCAACGCCGTCAATCTCAGTGATGGTTTGGACGGCTTGGCGGCAGGGATCTCGGCGATCGCCTGCGGCGTAATCGCCATTCTTGCCATCCACGGTGGCAATGTCGTCATGGCCGTGTTCGCCTTGGCGCTGGTGGGCAGTCTGAGCGGCTTTCTGGTCTTCAATTTCAACCCCGCAAAAATCTTCATGGGTGACTGCGGCAGCCTGTTCCTGGGTTTCACCATCGCGGCCTCGAGTGTGCTGTGCATGACGAAGTCATCCGCCCTCGTCGGTCTGGCGCTTCCGGCTTTGGCGCTGGGAATCCCCATCTTCGATACACTGTTTTCCATGTTGAGACGTTTTCTGGAGCGCCGGTCGCTCTTTGCCCCGGACCGCAGCCACTTTCATCACCGCCTGCTCGACCTGGGCTTTCACCAGCGGCACGCCGTGATGATTATCTACCTGTTGACCTCTCTCCTGACCGGTCTCGGCCTGTTCATGATGATCAGCCGCGACATTCATTCGGTGATCGTCCTCGCCTGTGTCCTGCTGCTGCTGTTGGTGTCGTTCCGCGTGGTGGGGGCCGTCCGACTGGGAGAAACCCTGGTCCGCTTGCAGAAAAGGCATAGGCTCGTCCAACGGGAACGAGTGCAGAGAGCGGCTTTCGAGAACGCGCAATTGTTGTTCCAACAGGTCCGCGATGTACGCCAATGGTGGCAGGCGGTCTGCGAGGCCGCTGACCGAATGGATTTCGCCTGGGTCTCGCTCACGACGACGGCCGGAGACGGACGCGTCGAGACGAACCTGTGGCGAGCGCCGGGACCGCAGCCGGAAGTATCCCGAATCCTGCTGATGACGGTCCCTCTGGGAACCGGCCAGGAGGGGGTCCGGCAGGAATTTGAGATCGCCATTTGCTGTGACGGCTCCCTGGAGGACGCATGCCGCCGAGCGTCCTTCTTTGGACGACTCATCGATGCACATCGAGTTGTTGCGATGACCGCGAATACCGCGTCGCAGGCCGCCGGTAAGATGATGCGCGGCCTGCGGGAGGCATGGGAACCGACGTAGCCCTGATTTCATGGTGAGACGCCCGCCGGGACCTATCGCACACGCTGGCCGGAATCCAATGAACGATACCTTCCTTGGGAGACCGAGCATGTCGGCCGGAGACTTGGCAAACACGATGACGCGCAGGAAGAGACTGCTGCTGATCTCTCAGTACTTTCCTGTGGAGGCGGGAGGGGCTGAACACCAGGCATATTGCCTGGCGAAGTACTTTCGGTCCGGGATGGAGGTCCACTACCTGACTATCTCCGACAAGGATCTCGAGAGCGGTGATCCCGAAATCCGGATGTCCATCATCCCCAAGAGAAAGCTGCTGGCGCGGGTACTGGGGCTGTGCCAGGTGTTGGACTATTTCCGCGTGATGCGGGCCCTCCGGCGGATTCGTCCCGATTTCATATACTCCCAGGACGCCCGGGCCTACCTGGGAATCGCCGCTCGTTATGCCTTGTCGTCCAAGTGCACGCTGATCTGGCATATCTCCAGCGAACGCCAGCTTCATGGATTTCGAATTCGCTCCCTCCGGACCATACCTTTCGATTACATCGACAAGAAAATGATGGAATATGGTGTCAGGCATGCCAACCATGTCTTCGGGCAGGCGAAATACGAGGATGAGCTGCTGCAGCAGGGTTACGGCAGGAAGTGCGACCTGATTGTAGGAAACTGGCATCCTGAGCCGGCTCAAGCACGCGTAAAGGACCAACGGGTGAAGGTCGTCTGGATCGCCAATATCAGACCCGTGAAAAGGCCCGAGGTCTTTGTGGACCTTGCCGACAGACTGAGGGACCTCGAAGACGTGCAATTCATCATGATGGGACGACCTGCATCCAGGAGACACCAACGGCGTCTGGCACCACGGCTCGAAAGTGCGAGGAATTTGCGTTATTTGGGTGAAATGCCCATTGCCGAAGTCAACCGGATTCTGGCCGAATCCCACATTCTTGTGAATACCAGCGATTACGAAGGGTTTCCCAACACCTTTGTCCAGGCCTGGTTCCGTGACGTGCCGGTCGTGAGCCTCCATGTGGACCCTGATGATATACTCAAGAAGCAAGGGCTGGGCTTTCACAGCGGCAACTTCGAGATGTTGGTCCGGGACACACGACGTCTCATCGAGGATACCGACCTGAGAATGCACATGGGCCGCAGGGCCAGGGCTTATGCCGCGGAGAACCATTCGCTGACGAGAAATCTCAACGAAGTCGCCCGGTTCCTGAAAGCGCAGCCCGCGTCCGACAGGCGCGCCGATGAGGAAGACTGAGCGTGGATTGTGCCTTCGGAGGATAGGGTGAGAATACTGTATTTACATGGCGACTCTCTGGACAACGGCAAAGCTAATGTCGTTCAAGTACTTAACATGTGCCTCGCGTTTCAGCGCCTTGGACACGATGTCTCTCTCGCCGTTCCCTCTCCGAAACAAGGACAGCGTGTCGATACTCTGGTGGCGAAGGCGCTCGACGCAAAGACCCGGTTCCGGGTGGTTACTTATCGAAAGCTGTCGGTGGGCGGGCGCTTGTCGATGGTGGGAGGCTGGCGAGGGGTTCGGGAGATACTCAGTACCGGTAGCCACGATCTGTGCTTCACCCGCAATCCTGTTTACCTGGAGGCCGCGGTGCGCGCCGGCTTGCCCACGATCTACGAAGCGCACAATCTGCGGCTGCACGCGAATCAGCTCTGGGACCGGATGCTGACGCTCAACACGATACGCCGGAGCCGGCATTTTCTGCTCAAGGGCTTTGTCTGCATCAGCAGGCGCCTGGGTAATGCCTGGGCGGCGGCAGGAGTACCCGCGAACAAAATCATCTGCGAACACGACGGTGTCGACGTCGAGGCATTCCGAAACCCTTTGGCCATGCCTGAGGCACGGGCCGCTTTGCGCCTGCCTCTCGACCGGCAGATCGTGACCTATGCGGGAAGTCTCTACGGCGACCGTGAATTGCGGAGGATCGTCGATCTCGCCATCTGCTTCCCGGATACCTGCTTTGTTGTTGTAGGTGGCTCACAGGCCGAAGCAAGAGGCTTGCAGGAGTACGCCGTGGAAAAGGGCGCAGCCAACCTGCTGTTCGTGGAACGGGTTCCACACGCCCGCGTTCGCGAATATCTCTTCGCGTCAGATGTTCTCCTGATGGTCTGGAGTCAAAGTGTACCCACCATAGAGTATTGTTCCCCTCTAAAGGTCTTTGAATACATGGCTGCGGGAAGAACGATAGTGGGTGATGGCTTTCCGACAATACGCGAGGTGCTCACGGACGGCAGAAATGCGTTGCTGGCCGAACCGGGATGCTTTGAGAGTCTGAGGGCAAGACTGGCCCAGGCCCTGACCTTGGGCCACAATAATCCTCTGGCACAGGAAGCAAGAAAATTGGCCTTCAACCACTACTCGTGGACGGCCAGAGCACAGAGAATATGTAAGTTCGTTTCTTCGGCCGCTCCGTGACGGGCGCAGGTAATGAGACGACCGGCCTTCTGCTTTTTGGTGCTCTTTTTCGTCCTCCTGTACACACAGGGCGTGTGGCATAGAATCGGCGTACCCAAGCTGGCCATCGACGGGGCACTGTTGGCTCTGCCTCTGGCAGTACTGTTGGCCAAGCGCGAGGCTCCCGGCAAACCGGCGCCGGGATTCCTGCTCCTGTGGTTCTACGCCGGTTGGTCCTTGTGCGCGTGTATCTACAACGGCGAAGGCGTGCTGCGCGGGCTCCTGTACCCCCGGTTCCTGATCGCCGCGTATCTCGTCTTCTGGGCCGTATGGGATTCCAGGTTCACGCGCAGGCAGCTCGTCTGGATCAATACCGTGATCTTCTCCATGTTCTTCCTGCAGGTGGCGGCGGCTTTGTTCGAATGGCTGGTGCTGGGCCAGCGGGTGGAGGCCAACGTCGGCACGATGGGATCCCAGGGCGGTGAAATCGCCACCACTTTTCCCATGTTTGCCTTCAGTTGTATGCTGGCGTTCTTCCTGTACTATAACAGACCCGTCTTTCTGGCGGCCGGTTTCTCGTTCTTATTGGTCAGCTATGCCAGTGGCAAACTCGCAATTTACTATTTCGTGCCGACAATGCTTGTTCTGGGACTGCTGCTATATGCCGTAGCCGAAGGTTTGCAGCGCACCGTCAGGCAGGGTCTGGTGGTGGCATTGTTGGTCGTTTGTGCGTTGCCGTTCGTGTCATTCCTGCTCTCCCATACGGATCGCGCTGAAATGCTGCAGGATGAGACCGGCATCCGCAACAAGATTGGGTCCTTTGTCGAATATACTCGAAGCACCAATCTGGAAAGCAAGACCTGGTACACCACGTCGCGCGTCGGCACGTCGCTGCGCGTCATCGAGGAAACCTTCAAGAGGAGTCCATCGGTGTTCCTGTTCGGCCAGGGCACCTCCGTCCTGCTTGACATGAGCGGCCAGCTCGATCAGGGCGCGTACGATGAGTACGGCATCATTTACGGGATTGTCGGCTGGAGTACCGATGCCCTGGCGGTGGGCTGGCCGGCCATGTTCGCGCATCTCGGATTCTATACCTATCTGTTCTGTCTGTTGCTCAGAGCCAGGCCCGGGCCGGGTCTGGACGTATACTGGAAGGCCATCCTGCTGGCGGCGCAACTGGGTTTCTTTGTCTTCCTCATCACGTATACCCTCTACTCCATTCATTTCACGACCGGGGGCTGGCTCAGCAGTGTGCATCTCTACTTTCTTGCAATCCTTCTCGCCCCGCAATACCAAGACATGCTGCACGGTCATCCAAGCACTCCTTGCTTTCCTGTCGTCGTCCCATGTAGTA
>CAYFUB010000033.1:0-6276 GCA_964346195.1 uncultured Pirellulales bacterium
ACCGGCTTGTCGTGCATCATGGAAATGATGGTCTCGTCGGACCCGCCCAGGTCCTTGCCCCAGCGGAATTCCGCGGCCAACTGGGCGTGCTTCGGGTTGTTCTCGATTCGATTATTAACTTCGTCCAGGTCGCTCCGGAGCTCGATCAGGTCGGCGGCGATCTTGTCCTTCTGCCACTGCTTGAGCTGGCCCGCCTCCTGCTTTTCGAGTTCGGCGATCCGGCCCTCCATCTGCTGCTTCTGGTTCCTCAGGTCTTCCAGCTCGCGGGCGAGGAATTCTCTCGCCCTGGGGCCTTTGAGAATCTCGACAGCCTCGGTATAGGTCAGCCGAGAGAAGGGGGGCTTGATGTTTTCCAGTGCGTCGATGTCGGCCCCGAGAACCTGTAACTCGCTGCGGTTATCCGCCAGGACCCGCTCGGCGATGGCGGAGACGAGGCCCTCTGCCAGTTGGAGCAAGCCGTCGAGGTCGATGAACGCGACCTCGGGCTCGACCATCCAGAACTCGGTCAGGTGCCGGCGGGTCTTGCTCTTCTCGGCCCGGAAGGTCGGCCCGAAGCAGTAGACGCGGCCGTAGGCCATCGCGGCCGATTCGAGGTAGAGCTGGCCGGTCTGCGTCAGATGCAGCGGCCGGCCGAAGTAGTCCACCTCGAACAGCGAGGTCTGGTCCTCGCCCACGATGGTCGTGAAGATGGGCGTATCGACGAGGATGAAGCCGTTGTCGTTGAAGAACCGCCGGGTGGCGTCGATGACCGTATGCCGGACCCGGCCGATGCACCATTGCCGCTGCGAGCGCAGGTGCAGATGGCGATGCCGCATCAGGAAATCGACGCCGTGCGGCTTCGGCGTGATCGGGTAGCCCTCCGCCGGCGCGACGGCCCGGGCGTTCGTGACCGCCATCTCGTAGCCGCCGACGCTGCGCTCGTCGGCGCGCACGGTCCCGGTTACCGACAGCGAAGACTCCTGCCCCAGCCGTTTGAGCTGCTCGAAAAGCTCATCGGGCACTTTGCCCTTCTCGACCACGCACTGGCACAGTCCTGTGCCGTCGCGGATAATCAGAAATTGAATCTTGCCACTGGCCCGGCTGTTATACAGCCAGCCCTTGAGCGTTACTTCCTGCCCGACATGGTCCTTCAACTGGTCGATGTAAACGGCGTTTCCCTCGGTCATTTTTCTTGGTTCCTTACTGGCATTGGGTTCGGCACGGCAACGCGGCTCATGGCGAAGAGACTCAAGCGAGACGCATCGCTCCTGCCCGCCCACAGACTATACAGCGAAAGGCGATTCCGCGAAAGCCCCGCGCGTTCGCCGCCCGCTCCTGTTGCACGGCAAAGGTGTAACATTCTGCCGTGCCGCGAGCGTTCCTGGAGCTGTCGACAACCGGGTTGGGCCAAAAAAGAACAGAAAGGCTTGACGACAGGTATGCAAGAGGTATAAATATTATACATGGACTTTGAGTTTGACGCCCACAAGAGCGCCCGTAACAAGATGAAGCACGGGATTGACTTCATCGAAGCGCAGGTGCTGTGGGATGATCCCGACTTGATCGAGATTCCCGCAAGGACCAGCGATGAACCGAGGTTCCTTGTCAGTGGGCGAATCGCCGGGAAACACTGGTCCGCGGTGATTACTTACCGAGGTGATAGAACTCGGATCATCTCGGTGCGGCGTGCCGGCCAAAAGGAGATCGAGATTTATGAAAGCGCGTGAGTTCGACAAGCGATTTGACGAGGGCGAGGATGTTTCGAAATACCTCGACATGACGAAGGCGAGAAGACCCGGACAGGAGCAAAAGAGGGTGAACGTGGATTTCCCGCTGTGGATGGTGCGGCTGCTGGACAAGGAGGCAAGGCGTTTGGGCGTGCCCCGGCAATCCATCATCAAGGTCTGGGTCGCCGAGCGGCTGGAAAAGGCATCTTGATGTTAAGAGGCTGTCGCGATGAACAACGCGGTCCGTTGGAAACAGAGGTTTGAGAACTTCGAACGTGCATTCCTCTTGCTGCAGGAGGCTTTTGAGAAGGACCCTGCCCGGATGTCCGACCTGGAAAAGGAGGGTACGATTCAGCGGTTTGAATACACGTTTGAATTGGCATGGAAGACGCTGAAAGACTACCTGGATTACGGTGGCGTGGTTTTCGACCAGATTACGCCACGGAGCGTCATCAAGCAGGCGTTCGCCGCGAGAATCATTGCGGACGGGCGCACGTGGATGGAGATGCTCGAACAGCGGAACCTCATGTCTCACACGTATGACAAGGAGATCTTCGATGCCGTGTTCACCAACATCTCGCAACGGTATCTCGTCGCCCTGCAAGAGGTGTTTATATGGTTGAAGGAAAGGGCACGGGAATAGCGCATCAGTTCGGGCTTCCGCCCGAGGAGCTGAAGCTGATCCGCGCAGTTTTTCGCCGGCACCCGGAGATTCGCCGGGTGAAGATTTTTGGCTCCAGGGCGACGGGCCATTTCGAGGACCCTTCGGACGTTGATCTGGCTTTGTGGGGAGACCTGGATGCCCGGCTTCTGGGCCGAGTCCTGCGGGAGCTTGATGAACTGCCGTTGCCCTATACCTTCGACGTCGAGGCCTACGAGACCATCCGCCATCCTCTGCTCAAACGTCACATCGATGAGGTCGGCAAGACTCTATACGAACGCCAATCCGCGGCGGGGTCACGCTGATCGGTAGCCCCGCAACCGCTGTGCCGCATTGTCCCTCATTGGGACGGTCACTCCTGTTCCGGCCACGGCAGGAGCAACCGGGCCGCAATGTAGGTGACGACCATGGGAACAAGGCCCGTCACCAAAGCCAGGAAGACCGCGACCAGCCGAATCACATTCGGATCGATGTCGTAGGTCTCGCCGATCCCGCCACACACGCCGAAAACCTTCCTATTCTTCTGCGATAGATGCAACTGTCTCATCGTTCACCTCGTTGCGACCATGCTGACAAGCTATGGCTCGTTGACGTCTTTCTGTTCCGCTTTCGCCATTCTACCGCGCGGCGGCCAGATGGGCCAATCGTCCGGGCCGTTAGATTTGTGCCGTCCGTTCTCATCGATGCGATTGGGGCCCACGCTGTAGAGCGTGAAGCCCTGTTCGGAGAGCCTGTATACGTAGGGGCCATCGCTGGCGGGGTCAACGAGGGTTTCGGGGGGCAGGGAGGGCGCGATCTCATCGAGGCTCGCCGGCCAGCGGCCGGTCCGGTCCTTGAAACGGCGCAGCTCAATGAGTATGCGAAGGCCGCGCCGCTCGGACTGCAGGCGGTGGTATAGCTCACAGGCGTAAGAATCGTCCCACTCCTTGTCACGATAGAGAATTCGCCGATAGCGCATGTGCATACGGACTTTGAGCGATCGCTGGTCATCTAGAAGACGTGAGAAGATGCTTCGGACATGGTTGATGTCATGACGGATCGATTCCCATTCCCTGTCCGGCCCCTTGCACTGGAGCGCGAGTTCCTGGAGATGCCGGTCCGTCGCGGGGCCTTCCACGGCAAACTTGGCGAAGCGATGAAGAGCCACCGCTTCGAAGCTGATGCCGCTCAATAGATAATCCTGACTTGGCTGCGCGCGGAGGTGTTGACCGATTGCCATCAGGGCTTGCCACTTAGCAAGGGCGCCATCGACGTCCCCTTCGCCCAGGTCGTTATTGGCGGCCGTGGACAGAAGAAACACATTCTGCCTGAGTGCCCCAAGTGGCACATCGAACAGACCCATGCGGCCCGGCGCGGACTGCAATGGGAAATAACAGGCTGGTTTGTGAGCCGCTTCCAGGAGCCTGTCTATGCGGGTCTCTTGCCTGGCAAGCCACCGCGTGAGCTCGGGATAATCGGCGGACCTCCAGGGATAGGAGGCGGCGACTCGGTTTGCATTGGGGTCGTCGAGTTCCTGAGGCCACTCCAGCTCGCGAAGCTTTCTTTGCGATGCGCGGGATTCGTGCAAAGACACCGGATCCTCTACGATGGCGAAGAGCAGGTCCAGCTTGATCGCCAATTCGTCCGGCGGTACTTCCTCTCCCTGCGTCAACTCGGCATAGATCAACGCGGCATTGTCCTCATCCGGGACTGCGCGTGCAGCGTCGAACGCGGCCAATTCCTTCTCCGGCTCCGGCGCCAGCACATGGAAAGCCCCAACAAGGCCCGCGAACAGCAGAGCCAGAACCGCAATCCTTATGGCCCAGCGCCTGAGGCGATCCCGGCTCGTTGTTCCCTTGCTGAATGGATCAGGATGCATCTCACCTGTTCGGCTCATCATCAGGCTCACTTCTTATTTCTCTCTTGCGTCCAGGCCAGATGGGCCAGTCGTCCGGGCCGTCGGATTTGTGCCGGCCGTCCTCATAAATGTTGTTCTCACCTTTGGAATACAGGGTGAACGTGTCTCCGCTGGGCTTGTAGACAAAGGGGCCTTTGCTGAGAGGATCAGCCAGGATTTCCTTGGAGAGTGACGACCGGATCGCATCAAGACTCTCGGGCCAGCGGCCGGTCGCGCTGTGGTATCGCTGCAGAGCTATGAGGATGCGTAGGCCCCGGGCGGTGGTGATATGTCGCCGATACCTGGTGCCGGTCGTCTCAAGGGGCGAACCGGCGTGCGTTCCCTGGGCCGCGCTGCTCATGGCGCGTTGCATCCGGTAGGAGGAAAAGCGGAATTTGAGACGGCCCCACAAGCTAAAGGGCTCCGTCACTTTCTGCATTGTCAGGCGTTCGATGGAACGAATCAGGCTAACGTGCCGGTCCCAATCGTCGGCGAGTTGAAGCGGCATGGCTTCGATTCTCTCTAGATGCTCGGGTGACGGGTCGCCTGCTACCACAAACCGAACCACGGGCTCGAGGGCCAACCTTGCGACGCCTTCTGCACCCATGTGGTCGACAAGCACGGGCTGTTGGCGAAGGTGGTTGGCGATTTGCAGGAGGCATCGCCACTTCGTCAGGGCCGCATCAAGCCGGCGCTCGGCAAGGTCATTATTAGCTGCAAACGTCACCAGGAATCCCCACTGACGCATCGGTGCCGCCCGAGCCACCGTGCTCGTGTCGGCAAGGTCGATGCTGATGGGAAATCGGCATTTCTCCAACTTGGAGGCCTCCACGAGCTTGTCAATGATGTACTGATTCTCCGAGATCCAAGCGGCAAGTTCAGGATGATCTCGGCTGCGCCAGGGTTCGTTGAGTCTCTGATTGAAGACCGGTCCTTGCAGGAAGTCAGGGCAATAATCCAGCAATGACGTCGCGTGAGAATCCCGCAGCAATTCGTCGTAGATGATTGCAGCGTTTTCGGAGTCCGGGATGGCGCGGGCGGCTTCGATCTCGGCGAGACGCTCATCGGCGCTGCGCCGATTCCCGAAAACGCCGGCCGTCCAGAGAAAGCCGACAATGACAGCCAGAAGGGCAATGCCGACAGGGACGAGCCATATGCGTTTTCGTTTCGTGGGCTGGCGATTGCCGCCGCTTTCGTCACAATCGGGCATATCTGCGTCTCCGAGCCGAGTCTACCTCAAATATAGACGCCTCAAGGGCGGTTTTCTTCAAGGCCGCGATTCTCCGCCGTCCGGGCAATTCAGTTTCTTGCAGGCTTCGGCGATTACCTCGGAGAGGGCCTGCTGATATTCAGGGGGTCGGTTTTCGGCGAGCTTCTGGCGGGCCTGCTCCGGCGGGAACCAGGTGGGGTCGCGCCCGGGCTCGGGCGTGTCCGAATCCGATTCCACCTGCAGCAGGTAGGCGGCGACCGTCAGTTGCACGGGTCGGCCATCGGGTCCACGTTTCTCCTGCGGGAAGATGGTGAATGGTTCCCGTGCGATGCGGCCGCGTACGCCGGCTTCCTCAAGGGCCTCCCGCTGTGCCGCCCTCCACGGCTCCTCACCCTCATCGATATGACCTTTCGGGAACGTCCAGCGTTGTCCGCCTTTCGTCCGCACGAGCTTGAACTCCACCGACCCGCCCACGTGCCGGAAGCAAACAGCGGCGACCCGGTCTACGGGCTTCCCGAATTCGTCATCGGCAGTCATAGGGAGAAGCCCCCTCACCCGCCGTCCGCTGCGGGCAGTTCACATGGCGTTGTTCTCTCGATCCGGCAGTTCCAGCAGGCGGACATCGTCCAGGTCCACATCGCGTCCGGCGGCCCGCTGGGAGGCAATCAGGTCCTCCTTGGACATAACAAAAAACTCCTGTCCTTGGTAGGTCACCGTCTTGCGTCGGGGCCAGGCGTCCTGAAAGGAAACGCCGGGTGTGCAGGTCTGCACGTCGATTCTCACCCAATCGTTGAAAACAGTGATTTCGTGAACGACGACATCC
>CAYFUB010000034.1:0-5805 GCA_964346195.1 uncultured Pirellulales bacterium
TGGCTGGAGATCATGATCGTCTTGCCCATCCGCTTGAGCTCGCGGAGCAGCTCGCGCATCTCGATGCGGGCCCGGGGATCGAGCCCGCTGGCCGGCTCGTCGAGGATCAGGACCTTCGGGTCGTGGATGAGCACGCGCGCCAGCCCCAGGCGCTGCTGCATGCCGCGCGACAGGCTGTCCACGGGCGCGCTGCGCTTCGAGACGAGGTCGGTCAGCTCCAGGACGCCGTCCACGATGCCCTGGCGTTTGCGGTACTCGATGCCGAACGCCGCGGCGAAGAACTCCAGGTACTCGAACACCTTCAAGTCGTCATAGACCCCCATGAAGTCCGGCATGTATCCCACGCGCCGTCGCACCTCCTTGCCCTTCTTCGTCACGTCCAGCCCGTCGATGAAGGCACTGCCGCTGGTCGGCTCCAGCAGCGTCACGAGGATGCGCATGGTCGTGGTCTTGCCCGCCCCGTTGGGTCCGATGAAGCCGAAGATGTCACCGGCCCCGACCTGAAGGTCGAGGCTGCTCACCGCCACCAGGCTCGCGAAGTTCTTCGTCAGTTTCTTCGTTTCGATCATGGGTCCTGTCCTCACTTGCGCACATTCCCGCGAGGGCGGCCACGAGGGACTGCCCCGGCCGTCCGCAGTCCGAAATCATCGATTCGCAATCGGTACCATCTGCCTTGCCAACTGAACGTGATTGGTCTTGTAAGAGTAATCCTCGACCCCGAACGGCATGGGGGCGTCCTCATAGACCACGCACACCAGGGCCCGGCCACTGTGCAAAGATGCGTGCATAGCCAGGGTCCGGCTCAGGCACCCCTGAGCAAAGAAGGCGTGGTCCGCCACGCCGCCGAGAGAGCCGGGGTAGCGCGGTATATCCGCGCCGGGCGGCCGCCCGCCCCGCACGGCGCGCGACCACAACTGAAAGGGACGGGCCCGCAGCTCAAATCGCTGCGTCGAACGGGCCGGCACCGGCCCCAGGTCCGCGCAGGCATCCTCCAGCAGAACGAATCCCGCGCGGATGGCGTTGTCCGACGTGTTGCGAATCTCGACAGCCAGCTCGCCCGTCCCAGCGTCCAGCCGGGACACGGTCGCGGTAAAAGGCAGGCCATCGACAGGCCACTCGCTCAACAGCGACTGGATGGTCCATATGCTGACCGGCAGAGAGACGGGGAGATTGCTGCCATCGACCTGCAGGCAATGAATCTGCCGCAGAGACGCCTCACGCTGGAAGGCATAGAGTTCCTCCTGGCTCGGCGAGACAGCCGACCACCACTGATTCGGCCTGAGGCCCTCGAGGCGGTAATCGTCGCTGCGCGGCGCAAAGAGGCTCGAATAGCAGGTGGCCCAGGCACAGTTGCTGTCGGCGATTCCGTCGAGGACCGAAACCGTCCTCAGCTCCATGTCGCCGCCGCGAAACCACTGCACGCCGTAATAGGCCCCCAGGGTGAAGATCAGAATCCAGCCGGTGCTCGTCAGCCACGTGTAAGGCAGCTTGTCGAACCGCTTGAGCACGAGGTAATCGACCGGACCGAGCAGAATCGCCAGCGCCGACAACGTCAGGATGACCCACCAGATGCTCAGGGGCCGCATTTGGCGCAGTTGATAGAGGTACTCCATCACTCGGTTGCTGGCGCTCTGGGCCATGCTGATCCGGAAACGATTGGCGTTGTAGCGGCCGGGTGGGTTTTCACCCTCCTGGGCGGTGTTTGTGGCCAAGGCGATATTGTACCCCCGCCCGGTTGTGCAGCGAAGACCTTGGGGATTCCACGAGAGCGATGCGCCGGACGAGTCCGGCGTATCGCCCATACAGGCAGCGATATGCCGCATCCAGAACTCGGCCGTATATCTCGCCTGCTCTTCATCGAGTTGGGAAGGATTGAGCGCCAGCACGGCCACCCGTCCGAAGCCCGCGTGACCTGCTCCGTAAAGGTACCCCGCCTCGGGCGCTTCGATCTTCTTCGTGAGCAGGGCCTGCGACTTGGGAAAGAGAGGCCACGCCGTCACGCTCTGGGGCCGGCTCGAATCCAGACCCCATTCTTCCAAGACTATGCCGGGAACCAACGTCTGCCTTGGCTCGCCGATATGAAACGGGATCACGTCGGCTACGGGACTGTCCTGCGGCAGAGGATGTTGTCCCAGGATCAGGAGCATCGTACCTCCGTTCGAGACCCACTCACGAATGGCGTTCAGTTGCTGGTGCCGCAGGAGCGCCCAATCGGGATCGTATAATATCAGCACGTCCAGGCTGGCGAATCCGGTCCAGTCCCACGGCACGGCTCGCGGCACCTTGTTGCCCAAACAGACTTTTCCCGGCCCGCGGTCGGATGTGCACACCGCCTCGCGCGGCAGCCGCAACAGGCCGAACCGGCCCTGACCGACCAGGCCGATGAACAGGTCCTGCTCCTGGACCAGGCGCAGCATGCGGCTCTGCGTCGAGAGCTCCCACATGTTGAGGGAATTCTGCCACCATATCCGCCTGCGCTCGTCCCGGATCGTCAGGTCGCATTTGTCCGCGGCAAAGGCGAACTTGGTCACCAGGGGCATGGTCAAGGGGATGTCGGGCGTCAGGACGAACGTGTGGATGACGTTCAGCGTGTTGAGTCCGTCCTGGCGGGCCGACACGGTAAGCGAACCGGAAAAGGGCTCCTTCAGGTCGCTGCCGAGTTGGATTTCCACCGGCGTCCATTCCATGGCGCGGTAGTACCCGTCCCAGCCGCAGAAGAAATCCACGTTGAATTCAGGCTTGCGCGCCCCCTGCACGCACGCTGCCAGAATCAGCACAAGCCAACCTGCGCTTCTCATTCCGGACATTTGAAACTCCGCCCTCTATGATTCGTGAAGCAGGCCGACCACGCAGCACGATTGCTGTGCCTTGCTCGCAATGACGTTCGAGAGGCGACTATGTCATCGCGAGGAGCAAAGCGACGAAGCAATCTCTTGGCTTCACATACGTCAGATTCGTACCTTGAGATTATACGCCAGCCATTCGAGGCAGACAAGAACCAGTGCGGCCAGGACCAGCAACGGCCATAGGGGCACGTTGGCCCGCTGGACCGCTTGTTCTTCGGCCGTGACGGTGACACGCGAGAACTCGATCTCCTTGCGGGGCCCAATGCGGCTTTCCTCCGCGTCGAGCAGATTCACCGCATACGGCTGCACCGACTGGTCGGATGTCTCCACGGTGTAGAGACCGACGCGATAGGTCCCCGGGAAGCGGACGGTGCCGCCCGGACCCGGCTTCAGCTCCGCCTGGGACGAATCCGGCCGAGTCAGTGTCACGAGCCTCTCCGCCGGCACGTTGTCGAGGGAGATCGGCTCACCGACGGCCAGCTCATACTGCCGGCCGCTGCCGGCCTGCATCCCCAGATAACTCAGGGCGTTGTAGCAGAACAGGACGAAGCTCGGCTCGAAGGGCCAGTTGCTCTGCAAAACGTCGAAGCCGACCAACAGATAGACGCTTCCTTGCCGCCGCAGCAGAGCCAGGGCCGGTGACTCGTTGAACTCGGCCAGGACCTCCGCGTCGCGCGGCAGCTCCAACCGGCGCGTCTTGACCGCAAACAGATTCGTCAGGTTCACATATTGCAGCACCGGGTGCTGCGAGCGCCAATCGACGACGACCTGGTTCTCCAGCTCTCCCGGGCAGTTGACATCGATCCCGTTTGGCGGCGGGCCCAGAACGAGGTACCGGCATTGCGGCGTATGGGCGGGGACGTGATTGTCCAGCACGACAACGTCGTACGGCTGCCGAACGGCGAAAAGGGCCGGGTCCAGGGCATCGAAGCCCGCGGGGGTGCAGGGGTCCAGCTTCGCAATCGGGCAGGCCTGCAACGCCGATTCCAGCACGGGGTTACCCTCGGTGACCAACAAGATCGACAGCCGCTTCGGCGGCTCCAGGATGCTCCAGGCCGCATCGTCGCAGGCAAGGGCGTCGGCTCCCAATTGCCGCACTTCGAGCACGCCGGCCTGGCCGTGTGACAGCGAAAAGTTGACCGCCACGCCGCCGGGCCTGGACGGTTCATCGCCCGTGCCCGCTTGACTGGCCGGGATCGTGACGGCCCGAACGGCGTGAACGTTGCCGTTGATAGCAAGCTGCACGTCCCGCGTGACCGGTTTGGTCCCGTAGTTCGCCAGGGAAGCGAAGACTTCGACCTCCTCCGGCTGCTCGTAGGACCGCCGTGCGTTCATGGCCGTGATAGCGACGTTGTCCTGAGCGGCGCCGATCCGGTGGAAGACCAGCTCGTCGGATGCGACGACAATGGCGCCCAGGTCACCGATACGGCCGTCGCTGAACAGGACCAACTGCGCCGGCTCCTCGGCACTGCGGATATTGCCCTCCACGCCGGGCGCCTGCGCAAAGGCCCGCGCCACCGTCACGGCCTCGCTCAGCCGGGATATCCCGTCGCCGGCTTCGATCGCATCGACGGCCGCCATGAGCTGGCGCTCGTCCGAGGTGAAATTGCACATGACCTTGGCGTGGCCGTCGAAGGCAATCACCATCGCATGGTCCGACGCATCGCGCAGCGAGACGACCGAGCCGCTGCGCAGCGACCGGATGAAGACCTTGGCCTGTTCGCGGGCGGCATCGAGACGCGTTGGCTCGACGTCGGTGGCGTTCATGCTGGCGGAGCGGTCGATGAGCAGGACATACCGCCGGCCCGGGCCCCGTCTCAAAGCAAGCACCGGCCCGGCCAGGGCCAGCAGCACGCCGGCCAGAGCGAGCAATTGCAGCAGGAGAAGGAGGTTGCGCCGGAGCCGCTGGAAAGGCGCGTTGACCTGGAGGTCCTGGACGGCCCTCTTCCAGAGCAGCGTGCTCGAGACCAGCACCTCGCGCCGCTTGAGCTTGAGGAAATACAGCAGCAACAGCAGCGGCACCGCGACCGCCGCCGCATAGAGTCCAATAAGAGGTGTAAGCCATTCCATGCCGTATGTACCCTCAGGTCAGCGCAACAAACGGATGCGCCGCAGGTAATTCAGGACCAGTAATTCGACCGCGTCGGCGGAATTGGCCCGGACGTAGACCGCCCCGCGACTCGTGCAGAAGTTCTTTAGCTCATCGCAATAGGCCGCCAGGTTGCGCTGGTAGTATTTAATCAGTGCCGAGCTGACGGTAATCTCGGCCGTATCGGCGTCCTCCACATCGAGCAGCTTCAAGTCACCCGCCAGTTCCGGTGCAATCTCCTGCGGCGACAGCACCTGAATCACATAGAGGTCGTACCTGGCACCGAGGAGCCGGCGCAGCGCGCTGTCGTAGCCCTGCTTGAACAGAAAATCGGATACCACGATGGTCACGCCGCGACCGATTCGACCCATGGACACGTCCCGGCCGGTCTTCTCGAAATCCGAAAAGCCGTCGCACTCCGTCGTCAGAAGCAACTCGGCCATCTGCGGCAGGTAATTGCGCCCCCGCATATTCGCCAACTGCATACGCAGACCGTCACCGAACAGGCTGATAGTCAGGCGGTTGTTGTTCACGAGGCCGATGTAACCGAGGGCCGCGACAAGCCGTTTGGCAAAGAGGTCCTTCGACGGCGCGCCGATGCTCATGGAGGCGCTCGTGTCCGCAAGGATGTGAATCGTCAGGTCCTGTTCTTCGAGAAACAGCTTGAGGAAAAGCTGGTCCAGGCGCCCATAGATATTCCAGTCCACGAAACGCAGGTCGTCGCCGACCACGTACGCGCGGTGGTCCGCGAATTCGACGCTCTGGCCGCGCCGCTTCGACCGCCTCTCACCCTGCAGCTTGCCCTGCAGGATCTTGCGGCTGAGCACGTCGAGCGAATCGAGCCGGGCCATGAACTTCGGATCGAGCAGC
>CAYFUB010000035.1:0-6407 GCA_964346195.1 uncultured Pirellulales bacterium
CTGGCGATCAGAAAAGTGACGGAGGCGAGGCGCGATGAGTTGGTGCAGTGGGCCCGGCTTTCCGTGGACAAGCACTCGCCGCTCTATGTGCGCGAGTCGGCGCAGCCGCTGGTCAACCGCCTGCGCCAGACCGAAGCGAAGGCGGACCTCTCCATCCTGGCGCTGGAGACGGATACGGGCCGCGTGCTCTGGAAAAAGGAGGGAGCCGAGGCAGCCGGGCTGAGGGCCCTCAGCCTCTGTGCCGAGCAGAACCGCGTATTCTATCAGAGGGGCAAGGACGTTATCTGTCTCGACCTCCAAAGCGGGCGGGAACAATGGTCTTCGCAGGCCGGTCGCCTGCGTCTGGTCGCGCAGGGCCGGGTTGTCTGCGTCGATGGACAAACGATAACGGTGTTGGCGGCGGCGACGGGCGAGGAGCAGTGGACCCAGACGCCTTTGCTGTGCGATGTTCGAGACGTCTTTGCCGTCAGTGGATCGGAGTCCCCAACGCAGAATTCCGCGTCGGGGGGCCCCTCGCTCTGGTTGGGTGGATTCAAACCGTTCCCTGAAAAGAGGGGCCCCTCCTGGGGCCCGTACTTTGTCACGCAGCGCAGCCTGGCCACGGGGGAGGTGCTCCGGCACATCGAATGCGAGAACCCGGGGCACCACCATCGCTGCTACCAGAACAAGGCGACCGACCGGTACATCCTGGCCGGGCGGCGGGGGACCGAGTTCATCGATCTGGCCTCGGGCGAAGTGCGCGAACACAGTTGGGCGCGCGGCGTTTGCCGGTATGGGGTGATGCCGTGCAACGGATTCCTGTACACGCCACCCCACGCCTGTGCCTGCTACGTCGGGACCAAACTCAACGGCTTCTCTGCCCTAGCCGCCGGAACCCGTGCGGGTAAGATACTATCAGCCGAAGAACGATTGGAGCGGGGACCGGCCTATCAGGGGGAATCCCCGAGACCGCATGTTGAGACTGACGGTCCAAGGGGTTGGCCGATGTACCGGGGCGATGCCGCGCGGAGCGCTTTTACCCGTGCAACCGTGCCGACCCAGCTCAGGCAGATCTGGCAACGAAGTCTGGGAGGAAATCTGTCGAGTCCGGTAGTGGCAGGCGGCACGGTGTTCGTGGCCTCGGTCGATGACCACCAGGTGCAGGCTCTGGATGCTGATTCGGGGCAGCCGCAGTGGAGCTACACGGCGGATGGTCGCGTGGACTCGGCGCCGGCCGTGTATCGCGAGCGTGTGATCTTCGGCTGCCGCGACGGCTCGGTCTATTGTCTGCGGGCGTCGGATGGCGTGTTGGTCTGGCGTTTCCGCAGCGCGACGCCCCGGCGGATCATGGCGTGCGGCCAACTGGAATCGGCCTGGCCCGTGCACGGCAGCGTGCTCGTGCAGGATGACGCCGTCTTCTTCGCCGCCGGCAGGTCGTCGTACCTGGACGGGGGGATAAACCTGTATCGTCTTGACGCCGCCACGGGCCGGATGCTGTCAAAGACACGAGTCTACAGTCCCGACCCACAGACGGGCCGTCAGCCGCCGCAATCCGCGCCCTACGCCATGCCCGGTGTTCGGTCGGATCTGCTGGTCGGCGATGCGGAACGGGTCTATCTGCGGGAGATGGCCTTCGATCTGCAGGGCCGCGAGCAATCGCAGGACCGGCCCCACCTGATCGCCCTGACGGATTTCCTCGACGATGCCTGGGCGCACCGGTCCTACTGGATGTTTGGCACGAGGATCTCTATTTCCGGCGGGTGCAGCAGGCAGGAAAAGGGTCTGATCTACGGCAGGCTGATGGTCTTCGATGACACGACCATCTGTGGATATGGACGGAGCGAGGTGCATTGGTCGAACCAACTGCAGGACGGCCCCTATCGCCTGTTCGCGACGAAACGGCCCGACGGGCAGACACAGTGGGAGAAACCGGTGAATATGAACGTCCGCGCGATGGCCCTTGCCGGCGAAACGCTTCTCGTCGCCGGCTCTCCCATCGGCCCCGACAACGACCGGGATGCTTCCGGCGAAGATGGCGCCGGATTACTCTTTACCATCGACGCCTCCGATGGCGCCATGCTCGGGCAATGCCGCCTGGGGGCTCCACCTGTGTTCGACGCCATGGCGGTGGCCGCCAATCGGTTGTACTTGACCCTGGAAAATGGTCGCATTGCCTGCCTGGGTGAAAAGGACTTGTAGTTGCCTTGTGGCACCCCCGAAAGGAAGCACGAAACTCGAATGTCGGAACTCGAGACAAGTCCATAAGAGAAGCACGGACCACGAAGCTCGAAACCACGATTGAGTGACCTCGGGAGACAGTGGCGACCTTCTTGCAGGGCGGCCCCGCTCATGGTATCCTGACGCGGATGGAACAGGAGAACGACAACGGAATGGCGCATGGGGAGCCCCGCCCGCCTGGATCGTGCCACGATTGGCTCCTTGCCCGTCGCGACGAGTTGCGACGTGATCGCGGCCTGTATCGGCGTTTGGAGATGCGCTGGTCCTGGATCAGGCTGGCCGCCTTTGTCGCGGGCCTGCTGGGCGCGGTGCTGCTGCGGCACCATCCCTTGTTTGCGATGATGGCCGGGGCTGGCGGCCTGGCGGCTTTCCTCGCGGCCGTGCTGCGCTATACGAAGTACGAGGAACAACGCACGTTCATTGAGCGCGTCCTCACCGTCGTCGGAGAGTCCCTGCACGCGAGCACGAATCGCGACCGGCCCGCCCGTGCCTGGCAGCGCCCCGAGGACCCGCCAGACCTGTCCGCGCCCCTGCCTGTCGTACTCGAGTCCGGCCCGACGTGGCCGCTGACGGATCAGGAGCGTGACGATCTTGACCTCTACGGCGCGCCCGTGGGCATCTTCGGGCTGCTGAACCGCGCCTCAACCGCTCTCGGCGCGCGCCGGCTGCGCGATATGCTCGATGCGCCGTGCCTGTCCGGAGAGCACATACAACGACGGCAGCGGGCCATCCAGTGGCTCGACGCGCACAATAAGGAGCGACTGGGCCTTATGGCGTCCGTTGTGCCGCTGCGCCGTCACTCGGGACACCTCGACCGGGTCGTTCAGCTTCTCCATCAGACCGAGCGTCCGTCTCGGTCCCTCGCGTCCGGCGCTATCAGGCTATGGTCCATATTCAGCGGGCTGTTCTTCGTATATGCCGTCCTGCGCGTCGCCGACGGGCGGTACGAGTGGCTGCGGCCACTCGCCGCGTTGCTCGCCGTGAATATCCTCATCCTGCTCTTTTCGAAACGTATGCTTGAGCGGCGCAGCGTCCTGGTGTCGCCCTGGACGAATCTGAGATTCACATTGAGTCACTTCCTGGCAGTGGCCCGGCACGCCGAACAGGATTTGCCGAACGACGAGCAGTTGGGCGTGTTGAGAGGGCATTTCGAACGGGTTGTCGCGAACGCCCGCATCCCGTCGCTCTGCGCGTGGCTGGACTGGGCCGGTCTGCACGGCATCGTTCGCGCCCTGCTCGATCTGATAGTCTTTCTCGACCTGCATATCGCCGAGGCGGTGCTGGCACATATCGCGCCCCATCGTGATGTGCTGTTGCGCGGGCTGTCCGCCATGGCCGATCTGGAGGCCCTCTGCGGCCTGGCCTGCTTCAGCGCCGAGCAGCCGGTCGCCTGCTACCCGCAACCTGCCGCCCCGACAGGTATCGCCATTGAGGACGGCCGGCATCCCCTCCTCCTCGAAGAGGACATCACGCCGAACAGCGCTCATCTGACCGCCGACAGAAGGACGTGGGTCGTCACCGGCCCGAACGCCGCTGGCAAGAGCACCTTCCTGCGCATGGTGGGAGTCAATGTCCTGCTGGCCCAGGTCGGAGCCGCGGCCGTCGCCCGGGAGATGACGTGGTCGCCCGTGCGCCTGATTACCGACGTCAGAATCCGTGACGACCTGGCCCGGCATGAAAGCTACTTCCTTTCCGAGGTCCGCCGGCTCCGTCGGCTGGTCCTGGATTCACAGGACGGCGCGCCGTTGCTCGGATTGATCGACGAGCCGTTCCGTGGGACCAACTCCCAGGAAAGGACCGCCGCGGGCATCGCCCTGCTCGAACATCTGATGGCCTCTCGCAACCTGTTCCTGATCGCGACTCACGAAGAGATGCTCGCCCGGGTCGCCGCGAACACCGCCTCCGCCGAGAATTACCACTTTCAGGAACACCTGCACGACGGCGGCATCCTCTTCGACTATCGCCTTCGTCCCGGCCCGGCCACCACGAAAACAGCCCTGCGCATCCTCGAACAGGAAGGCTATCCGAAGGCTCTTCTGGAACGGGCGCGCGGGCTGATGCCTTCGGAATGACAATCCGGCCGCTTCTTGCGCCCATTTCGCGAGCCCGGAGAGACTTACATATTCGGGCACATGGACACAAGCTGACGAATTGAGTAGAATGCCTGCAACAATGGGCGGAATTTTGGGAAATCCCATAAGGCTCACATATACCGGGCGGCTGGCGCTGCCAATCGCCATGGCGACGGCTGCCTTGGCTGTCTCGGCCGCCGGTGCGAAGGTGATGTACCACGAGTCGTCGGTTTTCGGATCGGGCGAAGAGGCTTTGTTCTGCGACCTCGATGGCGATCGTCTGAAGGACATTGTGTTGAGGGATGAGCCGAATCTACTGGTCTTCTATCAGGACTCGGAAAAAGGGTTTGCCGAGAGACCGAATCAGGTGTGCCGGCTCGGGGACAAACCTTCGGTCATTTGGGCGGCGAAACTCGGTCTGGATGCCGAGAGCCTGCTGGTCATGACGAGTGATGGCGTGACGGAGCTGGACTTCACGAACCGCGACGGGCCGCCCCTCCCCCGGCAGATCATTGCCCAGCGGACCATCGTGCCCGAGAGCCTGGAGGCGCCCTCAATCGCTTGCTTCCCGCTATCGCCCGCGACGAAGGGCAATGCCCCCGTCGTCCTTGTGCCCGTGGGCAGAGACCTGCAAGTCTGGCGGTGCATGGAGGCCTGGCAGCACGTGCAGACCCTCAAAGATGTTCTGGAGACGTCGATTTGGGCCTCCCGGGACGATCTTCTCGGTTACGACCGGACGGCCGAACTGACCATGAGCCTGGGCGACATCACCGCCGACCGCAGGGACGACATCATCGTGCGCGCCAGCTTCCTACCGACGTGCCGATATGCCATGTACACCCAAAGAGAAGACGGCCTGTTCGATGCAGGACCCGCATTGACCTGGACCGGCAAATGGGACTGGTCATGGTACTGCTGGGTGGACATCAATCATGACGGCCGCGTTGATCTGCTCAAGAATACCTGGCTGCAGGAACCGTTTTTCATTCCGGGGCTGCTCTCCGGCAAAGTGCTGGTGCGCGTCTATACGGCCGACGAGCAGGGCCAGATCCCGGGCGAGCCCCAGCAGGTCTTTCGCAAGAATGACTGGATCGATTCAGTTCCCGTCGTGGATATCGATGGCGACGGATGCATGGACCTGGCCCTGGGCTACAGCGAATTCAACAGCCGCGAGGGGTTTCGCAAGGTGGTCTCGGCCAAGCAGGTCGACTTCATGCTCCGCTTCCACTTCTACCGACCAGGCGCCGGCTTCCCGGAAGAACCGGATTGCGGCGCGAACCTGCTCATCCACATAGACTATCATTCCACCGAGCTGACTTATCCCCGCCGCCGGTTCTTCGAGACCTTCGTCAATCTCCTGGGCGACTTCGATGGCGATGGCAAACGCGACCTTCTCGTCCGCGACCGGGCGGACAGGGTCTCGGTGTATCCCTTTGTCTCCCGACAAGTCGGATTCGCCCAGGAGGCGGTTACGTGGTTCAGCTATACGGATCCCATCGACAGCCTGCTGGTCGAGGACCTCAACAGCGACCATATCAGCGATTTGATCATGAAGCTGCATGAGAAGGGAGCGCTTCGGGTCTTCGTCAGTCAGACCCGGTAATTGGGACATTCCATGGGTGAGGTACGCGTCATTTTGGTGTTGCTCCTGTTGCTGGCCCAGGCTGGCAAGGTGACCGCTGCGCCGGGGTTTAAGCGACAGATGATCACGATTGCCTCCGAGCAGGGATGGTGGCTGACTTCGCACCTAACGGACGTTGATGGCAACGGTCTGACGGACCTGCTCGCATTATTGCCGGCGCAGAATGAGTTGCAGGTCTACCGTCAGCGGAAGTCAGGCTTTGCGACAGCGCCCGACCAGACGGTCACCCTGCCCGACCAAACCGCCTGGGTCGCCATGCGGGACGTCGACCCGCACGAGGGCCGAGAGTTGGTGATCTCGACGGGCACAGGGCTGGTCTACCTCCGGCAAAGTGAGGGCGCGTTCGAATCAGCGCCTCGAACGCTCATCGAAGCCCGGCAGGTGTTCACGACGGACCGCCTCCGCATCGCGCCGACGGCTCCCGGCGGAAAAGACGCCAACGATGTCGTCCCCGTCATCTTCGAGGACCACGCCGT
>CAYFUB010000036.1:0-7846 GCA_964346195.1 uncultured Pirellulales bacterium
CCGCGGATCTGCTCGGGGCTCATATAGGTGGGCGTACCAAGCAGTTGCCCGTCCCGGGTGATAGTCGTGTCGCGGTTTGCTGCTTCGCGGACCGGCTTGGCCAAACCGAAGTCCAGCACTTTCACTCTGCCGTCCGGAGTGAGCTTGATATTGCCGGGCTTCAGGTCCCGATGGATGACGCCCTTCTCATGAGCCGACGAGACGGCCTCGGCAATCTGCTGGCCGATTGACAGCGTCTCTTTCAGTTTCAAAGGTTCTCTTGAGAGTCGCTGGGCCAGCGTGTCACCGGGGACATATTCAAGGATCAGGTACGTAAGCCCTTCGGCCTCAATGATCTCGTGGATTACCGCGATATTAGGATGACTGAGCGAGGCCAGGAGCTTGGCCTCACGCTGAAAGCGCATCTGCGCCGTCGCGCTGCCCCAGGACGCACGGGGCATACTCTTGATGGCGACAGGCCGATCGAGTCTGGTATCCCGGGCCAGATAGACCACCCCCATGCCGCCCCGGCCGATCTCCTGCTCGATGCGGAAGTGACCGACCTGACTGCCGGACGACAGCATACCGCCGACGATCTGAGTCTCGTCCTGGTCGCTCGCCGGCGCGAGCGAATCGAACAAGGCGTTGATCTTCTGCAGGTCGCGTATTCTCTCTTTGATCTGATGCTCTACGTCCGGGTATTGCCGGGCAAAGGCATCAACGTCGAGGTCCTGCCCTGTCAACTGTGTCTCGACAAACCTCTGAACCGCTTCGTCGATGAGCCCTTCCTGCTTGTTATCGTTGGGGTTCGGCATCAGACACTCCGAAAGGCGCTGGCCAGGGCCGTCATGGCACGGGCGACCAGCGCTCTGGCCGCTTCGCTGCTCTTGCCCAGTCTCTCTCCCACCTCTTTATAGGATAACCCCTCAATCTTCGTGAGGAGGATGACTTGCCGATACTCGGGTCTCAAACCATCGAGAGCCTTTTCCAGCCTGGCATACTCCTGCATCTCGGACACGATCGCGCTGGGCGTTTTCGTGTCGATGGGCTGTGCCGGCACGGCGAGGTTCGCCTGCGTCGAGGATCCGTACCCTCCAAGCGGGACCTCTCTGCGGATATCGCGCTTTTGCGCGTGCAGGCCATCCGCATGGTCTCGAAGCCTGTTTTCGACGATCCTGGAGAGCCATCGAAGGAAATCACCCTCGTTCTCGTACGTGAAATTCCCCAAGTCCCGCAGGACGGCGTACAGGACATCCTGCACCACATCCATGGATTCCATCCTGGAGCGGAGTTTCTGACCCATGCGGAGCCGCACGAGGCAGCGCACGCGGGGGGCGTACAGTCGGCACAGTTCGTTCAGGGCCCCCTCGTCACCGTCCTTGGCTTGGGCCACCAACTGCTGCGTCTTGGGGTCGACGATGCGCACCATATCCGACTAACCTCCCCGCCTGAAATAACTTACAGAAATCTTATCATTTTCCGCCAGAAGTTGCAATTCCTGCACCCGCCTTGCGATATTTTTCCGCTAACAGGAATAAGGCGGATTCGCCCGAGGGTTGGGTGAGCGAGCGAACTCGGCACGAAGGAAATCGCGCGGGAAGCCCCAAGAAGGGGCCGGAGAAGGTCTGTCTGCAAAGAACAGCCCTGTTCCCTGCGGCACGTGTACTGCCTCAAGGCAGAGAAAGGAAGGTGTAGCATGAAGTGGTTTGGCGGTTCCAATATTGCAGCGGCGTTGATTGGATTTTGCGTTTTGTCTTTGGTCGGCGGGGGCAATGCGGAGGCAGATTTCATCTGGGGTACTCCCACTAATCTTGGGCCAATTGTCAACACGGGTTCACGGGACGCTCGACCGGACATCTCGGCTGACGGGCTGGCGGTCTACTTCAATTCTGACCGGTCCGGCGGGTACGGTGGTCACGACCTATATGTAACGACACGGGCAACAACGGACGACGACTGGGGTCCCCCGGTAAATCTCGGGCCGAACGTCAACAGTTCGGCCACGGATAACGAGCCGGACATCTCGGCTGACGGCCTGACGCTCTACTTTAGCTCCGGTGGTGAAATATGGGTGGCTACACGGACAACAACTGAAGATGACTGGGGTCCCCGCGTGAAGCTCGGGCCAACTGTCAATAGCTCGGGCAGCAACTATGGGCCGAGCATTTCGGCCGACGGTCTGGAGCTCTTCTTTACCTCTGGCCGGCCCGGGGGCTACGGTGATTCGGACCTATGGGTAACGACGCGCGAAACCACACAAGACGAGTGGGGCGAACCGGTCAATCTGGGGCCAAAGATCAACAGTTCCGTCCAGGACCAGAGCCCCAGCATCTCCAGTGACGGGCTCATGTTATTTTTCGACTGCGGGCCTGATGAAGCAGGTGACTGGGACCTATGGGTAACGAGGCGCGCCACGAAGAGTGATCCGTGGGGCGAACCGGTGAATCTTGGGCCGGCGGTTAACAGCTCGTCTTGGGACTGTGCGCCGAGTGTCTCGGACGACGGTTCCACTCTGGTCTTCTGGTCTTCCCGGCCCGGCGGGTACGGGAGTAGCGACGTATGGCAGGCACCGATTATCCCCATCGTCAACTTCAATGGGGACGAGACCGTAGACATCAAAGACCTGCTCATCCTTATCGAGTCCTGGGGCCAGAACGACCCGGCGGTTGACATCGGGCCGACACCTCTCGGCGACGGCATCGTCGATGCCGCAGACCTGGAGGTCTTTATGGCCTACTGGGGGCAGGAGGCAGATGATCCGACGCTGATCGCGCATTGGAAGCTGGACGAGACCACAGGTATCACCGCTAACGACAATGTTGCCAGCCACAACGGGACCGTGATAGGCGTCCCCGCGTGGCAGCCCGATGCCGGCAAGGCCGATGGCGCCCTCGAATTCGACGGGGGTACGTTCATCGTCACAGACCTTGTCCTTAATCCCAACGACGGTCCCTTCAGCGCGTTCGCCTGGGTCAAGGACGGTGCCGCGGGACAGGCGATCCTCTCGCAGCAAGCAGGTGACAATTGGCTGGTGTGCGATCCCGCCACAGGCGCACTCATGACCGAGTTGAGAAGCGCCGCCCGGTCTGCCAGTGCATTGTCCTCAACCACGGTCATTACCGACGGCAACTGGCATCGCGTGGGCGTCACCTGGGACGGCTCCAACTGTAGGCTCTACGTGGACGATGTCCTTGTCGCCGAGGATATCCAGGATGGCTTGGCCGCTTGTGCTGGAAAGGTATTGATCGGCTGCGGGGGCAAAATGACTCCCGAGACCTTCTGGACCGGCCTGATCGACGACGTGCGGATCTACAACCGGGCGGTGAAGCCATAGAGCAGCGCTATTCTTACGGCCTGCCGGCCGAGAAAGGAGGATGCCAATCAAGTGAGACAATCTCGCGAGGAGGAAGCGAGCATGCTGGGGAACCATTGTTCAATCTGACGTAGTCAATCCGGAAATCCAAAGTGAAAGGAGAAAGAGATGATGACGACAAGAACGAAAGCTGTAGTCGGTGTGGCGTTGCTGGCCGGTGTGGTCCTGATGACGGGGATCGCTTGGGCCAAGACCACGGAGTACTCGGTCAACTGCAGGTTCACGTACGGAGGAACGTATACTGCCAAGTACTGGACCGATGAGGATGGAACCGGGCATATTCGAGGTATAGTTTATTTACTCAACTCGGATCCCAATAGTGGAAATATCCAAATCAACATGGCTGGTGTCTGTAACCACAACCGAGAAATGGTTGTTACCGGCACGGGCGACTTTTGGGGGCATGAGCATGCGCAGGTGACCTGGGGAGACCTCACGGGTACGTTTCAAGGGATCCACGGTGGCACGCGCACGAACTTCTACGATGGCTCCTCGATCCACGTCTATGAATGCATCGACGGTGACCTTTTAGGGTGGAAGTTGAGGCTGAAAGGGACCTGGAACATGCGCGCGGATGTGAAAGCAGGGTCTCTTGAGGGGACACTCCAGAATCCATACGGCGAATGACGCGATGGATGAGGCCGCGTGGGTTCCCGCCAAGCGGTGTCCCGCCTGCCTCCTCCATTACGTTTTTGAGATTGTCGAAACGAACCAGGCGAATTCTCAGGAGGTAAACACAATGAACGCAGGAATGAAGAGACCGAGATCAATCAAGACCGTCATTGCGCTGGCATTACTGATCGTACCAGCCTTAACGCTGGCGGCTGTGCGCGAACCAGTGTCCATTTCCGGCACCGTAGACCTCGTCACATTTACCGGCACTGCAACTGTCATCGTCGCGGGCGAAGAGTTGACGGGCAGCGTCAAGGTTGTCCCGCTCGCAGAGCCCGTCCCAAAAGACGGCGGGCTCTACTTCCCCGACGTTCAGCACGTGTTTGACTTTGCGGACGGGAGCAGCTTAACCACGGCCGGCGAAGAACTCGCCATGCCGACCGATGAGAACGCTGCAATTTGGACTTTGCACGGAAATATGGACATTACCGACGGAACCGGGGCTTTCGAAGGCGCGTCCGGAGAGCTGCGTGTCAACGGCCAGATGGACTGGTCGGAGGGCCAGGCCACTTTTGAGGCTCACGGCGTGGTCTCTCGTTGAGAGGACGCAGCCCTGGAGGAGGGTGATAGAGACCAGTGTCAACTGGGGTCTTCGGCGACACGGGGTCTAACTCTAATGATCCAGAAAGGAAAGTGTAACATGAAGTGGTTTAGTGGTTCCAGTATTGCAGCGGCGTTAATTGGATTTTGCGTTTTCCTCCTGGTCGGTGGGGGCAGTGCGGAGGCCGATTTCGTCTTCGGCACTCCCACGAATCTTGGCCCATCTGTAAACACTGGGGATCTTGACATTCGACCGAGCATTTCGGCCGACGGCCTGTCGTTCTACTTCAATTCTAATCGGCCCGGTGGGTACGGTGATCATGACGTATGGTTGACCACGCGGGCCACGAACGAAGATTCGTGGGGCACCCCATCAACCTTCGGCCGGCGGTCAACAGCAGTCAGACTGCACCTGGGGAATAGAGAGGAGGTGGTGTCTATGAATGTCCTGTGATATCGTTTGAAGGTCGATGTTCAGGTTTCAGTAATATCTTCTCCTGGAGGTGAAGAAATGCCTTTGAAGATTTTAACTGGTCAAATAGTCCCAAAAGCGGGGAATCGCACTAGAGGCAGGGCAACGATTACCTTCGATCCACATAGCGTAACCGGAGATGCCGATGGGGGTAGTATGAAGACAATAGGGAGCGGTAGCTACCCGGCACGGAACCCTCCGGGATTTCTTCTGGCGTTGAGAGATTTTGTTACCCAAGATAGGAGGACAAGCGGCGAAGATAGGACCGAGCAAGATAGGTTCAGGGTTGATACCACCGAATACAATGCCAACCTCTTGGAAGTTGAGTGGGAATGTGAATCGGGGGCCCAGATAATTGAAATATCGTATCTTGTTGCAGGCGAGGTCTGACAACGCCTTGAACACGGACTGGGGAAACTCTAGCGCGTTTCCCCAGCCCATTAAGGTACTCGTTCGCCCGAAGCTTCGCCGAGGATCCCGGCCGACGGCTCTACGCTGTTCTTCTGGTCAAGCCGGTCCGGCGGGTTCGGCGGCGGCGACATATGGCAGGCACCGATCATCCCCATAGTCAACTTCAATGGGGATGAGGCCGTAGACATCAAAGACCTGCTCATCCTCATCGAGTCCTGGGGCCAGAACGACCCGTCGGTGGACATTGGCCCGACGCCGCTGGGCGATGGCGTGGTGGATGCCGCGGACCTGAAGGTCTTCATGAGGCATTGGGGGCAGGAGGCCTATGATCCGACCCTCATAGCATGTTGGGCACTCGATGAGGCCGTCGGAAGCGTCGCCACCGATAGCGCTGGGATTCATGACGGCCCGCTGGTTGTTATTACCGCCGGCGCCCTGGGCTACAACATCTACGCGTCGGTTCGCCGGAAGCCAGCACCGGTCGTGGAGCCTAACGAAACCGGTTCGGCCGATGTCAACGACGTGAATGACATGACTCTGGAATAGGATGGATCGGCAGGCGGTGCGCCGTACAGCTTCTCTCTGAGGCAGGGCAGCAATAACGGGCGCCGCCCACCCTACAGGTCTGGAGCGATATACGAGACGGTTCAAAGGCGTCTGCGTCGGGGCGGGGTACTTCAGCCACTTCCAGTATGAGGCCTGGGGGCGGATTCCTGAGGTGACGATCACGGCGCTGTGCAACCGCGACGCCGGACGAGCGAAGATGATCATGGACAAGTTCGCCGTCGCCGGGCACTACACCGATTACCGCGAGATGCTCGAAAAGGAAAAGCCCGATTTCGTGGACATCATTACGCCGCCGCCGACGTATCGGGAGATGTCGACGGTCGCGGCCGACCTCGGCGGCGAGATTGCCGGCGTTTATGCGGTCCTCAAGAAGCTCAACCCGGTCATCGCCGGTGAGGATTTTGCTGTGGTCGTTTTCAACTTTGTCTCCGGCGCCACCGGCGTGTGGGACGCGAACCGCTACAACGAGAGCAACTACCCCAAGCCGCGTTACACCTTCGGCGAGTTCCTCGTGGAGGGCAACAGCGGCTCCATCCGCCTCTATAACGATGCCCGGCTCACCATCCAGAAACTCGGCCAACCGGAAAAGGAGCACGGCTATCCGCACGAGAACCGCAACTTCTGCGGCGATCGCTGCCACACCACGTAGCGGCACTTCATCGACCGCCTGCTCGACGGCCAGCCCTTCGAGGCCAACGGCCCCGACTACCCCCGCACCCTCGCCGTCCAGGACGCCGTCTACGAATCCGCCACCCAGGAAATCCCCGTCGACGTACGCTACCTGTAGAAAATGGCCATGTCATCCTGAGTCGCGAAGCCGCTACGCGGCTCGTGTCAGGAAGGAACTGGCTGTGATGCGCCATGGGGGTGTCCTGCTAACGCTGGCGTAAGCATGTCTTTTCCCGTTGACACAAGCATGTCTATGCCAGCGTAGACATGGCACCCGTAGAAGTCAGTTTCTTAGGAGCGAAGCGTCCGGGCTGCGGACTTGAGGAGCCTTTCCTTCGGTGGCCAGATGGTTCGGGGCCCCCAAATGCACTATACGGATTATGAATAATTCTTGCGCCCCGTGTGTCATCCTGAACGAAGCGCAGCGCAGTGAAGGATCTGGCCTACGAACGGGAGAAACGTCTCATCCGGGGACCAGATCCTTCGGCTTCGCCTCAGGATGACTGAGTCTGTGCCGCGCAAGAATTTTCCATAATCCGTATTATTTCGCGTTTGGGGACCTCTTCGCTTCGCTCGCCATGACAAATCAAAGTGCCGTTTTGAGATCGTTTCTAAGTAGCTACGAGTATGTTTTTCCGCCTTGTAGTCCGACGGGGCGGTGTGGCAACGGACATAAGGTGAGATCTGGATGCAGAGCAGAATCGCCAACCCGGCGCAATTTACTCGATCCTACTTAGAGCGCGTGCGGGTTGATCGCGGGTGGACCGGCAGGACGTACTGTGTCCATTGTTCGTTTCCTTTCATTGGCCGTTTTCCTATTCAGGAAAACCGCCTGAACCAGGGAAATAACGCGTTCTTCAGCCTGCTAGGCGTATCGCTTTTGCCGAGAGTGCTCGCCTCTGCCTGAGGCACGAGCGGGCTATTGCCCCTTTGCGACGGGTCTGGATTGCGGCGCAGATGTCCGGCATGATCGCGCCGATATGGTAGCGCTGCCATCGGTCCAGAGAGACCTTGCGGGGCCCCGCATTCAGAAGGATATCGAGGCGCGGGGCGTTGTGGTGGTAGGGCTTGAGCAGGATGTCCAGGTCCCCGTCGCCGTCGAAGTCGCCGAACTTGCCTTCGTGGATGCCCTGGCCGTGCCAGGCGATGGTCTCCTCGAAGCC
>CAYFUB010000037.1:0-2797 GCA_964346195.1 uncultured Pirellulales bacterium
CAGGCAAAGTCACATACAGGTCCATTTCCTGCGAGTTACTGGCCGAGGGCGCGGTTCTGCCCCGCTTGCCGAAGGACGCCTTCTCCCGGTTCACACCGAACGCCGCCCACAGGAGGTTCGACAGCATCTGCGGCGGCAACTCTTGAGCACTGATGTTGCGATTCGTCCGCCTTTCCCTCAAGGCCGCCAGCACGGACTTGCCGCCGTCCGTTTCGGGCTTCAAAAGCGTGATCGGTTGCAGGTCCCGGGCCGAGCCGGAGGCTGCGCTCGTCGCGGCGGATTCTGCCGCGGCCGGACCAGCCAGCACAGCCAAAGCCGGCAAACTCTTCATGAATGTTCTGCGATTCATCTTTGTCTCCACATGATGGGCTTGCTTATAGAAATCCTGCCGAACGGTCGCACACAAAACCAGATGCGCAGGTTGTCAGACTTCAATTCCGCCGTCGTCGGGTTTATACTCCTGTCGAATTCCGGCCGTCCGTGACGGTCGCGCGGAATGCGACCGACCGTGGGCGTGTCATGAACTGAATATTACCTGGGAGGACATTATGCGACAAGCAATCCTGTGTGGTTTTGCGGCTATTCTCCTGGTGGGCACAAGAGGCCTTGGCAACGAGCCGGCGATCCAGTTAGTCGTTCGGGCCGACCGGCCGGGCGCACAGATCAGTCCCACCCTGTACGGCATCTTCTTCGAGGATATCAACTTCGGCGCCGACGGCGGGCTTTACGGCGAGCTGGTCAAGAACCGCTCGTTCGAGTTCCCCGACCCGATGATGGGCTGGAGCCTGGACCAGCGGGGCACGGCCGTCGGCACGGTCCACATCCTGGACCAGGAGCCGCTCAACCCCGCCAACACGCACTACGTGCGCCTCAGCGCGCTCGACCCCGAGACCGGCTACGGCATCGCCAACGAGGGCTTCAGCGGCATCGGCGTGCGTAAAGGCGAGAAATACACATTTTCCGCATTTGCCCGGGGTGACAGGAAGGCGGTCCTGCGTGTCGAGCTGGAGACAGTGGATGGACGCGTTCTGGCGAAGGCGAAGATAAAGGGATTCGGCGGCAGTTGGACGAGAAAGTCGGCGACTCTGCGTCCCAAGGCCACAGAAGTCCACGCCCGGCTGCGCGTGCTGGTGGACACACGCGACACGCTGGTGGACCTTGACATGATTTCCCTGTTTCCAAAGAAGACCTGGAAGAACCGACCGAACGGCCTGCGGGCCGACCTCGTGCAATGGCTGTCCGACCTCAGAACCGGGTTTCTCCGTTTCCCCGGCGGGTGCATCGTCGAGGGACGATACTTGAGCACGCGCTATCAGTGGAAAAACACCATCGGCAAGCCCGAAGAACGGCGGCTGATCATCAACCGCTGGAACGACGAGTTCAAACATCGCCCCGCGCCGGACTACTTCCAGACGTTCGGCCTGGGTTTCTACGAATATTTCCTGCTGGCGGAGGACATCGGGGCCGAGCCGATGCCGATCCTCAACTGCGGCATGGCCTGCCAGTTCAACTCCGGCGAGCTGGTGCCGCTGGATGAGCTTGGGCCGTACATTCAGGACGCGCTGGACCTGATCGAGTTCGCCAACGGCCCGGCGACGAGCCCCTGGGGCCGCAAGCGGGCCGAGATGGGCCATCCCAGGCCATTCAACCTGAAGTATCTCGGCGTCGGCAACGAGCAGTGGGGGCCGCAATACATCGAGCGCTATGTGCCCTTCGTCAAAGCGCTCAAGGAGAGATACCCCGAGGTTCAACTGATTGCCGCCGCCGGCTCCGACCCGGCGATCTTCCCCAACGGTCCCAAGGAGGTGGAATTCCTCTGGAGCGAGTTGCGCAAGCTCAATGCCGAGATCGTCGACGAGCATTTCTATCGCAACCCGGACTGGTTCCTGGACAACGCCAATCTCTATGACAGCTTCGACCACCGGGGGCCGAAGGTGTTCGTGGGCGAGTACGCGGCCCAGAGCGAGGGTGTCGCCCGTCCCAACCGCAACAACTGGCAGTGCGCCCTGGCCGAAGCGGCGTTCATGACCGGCCTGGAACGCAACGCGGACCTGGTCGTGATGAGCTGTTATGCCCCGCTCTTCGGCCACGAGGAACGCTGGCAGTGGCGGCCGGACCTCATCTGGTTCGACAACCTCCAATCTTACGGCTCAGCCAACTACTACGTGCAGCAGTTGTTCAGCCGCAACCGCGGCGACGTGGTCCTGCCGGTAGCCGTCAGCGGGCAGGAGCCGCCCACGAGCAGGCAACCGGGCCTGTACGCGACAGCCAGCCGCGACCTGCAAGCCGGCGAAATCATCCTGAAGGTTGTTAACAGCGCCGGTAAGTCCGTCGCGTCCAACATACAGATCGAGGGCGTCAAGAAGATCGCCTCCAAGGGCACGCAGATCGTTCTGGCGAGCGAGAAGCTCACCGATGAGAATTCCATTGCCGAGCCAAAGAAAGTGGCACCCGTCGTCTCGCCACTCAGGGGCGCGAGCGCCGCGTTCAAGCATACCTTCCCGGCATATTCAGTCACGGTGCTGCGCCTCAAGGCCGGCCGTTGAGACCTGGAGACCTCGGATGACTCAGAAAGCGCTTCGGGCCGAGTTCAGGGCCGCCCTGGCGGCCTTGGCCCTTGTTTGGAGTGTGCCCGTAAGGGCATCTCGTAGCATGGGCGTCCCGCCCATGAGTGGGACCCCAAACGCGACATATCGCGTTTGGGGTCCCAGTAGCACGGCCGTCCCGGCCGTGAGTCCCACGGGCATCCTGCCCGTGGATGCCCCTGATAGTCATGGGCAGGACGCCCATGCTACTG
>CAYFUB010000038.1:0-4739 GCA_964346195.1 uncultured Pirellulales bacterium
CCGGCCGAGGGCCGGAAGTGTCAAGTGTGAGGTTTGAAGTGTGAAGTGTCAAGTCAGAGACCGCCTTCGTGGATGAATTTGGTGTGCCGACGCGTTTTCATTCTGTCCTGTTGAGGAAATCATTCCTCGGGAGTCTTTCCGGCTTGCGCGGCATTCAGCCAGTGCCTAGTTATCTCTCTCATATAGAACCTGCCCTCGGGTCATTAGCTCCCTGGCGAACATGCTGTCGAGTCGAACGAACGCGTCGTGCATGGGTCTGGTATGGACAATCAGGTCGATGGCGACTTTCTTGTTGATCTCCCGTAGCAGAGAAGCCACCTCCAGGTGGCTGCGCATGCGTTCGTCATAGGTCGTGGGCATGACATCATCGTGGGTCACGACGTAGAGGTCGATATCGCTGTCCTCCGTCGGCCGACCCCAGGCGTAGGAGCCGAACAGGATCACCTTTTCGGGGCAGAGCGGCTTCAACGCGTCCATGATCTGCGTTGCCAGTTCGTCCGAAAGCTCGGCCGTGTCTGTTGCCATGGAGAGCATTTTACCGCCGGCCACCCTATCGCGCCAAACGCAACTTCATGGCACTCGCACCCATCTCCCCTCCCTAAGCGGCGGGCTTGAGGTGAACACGGATTGGGGCTCGGGTGGCTAGGGTGATGAGCATTTCGGGAACGGGCATCCGCCTGCGGCGGAGTTGTCACGCTTCGGATTTTCTCTGGAATCACAGCACGCTGTCGACAACGTATCGGGCGCCGAAGAAGATGTCCACGGCCAGGGCGATGCAGAGGATGGCCCAGCGCAGCCCGTGGAGGCGGAGGTTCTGGCGGGCCAGGATGAAGATGATGCCGACGGCCATGGCGCCGAGCAGGTAGATTTTGGCGGCTTCGACGAAGAGCCGGCCGTAACCCTCACCCAGGCCCAGGAACACCTGACCGCGTTCGGTCGCCAGCGGCAGAGAGACGACGGCCAGGACACCGAGGGTGATGGCCGCGGCCAGGATCCACTTCTTGTCGGCGAAGCCGGCCTCGATCAGCCCGTGCAGGCCGATGCCGCTCAGGATGGCGCACCACAGCAGCGGGATGCTCAGCCACAGGATGGGACTGACGCCGAGCCAGGCGATCCGGCCGGCGCCGAGAAAGGACTTGCTGAAGGCCAGCAGAAAGCCGAGGGCCAGGACCAGCAGGATGCGGTAGCGGCGGGCTTTCCAAACCATCGCCAGGCCGAGAATGAAGGCCGCCACGGGGACGTGGTACAATCCCAGCGGGACGGTGCTGCGGTTGACCAGGGCCAGCGGGGCGATAAAACCAGCCAGGTCCGACGGGCGAATGCCCGCCTGGAGAGGGGCGGGGAACAGGCGGTACTCAGCGGACAGGTAAGAGAACAGGACCAGGAGCAGAAACGGCACGAACAACAGCGGCAGGCCCACGGCTTTGCCTTTTCTTCTTTCCACGAGCGCCGCGGGGATGAACAGCCAGGGGATGCCGGCGGCTAGAAGTCCCGCGCTGGGGTGGAATTTCGCCAGGCCCAGCAGGAACGGGCCGAAGCCGTACACGGCACCGGCGACCAGCGAGCCGGTGACCCCCGCCACCCACCGCCGACTCAGGATATAGGCGCCGACGGCGGCGAGACAGGCGTTCACGGGCAGGAGCCATTGCCATCTCGTGAACGCACCGAAGTACGGCTGATACAAATAGACGGCGAAGACGCCATAGAGGACCGCTGCCGTCACGAGGGACCACGGAATCGCGGCGCGCGGCTCGCGGATGACGGATTGGATAGACGTCCGAGCCTTCATCATGAGGAATCCATCGTCGCGGAGCGTGGACGGGTTGAGCGGGGAATCCGCAATTCGCAATCATCCATCTGCAATCGAGTCAGTCTTTCAAGACGACTTTGCCGGCTCCGCGGGTGATGCGTCCGATATTGTATACTCTCTGGCCGGATCGTAGCAGGTTTCGTGCCGCGGCGTCGGCGAAATCCCGGGCCACGACCACCACGTAGCCGATGCCCATGTTGAAGACGCGGAACATCTCCTCTTCCTCGACCGGACCGGCCTTCTGCAGGAAGTTGAAGATTTTCGGCCGAGGCCAGCTTGATTTCTTGATCACGGCGTTGCAGTCGGCCGGCAGGACGCGCGGGACATTGCCGACGATTCCGCCTCCGGTGATGTGGGCCATGGCGTGCACGACGCGCTTGACCCGATACCCGGCGATCAGCTTGAGGATGGAGCGCACGTAGATGCGCGTCGGCGCCAGCAGGGCCTCGCCCAGCGTCGTGCCGTCCAACTCGTCGAGGGTCTCGGTCAGCTTCAGCCGGGCGCGCTTGAAGCAGACATGCCGGGCCAGCGTGTAGCCGTTGCTGTGGAGCCCGCTGGAGCCCAGGCCGAGGATGATGTCGCCGGGGCGGACGCCCTTGCCCGTGATAATCCTGTCGCGCTCGACGACGCCGACGGCGAAACCCGCCATGTCGAAGTCGCCCTTGCGGTAGGTGTCGGGCATCTCGGCCGTCTCGCCGCCGAGCAGGGCGCAATCCGCCTCCCGGCAGCCGGCCGCGATCCCTTTGACCATCTCCGCGACGAGCGCGGGTTCGAGCTTGTGCAGGGCCAGGTAATCCAGGAAGAACAGCGGCTCGGCGCCCAGCACCAGCATGTCATTGACGCCCATCGCGACCAGGTCGATGCCGACGGTGTCGTACTTCTTCGCCCGGGCGGCCACCTGGACCTTGCTGCCGACGCCGTCCGTGCAGGCGACGAGCACGGGGTTGCAGTAGTTCTTCTTGAAGAGCTTCTCATCGTAGTCTAGGCGGAACAGCCCGGCAAACCCCCACGGCATGTTGATGACCCGGGGCCCGTAGGTGCTGCTCAAGCAGGACTGGATCCGGTCGACCATGAGGTCGTTGGCGTCGATGTCCACCCCGGACTGCGCGTAGCTGACGTATTTACTCATTGGCCGCGGCGAATTCCTCGAACATGTAGAGCTGATAGCGCTCCATGGCGAACTTGTTCAGCGCGATATTGACGGGAATCGGGTACTTGCCGCTCCAGCAGGCCGTGCAGAAATGGTCTTTGGGCAGCGTCGCGCAGGAGAGCAGACCGTCGAGAGACAGGTAGCCCACGCTGTCCACTTCGAGGAATCTTCTGATCTCTTCGAGCGTGCGGCCGTTGGCCAGGAGCTCCTCTTTCGTCGGAAAATCGACACCGTAGTAGCACGGGAACCGGATGGGCGGACAGCTCACCCGCATGTGAATTTCCTTCGCCCCGGCCTCGCGGAGCGCCCGGATCTTGCCGCGGGTCGTCGTGCCGCGTACGATGGAATCATCCACGACGACGATCCGCTTGTCTTTGACCACGTCCTTGACGATGGCCAGTTTGAGCGTGACTTCGAGCTCCCGGAGTTTCTGGTCGGGCGAGATGAACGTCCGGCCAATGTAATGGCTGCGAACCATGCCCATGTCGAACGGGATCGTGCTCTGCTCGGCATAACCGAGGGCGGCCGAGGTCCCACTATCCGGGATGGGGATGACGACGTCGGCCTCGACGGGGTGCTCTTTGGCCAACTGCCGGCCGAGCTTCTTGCGGACCTCGTGTACGTTTTCACCGAAAATGCGCGAGTTCTGCTTGGAGAAGTATACGTGCTCGAAGATGCAGTGAGCGGGCGTGATATCGCCGCGCCGCACGAAGAACCGGCTGTGCAGCCCGCTCTGGTCCAGCCGCACGATCTCGCCCGGCTCGACCTCACGGACGTACCGGGCCCCGATGGCGTCGATCGCACAGCTTTCGCTGGCGACCACATAGTGCCCCTTGTCGGTCTGCCCGATACACAGCGGCCGAATTCCGAACGGGTCGCGCGCCGCCTCGATGTGGTCGGCGAACAGGAACATCAGCGAGTAGGCGCCTTGCAGATGGTTCAGGACGTGGCCCAGTGGGTCGGGCTTGCTCTGGTGGGTCGGTTTGGCCAGCAGATGGACGATGATCTCCGTGTCGTTGGTCGATTTGAAGATACTGCCGTAGGCCTCGTACTCATCCCGCAGCAGGCCGGCGTTGATCAGGTTGCCGTTATGGGCGACGGCCACCTGCCCCCGGGAATACTCGGCCAGTAGCGGTTGACTGTTCTCGGCACTGGACGAGCCCGTCGTCGAATACCGGACGTGGCCGATGGCAATGGGGTTTTTCAGCCTTTCCAGGGTGTCCGTGCCGCTGCGAAAGACCCTCAGGACGGTGCCCATGCCCTTGTAGCACTGGATGGACTCGCCGTCGCTGGAGGCGATACCGGCCGATTCCTGGCCCCGGTGCTGGAGGGCGTGCATCCCGAAGTAGGCCTTCTGCACGGCGTCGGGGTCGCCGAAAATCCCGAACAGCCCGCACTCCTCTTTCTTCTCTGAAAAGACCTCGTACCCGCTACTATCCGAAACTGGTTCCGGCATGGTTCTCACACTGACTATCAAGTAGGTTTCTGCAAAATGGAGATTAGGCTTACTTGAGGAAGGAAACAGCGCCTTCGTGATTTTTCCTTCCGAAGTGGTAAGCGCTTGGTGTACAGCCAGTCAGGCCAATTATTCAAGGAACTCTCCGAACCGATTTCCTTGAATAATATAAGCCTAATCTCCATTTTGCAGAAGCCCCGTTAGATATACAGACCAACGTTTCCCGGACGCGCCATCCACCCACCGAACCATGAGTGTATCCGCTGCCCGGCCCAAAGTCAACTGCCGTCTTGGCCGGCGGCCTTTCGGGTGCCGGTTTTCGC
>CAYFUB010000039.1:0-2306 GCA_964346195.1 uncultured Pirellulales bacterium
CGTCATTTTACGTCCCCCGGCGGTTGGCAGATGACTTCGATCTGACGCGGCAGCAGTTCTAACTCCAGCCGTCGCCCGTCAGTGCACAGCGTCTCCCCGTCGGCGTGGGCGGGCAGCACCCCCTCGACGGCGGTGACGACGACGCGACGCGCCCGCCCGGTGCGGATCGGCTCCTGGGTGGCCTGCGTGCCCCGCAGGAAGTGGGGGATGAGCCCAAAGATGCGGGCACGGCTCACCTGGCGGGCGATGCACAGGTCAAACAGGCCGTCGTCGGGCTGGCCCTCCGGGGCCATCATGAAGCCGCCGCCCATTCGCCGACCGTTCATCACCGAGATCATCAGTGAAGGTTGCGTGATCGTCTGTCCCTCGTACTCGATCGTAGTGAGCGGGGCCTTATAGTACAGGAAAACGGTCCTGAGTACGGCGACCAGATAAGATGGAAAGCCGTGCAGCCAGGTCATTTTGACCGCCTCGAACCCGACGACGGCATCGAAGCCGATGCCGATGCCATTCCCAAAATAGCGGCCCTCTGGGTAAAGGCCGCCGACGACCCAGCCGACGTCAATCGTACGCCGGTGCCCCTGGGCCAGCGCCCGGAAACCCGCTTCCAGGTCAGTAGGGATGTCCACGCCGTAGGCAAAGTCATTGCCGCGGCCGACGCACAGCATCCCCATCGCGCACGTTCCCACGCCCGCTGGCTTGGCGCGCATCAGGCCGTTCAGCACCTCGTTGGCGGTGCCATCGCCGCCCACCGCGACCACACCATCGTATCCTGCGGCGACGGCCTCCTGAGCCAAGTCGGCAGCGTGCCAAGGGCGCTCAGTGCGCACCAGGTCGAAATCCAGGCCGTACCCCTTCAGCACACGCTTGACCTGGGAGATGGCCCGCTCGCCGGCTCCTCGACCGGCGACCGGGTTGACGATGATCTTGTACCTTGGCATCAGATGCGGAACCACTTTGGGTTCACCTCCTCTCGCAGGATGCGCCGTTCCTCCTCCACCGGCGGTTCGTTCTGCCCCACCTCGTCAGGGATGATCAAATCGCTGAGGCCTCTCATTCCGGCTCAATTTCTAACGCCACGACGCCCAACGTCTCCTTCTCCGGGGGGTAGATGGCGCGCAACCTTTCAAGGAGTTGTCCAGATGGCACATCGGGCGCGATAGAAGGTGTGTCCTCACGAGCTAACAATTCCGCAAAGCTGGCATAGTGCCCGATCCGCCGGATGATAAACGGGTGCTGATCATTGAGCAACAACCGGTCGCCCACCTGCAACCGCTTGATGTTGTTGTACCCCACGCGGACCTCGATGGTCTTGCGTCCCGCCAGAATGAGCCGCAGATATTCGTCTTTGATCCATAGGGTCTTGGTACGCATCCCATCACTCTATTTCTCTGTCAATCCTAAATTGACGTGTTGTCATTCTGAGCCGGAGCCCTTCACTTCGCTCAGGATAAACTCCGCGGAGGCGAAGAATCTCGTTGCCTGCATAACAGGGCACTCATTCACCAATAAAAACGAGATTCTTCGTCGCTTCGCTCCTCAGAATGACAACCCATCACAATCATCTTGACAAAGCACTACCCTGCTCCCAGATCCTCCCATTCGGCCACCAAGCGGCGCAGTTCCTCCTCAATCTGGGCGTACTCAGTGCCCAACTCGGTCAGACGGGCCACGTCCTGCGCGGCGCTGGCCGCCGTCAGATCACCGGCCAGGACCGCCAGCCGATTCTCCAGCCCGGCGATGGCGTCCTCCAACTCGGCCATCCGCCGGGCCCGCCGTTCTCGCTCCCGCCTCTCCGACCGCTCCTCACTTCGCCTTTTCTCCTCCCTGGACTCCACTCGCAACAGGTCTCTCGGCTCCTCCCTCTTGGCCTTCTCGGCAACGTACTCTGAATACTTGCCCCGGTGCACGTGCAGCGTCCCCCCTTCAACCCTTCGAATTTGCCCTTCGACTTCCCCTTCGGCCTTGCTCAGGGCAGGGCTCAGGACAAGCTCAGGGCAGGCTCTGCTCAGGGCAGGCCCTTCTATGGCCCACACCTGGGTCGCCAGGGCCTCGATCAGATACCGATCATGGGAGACGAACAGGACGGTGCCCTCGAACTCGGAGAGGACCTCTTGGAGCACCTCCTGTGAGGCGATGTCCAGATGGGTGGTCGGTTCGTCCAGCACCAAAAAGTTGGGCTTGGTCAGGGTCAGCTTGGCCAGGGCCACCCGCATCCGCTCTCCGCCAGAGAGATCGCCGATGGGCTTGAACACCTCATCGCCGCTGAAGAGGAAACGACCGAGAAAGCCACGCGCCTTTTCCAG
>CAYFUB010000040.1:0-6238 GCA_964346195.1 uncultured Pirellulales bacterium
GACGCCAAGGGTTTCAGCCGGGCCCAGAACAAGTGGGCGGAGATTACCGGCGAGGGCGACGACCTGCCGTGGGCCGATGTCCGCAAGGCGCTCGACGAGATCGGCTTCGCCGGCTGGGCGACGGCCGAAGTCGGCAAAGGCGACCTCAAACGCCTGACCCTCGTGCGCGAGCAGATGCAAAAAGCCTTCGGCGTGTAACCGGGGACGGGCGGGCACACCGCGGGGTCTAAGAGTGAAATGGTTCCGTATCAAGCGCGATAAACGTGAGAGCCGGACTTGTGACCCGGCCGAGACCTGTCCGCACTGCGGGGCGCCTCTCAGTGGCCGCAAGAGTAAGCCGCCAAAGAGGTGGTACGAGAGGACCTCCGTGACCCTGTGCGTGGCCGCCGGGCTCGCGGTCATCGCTCTGGGATTCGTTCACATCATCATCGGTATCACGTCTCCTTATGAACTGCCCTTCGACATCGTGCGCAAGGATTCTTTCGGGTACCGCGAGACGCTGGTGGACGCCCGGAAAATCCAGGCCCTGCCGTACCCCGCCGCCCGGCGCGAGTACCCCCGGGGCCTGCGGGCGCTCCAGAAGGGAGGCTATCTGCCCGCCGGCCGGGACTTCGAGACGGCCATGATGGCCGGACAGCGGGAGAGTATCCGGCACTGGCAGGCCCAATTCGAGGAGACGCTCGGTCACCGGGAAACCCGCTGGCAAGACCGGCTGCGGGGACAGGGGCAGGACGCCGCTCTCGACCCGGAGGACGCCCGGGCCTGCAACGAGCGGGGCATTAGCCTCGCCCGCAGCGGCGAATATGCCGGCGCCCTCGCGGAGTTCGGTCGAGCGATAAGAAGGGACCCCACCTGCGCCGACGCCTTTTATAACCGCGCGCTCGTTCACATCGCGATAGGCAATTTCGGGCCGGCGGCGTCCGATTTCGGCGCCGTCGTGGCGATCCGTCCGGACTTCGTTGAAGGGTATCTCCAGCGCGGCCGTCTCTATGCCGCCATGAACGAGCACGAACGGGCCATCACGGCGTTCACCAGAGCGATTGAGATCGACCCGCAGTGCGCCGAAGCTTTTTTCCAGCGCGGCCTCGCCTACTACAGCAGAGGCATGTGCGACCAGGCATGGGACGACGTACACAAGGTCCAGGCCCTCGGTGTCTCGGTCCCTCCCGGATTTCTCCGCGCCCTGCGTGGCGAATCGGGAGCCGGCAAGCTGGAAATATCAAGTTCACCGAGCCGCTGAAAAAGAGCGGCATACGATGGAACACGCTGCTGCCGAACGCGCCACCGTCGATGTCGCCAAGGCGACCTCAAACGCCTGCCCCAGATGCGCCGAGGTTGAGATGGGTCAAGAATTCTTCATAGGCAATCTCAAGGCAACTATCCGTTCGCTCGTTGAGCCTCCGTGCCCCACCGGGAAGCAATCTGCCGTTGCGGGCCCGAAATACCACGTTTACGACGATCTTGCCGAAATCCTTTATGACCTGAACCGCCGGCACATAATCCTGATCGCCTGAGACGATGATCGCGACATCGTAAATGTCACGCAACACAATCAAGTCTGTCGCCAGTTTGACATCCACGGCTTTTTCCGTACCGAGCGACTTATCGAACAAGTTATAGGTGATGGCTCCGGCCCGGCGGAATTCCACACGGGACCAGCGGACCGATATCCCATCCTGAAGTCGGCGCCACCCTTCGAACCTGTGTCGCATGCTCGTTTGGCGTTGTTTCAATTCCGAAACGATTGCTTCCATCTCCTTCACGAGATCGTTGCCTTCCAAGCCCTTCAACTTGGTCTGGCACCATCGGTCCTTGCACAGTAGAGAATGAAGCACCTGAGAATGACTCTGGGCGGCGGGGAACTTGTACGGGAAGAAATCAAGCAATTCGATCACATACCAGTACGTGCGAACTCGCTCACTCTCACGCTCCACACGAGAGACAATCCAGTCAAAGAGGGTATCCCAATTGGCCTTCTTGGGCAGATAGTCATTCGGATCGAAGTGATCGAACAGGTTTACGATGGCGTGGCGAAAGTTCTCGCCATCAACAAAAACGCACACGCGCTTGCTCATGGGGTAGGGCCTCCGCATAAAAAGACGCGGAAGGCACGCAGCCTTCCGCTATCGTATCGCACTTGGGACGCACCCAAGCTTTGATCAAATTGCGTTCCACTTATAATATCGCAAGAAATGCGTCGGTGTTCAAGCAAAATTTCCCAAAATTTTCACCCGTTCACCCTCGTCTTACCGCGCCTCCATCAGCTTAATGAACTCCTCGAAGAGGTAGCCGGAGTCGTGGGGGCCGGGGGAGGCCTCGGGGTGGTACTGGACAGAGAAGGCGGCGAGCTTCGCGCAGCGGAGGCCCTCGAGCGTGTTGTCGTTGAGGTTCATGTGCGTGAGCTGCACGTCCTTGTCCGCGAGCGAGTCGAGGTCCACGCAGAAGCCGTGGTTCTGGCTGGTGATTTCGATTTTGCCGGTGTCGAGATTCTTGACGGGATGATTGGCGCCGCGATGGCCGAACTTGAGCTTGTAGGTGGTCCCGCCCAGCGCCAGGCCGAGAATCTGGTGGCCCAGGCAGATACCGAAGATGGGCACCTTGCCCAGCAGCGCCTTGACCGTCTTGACGGCATAGGTCACGGCCGCCGGGTCGCCGGGGCCGTTGCTCAGGAACACACCGTCGGGGTTGCGAGCAAGGACCTGTGCGGCGGAGGTCCCGGCCGGCACGACCGTGACCTCGCAGCCGTGCGAGACCAGCAGCCGCAGGATGTTCTGCTTGATGCCATAGTCGAAGGCGACCACTTTGTACTTCGGCTCCGGCGCCGATTCGGGGCACAGAACGTCGACGATGCCCTCGCGCCAAGCATACGCCTTATCGACCGTCACGTCCTTAACGATATCCCGGCCGACGAGGCCGGGGTAGTGTGCAAGCTGTTCGGCGAGCTTCTTGCGATCCACCTCCGTCGAGGAAATGACGCCGCGCATCGCGCCCTGGGTGCGGATGTGCCGGACGAGCCGGCGCGTGTCGATACCCTCGATGCCGACAACGCCGCTGGTCTTCAGGTAATCGTCGAGCGTGCCGCCGTTGCGCCAGTTGCTCGGGTACGCGCAGTTCTCCTTGACCACGAAGCCGGCGGCGAAGAGCCGGCGCGATTCCCAATCTTCGGGGCTCGTGCCGTAGTTGCCGATGAGCGGGTACGTCATCGTGATGATCTGCTCGTGATAGGAGGGGTCCGTGAGGATTTCCTGGTATCCGCACATGCTCGTGTTGAACACGACCTCGCCGCACCGCGCGCCGCGGGCGCCGAACGCCCGACCCTCGAAAAACGTGCCGTCCTCTAACAGTAACGCCGCTTTCACGGAGTTTTCCCGATCATACAGATTCTGTTCGATCATCGTGCCCTCTTTGTCATCCTGAACGGAGCAAGGCGGAGTGAAGGATCTGGGCCGCAGATTGAAGGAGCCTGCTCTTCGCAGGCGAGATCCTTCGCCTTCGGCTCAGGATGACAAGTCGCACCGGTGCCCATCTTGTTCCATGTCTCTCACTTGTAGTATAGCTGAATCGGTTTTACCGTTATCTTTCTGGCCTTGAGTGTCTCGACGGCCTTGACGATCGCTTCGGCCCCGCGCATGGTCGTGACGTACGGGACCTGACGGTCCACGGCGCTGCGGCGGATGGAGAACGAGTCGATAATCGACTGCTTGCCGACCGCCGTGTTGACGATCAGATCGATCTGCCGGTTGATGATCGCGTCGACGATATTCGGCCGGCCCTCGCTCATCTTCAGGGCGAACTCCGAGGGGATGTTGTTCTTGATGAACTCGATGCAGGTGCCCTTGGTGGCGACGATCTTGAAGCCCAGCTCACGGAGCCGTCGGGCCAGGCTCACGGCCTTCGCCTTGTCGGTGTCCCTGACGCTGAACAGCACGTTGCCGCCGGTCGGCAGGCTGTTGCCCGCCGCGATCTGCGATTTCGCGTACGCCGTACCGAAATCGTCCGAAATCCCCATCACCTCGCCTGTCGAGAGCATCTCGGGGCCGAGCAGCACGTCCGTGCCCGGGAACTTCAGGAATGGAAACACCGCCTCCTTGACGGCATAGTGGCTCGGGACGACCTCTTTCGTGAACCCCAGCTCTTCCAGGGTCATGCCCGCCATGACCTTGGCGGCCAGCTTGGCCAGGGGCACGCCAATGGCCTTGCTCACGAAAGGGACGGTCCGCGACGCCCGCGGATTCACCTCCAGAATGTAGATCCGGTCATCCTTGATCGCATATTGCACATTCATGAGCCCCTTCACCCGCAATTCCAGGGCCAGGAGCTTCGTCTGCCTTTCGACCTCTTCGATGATCTTCCGCTTGAGATTGACGGGCGGGATGGAGCAGGCGCTGTCGCCGGAATGGACGCCGGCCTCCTCGATATGCTCCACGATACCGCCGATGACCACATGCTGCCCGTCGCAAATCGCGTCAACATCGAGCTCGGTGGCGTCGCCGAGGAACTTGTCGATCAGAATGGGGTGCGCGCCGGAAACGTCGATCGCCTCATCGACGCACGCTTTGAGCGCGGCTTCGTCGTAAACGACGCGCATGGCGCGGCCACCGAGGACGAAGGAGGGCCGGATCAGCAGAGGATAGCCGAGCGCGCGGGCAATCTGAAGGGTTTGGTCATAACTGGTGGCCGTACCGCTTTCCGGCTGGGACAGGCCGAGCTTGTTAATCAGATGGTTGAACCGCTTGCGGTCTTCGGCCAGGTCGATGCTGTCGGGCGAGGTGCCGATGCTCTTGCCTCCCGCCTGCTCCAGCGGCACGGCCAACTTCAGCGGGGTCTGGCCGCCGAACTGGACGATGACGCCGTCGGGCTTCTCCTTCTCGACGATGGACATCACGTCCTCGAACGTGAGCGGCTCGAAGTACAGCCGGTCGGAGGTGTCGTAGTCGGTGCTGACCGTCTCGGGGTTGCAGTTGACCATGATCGACTCGATGCCGATCTCCCTGAGGGCGAACGCCGCGTGACAGCAGCAGTAATCGAACTCAATGCCCTGCCCGATGCGATTGGGCCCACCACCCAGGATGATGACCTTGCGGCGGCTCGTCGGATTCGCCTCACACTCACTCTCGAAGGTTGAGTAGAGGTACGGCGTGGCCGCCTCGAACTCGGCGCCGCACGTGTCCACCATCTTGTAGACTGCATCGATGCCCTGCGCCTGGCGATGCTGCCGCAACTGAGTTTCCGACACGCCCGCGATGGATGCCAGGTACTTGTCGCTGAAACCGTACTGCTTCGCCTGCCCCAGCAAGTCCGGCTCCGGCAGCTCGCCCTTTTGCGCCAGCAGCTTTGACTCCAGCTCGACGACGTCTTTGATATTGTTCAGGAACCACGGGTCGATCTTCGTCAGCGCGAAAATTTCCTCGACCGGCATCTGACGCCGCAGCGCCTCCGCGACGTACCAAAGCTTGTCCCAGCAGTTCTGACGCAGCTTTTCGCGCAACTGGGTGGGCGGCATCGTCTTGTCGATGTGCTTGTCCGCCAGGGCGTACCGGTCGATCTCCAGCGAGCGGATCGCCTTGTGCATCGCCTCCTTGAAGGTCCGACCGATGGCCATCGCCTCGCCGACCGATTTCATCTGCACTGTCAGCTCGGCCGGCGTTTGCGGGAATTTCTCGAACGTGAAGCGTGGCCACTTGACCACGCAGTAGTCAATCGTCGGCTCGAAACACGCCGGCGTCTTTTTCGTGATGTCGTTGGGAATCTCGTCGAGCGTGTAGCCGACCGCCAGCAACGAGGCGATCTTGGCGATGGGGAAGCCCGTGGCCTTCGAGGCCAGCGCCGAGCTGCGCGAGACGCGGGGGTTCATCTCGATCACATAGAGCTTGCCGTTGGTAGGATTGACGGCGAACTGGATGTTCGAGCCGCCCGTCTCCACGCCGATGGCCCGGATGATTTTCAGGGCCGCATCGCGCATGATCTGGTATTCCTTGTCCGTCAGGGTCTGCGCCGGCGCGACGGTGATGCTGTCGCCGGTGTGGATGCCCATAGGGTCCAGGTTCTCGATGGAGCAGACGATGACGACGTTGTCCTTCCGGTCCCGCATCACCTCGAGCTCGTATTCCTTCCACCCTATGACGGACTCTTCGACGAGAACCTCGTTCTTCGGACTGAGGCTCAGGCCCCAGTGGATATACTTGTCGTACTCCTCCGCGTTGTAAGCGACGTTGCCGCCGGTGCCGCCGAGCGTGTA
>CAYFUB010000041.1:0-12180 GCA_964346195.1 uncultured Pirellulales bacterium
GGGACCAGCAGGATGCACGTCGAGATGACGATCTGCCCCGCAATCAGCCAGCCCGGCCCCGGCTGCCACGAGCGGCACAGCCCGATGTAAATCCCGTCCGCCGTGCGCAGAGCCCACGGGGATGCCAGCGCCAGGCCGGTAATCGCCAGTTCGGTCAGGGCATACAGGCGCAGGGGCTTGCGAATACGGTCGCAGTACCGTCCCATAATAAAGGCCCCGAAGGCCAGTCCGGCCATGAACACGGAGACCACGATACTCGACGCATAGACCGTATTGCCGAGGGTCAGCTTCAACAGCCGCGCCCAGACCACTTCGTCGATGAGCGAGCACGCCCCGGAGACGAGATAGATGAGCATCAGGCCGTTGACGACGGCCCCGCGCGTGCTCGGCGTCGTGTCTTGGGCGAGTCGGCGGTTCGGCCCCGACAGGTCCAACAGGCGGTCGTCCGCGGCGGGAGAGGGAGGACTGCTCATGGCTACCGGCCTTTCTTTTCCACGATCCCACAATGATAGCGACACATCCGGGCCCGGCTCAAAATACCGCTGCGCACGCGAAGGTCAGCCGCGCGCGGCCCAAGCTCACAGCATACACGCTGCGGACGCGACACAAAAGCAGAAGATACGCCGAACAGCCACGAAGGTAGGCGTGATATAAACGTGTTACGAGTATGATGACGACGAAGAATATGAAAGGCCCCTGGCCCGCCTTCGTGTCCTTCTTTACGACCTGTCCTACGCCCGTGTTCGTCCCCCGGGCAAGTATTTTCCCCAACCCACCGCGCCGGCGTACACGTCACCTGCAGACGTGACACGCACCAGAACGCGAAGGGCCCCCGCTGCCCCGGCGTCCGTGCCCGTCCGCGAGAGTCCCTGCGCGTCGGTGTGCACCTTCGCTCAACCGATGGCCAACGGCGCGCTATCCCTCCGGAACTCGTGCTGTCGCGCCAAGATCATCACCCGGGATGACCTGTGGAATGCGCGTCCAACCGACGAGGTTGAAAAGTCTGATCCGTGTCTCATAAGGAGCATGCCTGGAGAAGCGTACGACCAGATGCGTGAAGGTGACTTCTTCGCTCCCCCGCAGAATGGCGGTGAAATGCGGGGTGCGGAAAGGCCGTGTCGCGATACGCGGGACAAGCGTACCCGTCCAGCCAAACCGTGCTCTGCCGGATGTCCCCATCGCAGTACTCCACGCACCACTTCTCCGCCCGCCCGTCGGCAAGCGTCACGCCGCTGAAGTCGGCCAGCCAGTACGACACGGGAAGAGTGAGAGACTGCTCTGTCGCGGGGTCGAATAATTCCGCGTCCATGCGGCCGGACCCGCCGAACACGCCGATGTTGCCAGCGCCGAGCATCAGGGTCACGTGGCGAAACCGCGCGGCGAGGGGAGAAAAGGCCGTGTAGCGGGTTTGGTAGACGTAACGCGTCTCCGCTCGTCCGGGACTCGCGGCCCAGGCAGAGACAATCGCCAATGCAAGCACAAGAGCCGCTCGACCCCGTCTTGCACGTTCACTTGTGAGAGATGCCATATCCGAACCTCACGCAACAGGAGCCTATCGAACACATCGCTCGCTCAGGGCAGCGGCACGCCTGTGTCAATGACGAAGTTGTCGAGCCAGGCGTCTGTGCCTTCCAAGGTCATGCCTGCGGCGGCGCCGCCAATGACGACACAGACCGGCTTACCGGCCCACTCATCCTTCAGCAGTCCGGTCACCACGTGCCAGGCATTCCGCGGTCCATAGCCGGTGAAACTCAGATATAACTCATCGCGTCCGGCATCGTAGGAGAGGTACAGGGTTCCGTTGTCGGTTCCTCGCATGGCGGGCCAGTTCGCCCAGCGGATACCGCCAGCCAGGATTCCTGTGTAACAAGGCTCGTTGTCGAGGCAGCCGGCCCGCAATTCCGAACACTGGCCCACGGGCATGACCAGACTCGGCACCAGACTCAGCGAAACCCATCCTTCGCCCTCACTCTCCCTGCTGAAGCGGAAATCGATCTTCACAGAGAAATCCTGCGCGACGTCCAGCCTCCAGCCGTCGGAGTAGTAAACGGCACGGACGCTGTCCAGTGGCTTGCCGGCGTGCAATTCCAGCCTGCCCCCGGTCTCCCGGAGACGTGCGTCGCTCGGTTCCGGTTCATAGATCCGCCACAGGGGGGCGGGCTCGCCATCCTCGAAATCGTCGGCCCACATGCGCTCCTGCGTCGGCGCCGGGGAGAATTGCGGATAACCTTTTCCTTCATCGATGCACCAGATGTCTGTTGTTCCGTTCTGGCGCTCGCCCGCGAAGTCCCAGCCGGCGGCGATGAACGTTGCTGCTTTCTGCATCTCGCCGGTCGTGGCACCTTTGCCCGCCGCGCTGGTGGAATACCCGCTGGTCAGCGTGTCCCAGAAGCAGCCCGTGACGAGAGTCTTATCAGTGATCAGGCCAATCAGGCCCCCGACATTCTGCACGCCGGTGACAGGCCCGACGGAATAGCAGTGGGTGATGCTCCCTGCCTCCGTCCGGCCGAGCAGTCCACCCGTGTTCTTCTGCCCGGCGACGGCGCCGGTGGCGTAGGAGTTGTTGATATTGCACCGTTCCCCTCTCCCGACCAGCCCGCCGACATCCTCTGCGACGTTTCGGCCCGTCACCGCGCACGTACTGTAGCAGCGGGTGACCGTGCCGCCCGCGCAGCGGCCTACCAGTCCACCCACGAAATGGGAGCTTGCCACCGAGCCTCCCTGGGCTCCACAATCCGCCACTATCCCTTCCACCTGCTGGCCCACCAGCGTGCCGACAGAGATTGCCCATTCCGACTCGTTGCGCGGGTCGATCAGGGTCACTCGCCTGATGGTCGCATCGCGCGTAAACCCGAACAGCCCTGACCCATAGTCAGCATAGGAACACACAAGGTTCGAGATCGAGTGCCCGCCGCCGTCGAACGTGCCCGTGAAATAGATGTGTTCACATCCCACCGTGCGGAACGAGCCCTCCAGCCCGGCCAAGTCAATGTCGGCCTCCAGGCGATAGTGCCTGTCCCACTCGCCGGGGAAGTCGCCGACCGCGTTGAGTTCTTGAGCTGTGTGGATCAGATACGGACGCTGGGCCGTCCCGTCTCCTTCATTGCCCGGAAACGCCGGCGTGGTCAGCGGCACTCCCGGCCTGCTCTCCCAGGCCAGCCGCGGATAATCCGCCCCCTCGTCGATCTTCCACGCCCCCGAGCGGCCCCAGCCCAGAAAGGTCGCGCCGGCACGCATCTGGGTGGTAGTCCGACCGTAGCCACAGGAAGCGGTTCCCTGTCCGTTCACCTCCACATCCCAGAATGAGCTGTAACACTGCGCGAGGAGCGAGGAAAGCCCGCTGGCAGGACCCCAATCTGTCCGGGCCCGCCCGGCGGAGTAGCAATTCCAGATTTGCCCATCCGCGCCAGCACTGCCTACCAACCCGCCCGCCTGCACGGCGCCGTAGACTTCGCCGGTCGCATAGCAATCCCTCACAATCCCGCGGCCGACGCCCACGAGTCCGCCTACCTCCAATGACCCGGTGACATTCGCGGTCGAGTAGCACTGGCTGACCGGATAGGGACCCTGAGAGAGGCCGAGCAGCCCGCCGACTTTATTGACGCCGGCGACTTTGCAGGCCGTGTAGCATTGGCTGACAGTCCCGCCGCTGCTGCCGACGAGCCCGCCGACCTCATCCCGGCCCGATACCGTACCGCTCTCGACGAAACAACGTCGCATCTCGCGCCCTACGTGTTGCCCCGCGAGGGCGCCGACACACGTGCTCTGTGGCGCACTGATCTCGACGTTGACCAGCCGGAGGTCGTGAATGCTCGCTTCGCAGCATCCGAACAAGCCCACATAATCCCCGGAGGACCGGACGATTGTCAGATTTGAGATGGTCTTACCGTTGCCGTCGAAGTCGCCCATGAAGGGTAGGGCCATGGCGCCGATAGGCTCCATGGGCGTCTTCAGGTCGGCCATGTCGATGTCCGCCGTGAGCTTGTAGTGCACATGGTAGTGCCAGTCACTGCGGTAGACGCCGACGGACCGGAGATGCTCAGCCGTCTCGATCAAATATGGGTCGGACGCCGTGCCCGTGCCCCCGCCATATCGAGCCCAGCCAAAAGGACAAGAAACCATCACGATGGCACAGGCAACCAGTGGGACGTGGGTGTGTCTTCTCTGCTCCATGTTCGATTCCTCAAAATCGCTGAATCATAACGAGCATGAACACGACAACCTCCGGCCCCACCTTTCCTATTTTATCATCTTATCTTCTGCCCGCCAAGCATTTTCTCCCAACCCGCCGCGCCGGCTACGGCCCCGCATTGCGTGGCATGCTCCCCTCCCTTGTCCTGCCGTGCTTTGCATCGTTCTCCGCCATCGTCAAAAAAGGAGTGATCACCGTATCAACATCAATAGCCGGCCAACGGCAGTATGGGTAGGGGCACGTTTGTCAACTTGTTTGGGCAGATGGTTGCACGAGCCCGCACGGATGTGGAGCGGCCTGGGTGAAGTCTGCGTGACGCGACATTCATATCCGGACGCCTTCGCGGCATTGGACGCAGGCGGATCCCACCCGCTCGAGATTCGTGGCGGTCACGATTGGAGGTCGAAAACGATGGCTATATCTTTGCCGAAAGCAGCGAACCGGAGGCTGTTCCTGATTACTGCGGCTGCAGTCACGGCAGTCCTCGTGGTCGTCACACGGACATCGGAAGACACGGCGGTCGTGGACCGGAACAGGCGCGTCGAATCGGCGTCGGGCATGGAAGCCGACGCGGTGCAGAATACGGCTTCCGAGGGACGGCCCGCACGTGAGAACACCGGAAAAGGGGCTCCGCGGGTGGAGGCCGTCGCGCCCGGGAGCCTGCCCCCCGCGGAACGAGCCGCAACGGCCGAGGATTTTGCGTCGTCCGTCAGGAAGTACAAGGCCCTGGCAGCGGAGCTCGAGATGGAACTGGCCGCGTATCGCCAGTCCATGCCGGCATTTGCCAGCTTCCTCGATGTCTGCATCGGTAAAATCATCCCCCTGGCGATCGAAGGAGAGAAGGCCGGACTGCGGCTGTCCGAGATGAAGGAAAGCGGGCCGCAGCGAGGCTTCCCAGGCTCGAAGTACGATAGACAGGTGGCGGAAAAGGCCATGGTGGGGATCCTGGGAACCATCTGCAGGGGCGTCTACGATGAGTTCCAGGAAGCCCTTGACGCGGGCCGGCTTCAGTACCCGGACGAGCAGGAGAGAATCTATTACCTGGCCTGCTATCACCATTTCCGGCAGGTGTCGGCACCCCTGGCGGAGCCTCTGGAGAGGCACTGTCCCTACGCCAAGGGCACCGTGGAGTCCTACCTCTTTATTCGCGATCTCGGTCAGACGGCCGTGATGGCCAGCTCTCCTCTGAAGAAGATGGCGTGTCAGATGCCGCCTGAACTCGCGGAGAAGCAACGTGGGCTGGACGACTTGTATGAAAGGCTGGTGCAACTGAAAAAGCAGTCGAGGACAGCGACGGCCCTGCCGGAAAGGTACCAGGAACGTTATCTGAAGAAGCTGGAGGACGAATTCCGCCGGGTGGATGAGACGCTCTACGCACATCTGGAGATCAAGCAACTCATGAGGCGGAGCCTGGATCAGGCGATGGATGACCAGGTCGAGAGTATCCTGGGCGGCGACACGGAGACAACGTACTGAAAGTCATTGGAGAATCGGGAATCCGATAGGAGACACGACAATGTCCGACGCGGAAAAAACAGAATCGGGCGAGGACGCACCTCGCGACGAATCGAAGGAAAAACGCATGAATCGGCGGCAGTTTGCCCTCAGGACGCTGGGCACCATCGCCGGCATTACGCTGATAGGGGTGGTCGGCACGGAGAAGGCCAGGGCCTGTGCCTGTGGCGGCGGCGTCCACGACGATAGTTGCGGCGGCGGCGATGAGGACAACAACTGCGGCACCGAGAACGATGAGGACAACAATTGCGGCACCGACAACGATCCGGACAACAATTGCCACTGGTACAATGACACGGCTTATGACATCGACAACAACTGCGGGGTCCAGCATGATCCGGACGAGGATTGCAACATCGATCAGAATCCCGGTGGCGGCGGGGACTTCAGCTATGACGCCGACAACAACTGCGGCGACAATCTCGGCGGCGGCGAGTATGACACCGACGAGGGCTGCGGCGATTGCGGGGAATCGGACCGGCACGACAGCGACAACGATTGTGACTACGGCCTGGCCGGCCACGACAGCGACAACAACTGCGGCGACCCCCACTACCTGACCGCCTTCGATACCGACAACAACTGCGGCGATCCCATAGGAGGCGGCGCGTATGACCACGACAATAGCTGCGGCATGACATTCGCTTTGGTGTATACTGATGATGACGACAACTGCGGGAAGAACATGGGCGAACACATAGACCCCGACAACCACTGCGCGCCCCTCTTCCTGGACCCGGACAACGACGGCTGCTCCAACGACCCGGTGGATCTGGCGTAGGAGTGAAAAGACGAGAGGCAATGCAGCAGCGCGGGTGTGCCAGTAAGAATGCCGACACCGGGCAGACAGGTACCGTGCTGGACGGCCGGACCTATCACGTCTTCCGGTATCGCGAGAAGGCGATTCTCTACGATGTCGGTACGGATACGATTTCCCGGATCGACGACGCGTTTCTGTTCGATCTGCTGGACATGGCGCGCCGTTGCGACCTCCCGGCGCTCCTTTCTCAGTTGCAGCGACAGTATGCCGACGCGACAGAGCAGACAGTTCAGGGCGCGTTGGCCCCGTTCCTGGACGGCGGTCTTTTTCACTACGAAGAGCCCGGCGCCGGGGCCATCGAGATGATCACGCAGTCGCTGCTGCGCCATTGCCCCCGGCGCATCCAGCTTTTCCTCGCCCAGGCCTGCAACATGGCGTGCGTGTACTGCTACGCCGAGGAGAACGGCTCCAATGAGCGGAACAAGCTGATGACTCTGGAGACGGCCAGACAGGCAATCGACTTTCTGGTACGACGCTCGGGCAAACGAGGATACCTGGGCGTGCAATTCTTCGGCGGCGAGCCTCTCTTGAACGCGGAGGTCATGAAGCAACTCGTGGACTATGCGGAGCAGATCAGCCGCCCGGCCCGCAAACGATTCCACTTCCAGATTTCCACCAATGGCACTCTCTTGACCGAGGAGATCCAGGACTACATCGTGCAGCATGATATGGGGACTCTCGTCAGCATCGACGGGGACGAGGACACCCACAACCGCCAGCGCCCCCTGCGCGGCGGCGGACCGTCATTTCACCTGATCATCGACAAAGCCAAGCAACTCAATGAGAAGTTCAACCGGCGCGGCCGCCGGGTCCTGAAGATCAGGGCCAATATCGTCAACGGCCGCCAAATCGACCTCCGACGCATCAGCGAGTTCTTCGAAAACCTGGGTTTTCGTTACGTGGGCATTTCCGGGATTCACCCGCGCCCGGGGGAAGAGAAGGAACATTCCTTCGACGACGCGGCACTTGACAGGTGGCGTGACGAATCCGATCCGATGTTCATGGAGTGGCTGGAGGCCATCGACAGGCAGGAGAGACCTCCCAACAACTACGCCGCCAGCCAGGCCCTCAAGGCTCTCAAAGCGGTGATCGTAAGCCGACCCCTCGGAGCGATCCGTTGCGGCGTCGGCCGCAATACGAACGCCGTGGATGTCGATGGCAACATCTTTCCCTGTCACCGATATGTCGGCCTGGAAAATTACATCGTGGGCAACGTGTGGACGGGGATGGACGAGAAAAGGACCGCTGACTACTACCGGCAACTCATCAGGAGCAACATGACGCATTGCGCGGCGTGCTGGGCCCGCACGAAGTGCGGAGGCCCCTGTCCCTGGGAGGTCTCCAGGACGAGCGGCGAAATCGCGCCCCCATCCGATGGTTTTTGTCGAAGCACCAGGCACGGCTTCGAGAGAGCGTTTTACCTGTACGTGTGTCTGGCCGAGCGGCGTCCCGAGCTCCTGCACGAAATCCTGGCCGGAAAGCAGGCCGCCCGCGGGAAGCGGCCGGACTGACCCCGCTGTGGCACGAAGAATATGGAACCAGTCGCAAAACAGGATGAGACGGCCCTGGAGGAGTGCCAAGGCCATGGATAAGAGGCGCGTCGGGCTTTTCGGTTCTCCCTTAGCTGCCCCGCGATACATCGAATCCGGGGAACAGATCAACGGCAGCCGGCGCGTGAGCCTGGATTTCTTCTCCAGCATCTACCGCCACGGGTCTCTGGACGAGTACCATTGTTTCATTCCCGGCCAGTTTGAACCTTATACGCTGGACGATTCGCGATTCGTCGTCATACCCTTGTCCGCGCTGCGGGAGCATCTGGTGCGAAACAGCTACCTTGCCTTTCATCATCTGGGCCCCACCCTGAAAACCCATCTGATCCACATCCGGAATCAAGACAGCAGCAACCTGTTCCCCGTGACGACGACGACTCACAGCATCAGCTATGCCTACATGCTGTCCCGGACATTCGCCCCGTATTGTTTCTGCCCGCTGTACCGGTTCGATGCGATTCTCGCCAGCTCCGAGGCGGTACGGCAGACGTTGCGCTGCTACTTTCAGCAAATATCGTCCTTTTACGCCCGCCGCCTGAACGGCCCCGAGTATTCCTATCCCGGCAGGATTCCCGTTATTCCGCTGGGCATCGATTGTGACGCGCTGGTCCGGGGTCGGATGACCCGAGCCCGGGCCCGGGCCGCCCTGGGATTTTCCGACGATTGCTGTGTTCTGCTCTGGTTCGGGCGGATCTCCGCCGGCATGAAGGCGGACCTGCTGCCGTTGCTCCAGGCCCTGCTCCTGCTGCGGCGGTCCGCGCCGAGTCACCAGTGCGTCCTGGCCATTGCCGGCGCGGGGGACGATGGCCCCGGCACGTCTTTGTATGCGGGCCGACACCGGCTGCTGGAGTCTTACATCACCGCCGCGACGCACGACAACAGCATTCGATTCTTCCACTGCCCTTCCGACAAGGTCAAGAGCGAGTTGTATTCCGCGGCGGATATCTTCATTTCACTTTCCGACAACATCCAGGAAAGCTTCGGGTTGACGGTTCTCGAAGCGCAGGCCATGGGGCTGCCGGTGATTGTCTCGGACTGGGACGGGTACAAGGACACCGTTCGCCACGGCGTCACAGGATTTCGGGTGCCCACGTACTGGTGCCGGGACAGCGGCATCGACCGGCTGGCAAGACACCGCAAGATCGAGTGCTATCACTTCCGCCAGGCACAGTCCCTGGCCGTGGATATCCCGCGCTTTCTGTCTTATCTCACGACGTTGATGAACGACCGGACACTCCGGGCCCGACTCGCCGGACAGGCCCGGGCACACGCGCGCCAGTACCACTGGCGCCACATTATCAGAAGGTATGAGCGGTTCTGGATAGAACTGTACGAGGAAAGTGCCGACCTTACCGCCCGCTGCGGCATCGAGAACCTGAGGGCATCGGCTTCCCGGTCCGCGGGCCCCCCGGAGCGGGCCTGTAGAGAACACCCGCACCCCAGTTACCATGACGCGTTCCATCATTTCGCCACGGCGACCGTGGACGACACGTGGTACGTTGGGTTCGGCGGCTTCAGCGAGCTGCTCATCGCTGCCGCCGCCGGAAACTTGTCGCAGAGGCTCCTTCTCAAAATACTTGAGACTATCGAGAAGAAGGGCTATCATGGTCGTGCGATCAGGATCCGCGACCTGATGGATGATCTGAGTACCCGGACGGCAGGCGGCTGCGGCGACAGGCGGCGTGCCGATGAGGAAGTCATGCGACATATCATGTGGCTCTTCAAGCAGGGAGTCGTTCATTGTTTCGCCAGACCTGACGGGAATCGCTGCCTTGCGGATCGGGAAGCGGCGCTGATGGCATGAAGAGAGGACGCGACCCTTTGGGTCATAACCGTCGAACGTATTCAAGACAGGGGAGACGTTAGGAGATTCAGACATGGCCGAGACGAAAATGACCCCAGCGGCGGTGCGCGTTTTCAGGCTGGCCGTGCTGACGGGCGGCCCGATCCTGGTCGCCGGATGCATGAGCATTCACACGGCGGCACGTGCAGGAAACGTCCGTGAAGTCCGCCGGCAACTGGCCTGGGGGGCCAATCCGAATGCCAGGACGCTCTGGCACCGCCGCACCCCCATGCATGAAGCCGCCGCGTACGGGCGCACCGAGGTCGTCAAGCTGCTCGTCGAGAATGACGCCAAGGTGAATGCCCGCAATGAAGGGGGGGAGACCCCGCTGCATTACGCCGCCGGTCACGGTCATACCGACGCGATGGCGATTCTGCTGGAGCACGGGGCCGACGTCAGTCAAAAAGGCACCGGCTGCGGCACGCCGTTGCAGTGGGCGGCGAAAAACGGGCAGATCCCGGCGGCCCAGTTGCTGCTGGCGCACGGCGCGCAGGTCGACCAGAAAGGCGCGAACGACCGAACCGCCCTGATGCTCGCCGCCTTGCACGGGCAGGCGGATATGGTCAGGTTCCTGATTTCACGGGGTGCGGACGTCAACGCGCGAGCCGATTATGGGATGACCGCGCTTCACGCGGCCGCCAGCGCGAAGAACGTGGAGATCGGGCGCATTCTGCTCGAGCATAGCGCCGATCCGGCGCTGGAGTTCAACGGACGGCCGGTCGCGCCGGAGTTCCTGAAGGCCGTCCGGCGGGCCCAGCCAACGAACCAGCCGTAGAGGCGTGGTCGCCGCCACGAGCCGCCGAGTACAAACCGTCGAGGCACAAGTGAAATCCGTACGGGCCGGCCCGGCCGAATCATGCTACTTGGCGGTCGTATCCCCAAGCCAGTGCCGGCTCAGAATCTCAAGGTCCCGCCAGTCCACGCGGCAATCGCCGTTGATATCGCCGGCCATGATGATTTCACAGACGGGCTCACCGAAATCGGACTTGCTCGCTTCGGCGGTCCCGCCGTAGGCCCCCATGTTGACCCGCCCGCCGTTGGGCTCGGGCTCGTCGTCGACGGGGCTGTTCGGATCGCCGGCGTCGATGCAGGGACTGGTGACATCATCCTTGACCCAGCTTTTGCTGCTCGGATCCCAGCGGCCGGCTTGGGACTTGAGATGATAATCGCCATCTACCCAGATAGTATTCGGGTCGTTCGGGTCGCCGGGACGGTTTGGGTCGTTGGGATCGGCCCAATAGCCGGGTGCGGCGAAAGCAGGGTCCACGTCGATATTGCCTGCGCCAGGCCAGCCACCTTCCATGTCGCAGTAGGCCACTTGCGGCGGCTCATAGGGATCGCCCCAGATCAACTGCGCCGGTCCGCGCAAGATGCAATTGCGGAAGTTCGGCCGCCAGTCCGTGTACACGGCACTCCCGAAGGTCGCATGGTTCTCATTGAACGTGCAATTCGTGAACTGCAGGGCCTCTATACTACCACCGTGGGACACAGCGCCACCTGTGCCCGGAAACCACGTCTGGTCTGAGCGCGTGCCCCTGTCGAAAGCACGGTTACCAACAAACAGGCAATTTGTGAAGGTTCCCCCACGCAAGTCCACCGCTCCTCCCCATACGCGGCACGTATTCCCATTGAATATGCAATTTGAGACCTCTGCAAGGCCCCAGAGGTCCATGGCCCCGCCGCTTCCACGTGCGGCGTTCCCCCTGAAGGTGCAAGCGGTCATTATGAAGCTGTTGTTCTCTCCCCAGCCTAAGATCGCTCCACCTGTCCCGGCCGAGTTGCCGATGAACGTGCACTGTTCGAGAGACAAGCGGTTGTTGTCACGACCATACAGCGCTCCGCCCAAGGATGCTTCGTTTTCGATGAATATGCAGTCAGTCAATGTGCAAATGCTTTCCTCATCGTATACGGCGCCTCCACTGCCGCCGGAATTGCGGGTGAAGCCACACCCCTCGAAGGTAGGGGCGCTCTTGAGGTTGTACACAGCGCCACCTCCACCGCGCGCCGAATTCTCCGCGAAGGTGCAGCGCGTGAGAATCGGATTACTTCCTCCCAGATTAGCGACGGCGCCGCCTCCCCCGTGGGCGAAGTTCCCGAGGAATGTACAGCCAATGACTCTCGGATGACTTGCCGCTTCATTACACATTCCGCCCCCTGCGCCGTCAGTCGTGTTGTCCATGAAGGTGCACCTGATGACCGTCGGGCTGCCCGCCAGATTATTCATCCCGGCGCCATATCCGGTCGGCGGCGGTGAATGGCC
>CAYFUB010000042.1:0-13308 GCA_964346195.1 uncultured Pirellulales bacterium
GTTCTTCGGCCGCCTCAGCGGGACGGCGGGGGTCAACAGCGTCCTGCTGGTCCTCATCGGGGGCCTGTACCTCTTCTACAGCAAGACCGCCAGCAGGACCATTATCCTGACGCTGGTCCTCACGTACGCCGGGTTGAGCCAGCTTTTGCATTTGCTGGGGGTCGCTCCCGTTCCCTCGGGGTTGACCGCAATAATGGGCGGGGGCTTCCTTTTCGGCGCGTTCTACATGGCGACCGACCCGATCAGCGCCCCCAAGACCGAACTCGGCCGGGTGTTCTATGCCATTCTCATTGCGCTCTGCACGATCGTGATCAGGAATTTCTCGATTTTCAACGGCGGGTTGATGTTCTCGATTCTAATCGGCAACATGTTCGCCCCCATCATCGATTATGGGGTCCGGGCCCGCGCCGCCACGCGGCGCGCCAAGGAGGCAGCATGATACGGCAGACGCGCTGGTACCCAATTACCTACATGTTCCTCGTGACGGCGGCGTTCAGCTCGGTCGTTATCGGGGTGGCGGACTTGACGCGGGAGCGCGTCGAGGCGAACACCAGGTTGGCCTTCGAGCGGGCCGTGGTGGCGGTGTTGCCGGGTTTGTACGAGCCGATGCTGAGCGGGCCCGAGATTCATCGCCGGTTCGTCGAGCAGGTGAGTGAGCCCAATGCTTCTTCAGGCGAGGCCTACACCCTGCGAAAGGACGGGCAGATTGCGGCCTATGGGCTGCCGTTCGAAGGCCAGGGTTTCTGGGCTCCCATCCGGGGCGTCATCGGTATCGCTGCGGACAAGAAGACGGTCACCGGAATCGCCTTCTACGAGCAAAGCGAGACGCCGGGACTCGGGGCCGAGATTGTCAAGCCGGCGTTTCGCCGGCAGTTCGGAGGCAAGGTCCTGGCCTGGGAGGGTAAGCCGATCAATATGAGGCGACCCGGCGCCGAGCTGGGCGCGAATGACGTGTATGCCATCACCGGCGCGACGCAAACGAGCGTCAGGCTGGAAGATATCATCAATCAGGCGGTGAGAGACTGGCAATCGAAGATCAGCGGGGAGGGTGAGCGATCATGACTGCGGCCCCCATGGAATCGGAAAACAGGAGAATCATCGTTGATGGCCTGTGGCGGAATAATCCGATCTTCCGGCAGGTCCTCGGGATTTGCAGCACGCTGGCCGTGACGAATCTCGTGTTGAACACCGTCGTGATGTGTGCCGCCCTGGTGTTCACGCTGTCGCTCAGCGCCGCGACGGTGTCCGTGCTGCGGCTGCTGACGCCGCGGAACATCCGGATGATGGTTGAGACGCTGATCATCGCCTTCTACGTAATTATCGTGGACGTCCTGCTCGGGGCGTACTGGCCGGCGATGAGGGCCAACCTCGGGCCGTACGTCGGCCTGATTATCACCAACTGTATCGTGATGGGCCGCTGCGAAGCCTACGGCAACAGCCATCCGCCCGTCCGGGCCTTTCTGGACGGCGGGTTCAACGCGCTGGGCTACGCCTTCATCCTGCTGATTATCGCCACGTTCCGGGAAGTGCTCGGGATGGGGACTTTCCTGGGGTTGCCGGTGCCGTTTTTCGCCGGTCCGGCGTGGGACAAGTGGATCATCATGGTCATGCCGCCGGGAGCGTTCTTCATGCTCGGCATCGTGGTATGGGCGTTCCGTTGGATTCAACAGGCGAGAGGAGAAAAGGCAAAATGAACGGTATCGGAGCCCAGATGTGGCAAGCCCTGGTCGTGCTCGTTTCGGCGGTGTTCACGCAGAACATCCTGCTGGCCTACTTCCTGGGGTTATGCCCGTTCATCGGCGTTTCCCGTGAGATCAAGACGTCCTTCGGGCTGGGCCTGGCCGTCATCTTCGTCATCACGTGCACGACGCTGCTCAACTGGCTGGCCTACCATTACGTCCTCGTGCCGCTGGGCCTGGAGTTCTTCCGGTTCATTCTGTTCATCATCATCATCGCGGCGTTCGTGCAGTTCGTGGAGATGACGATCGAGCGGTATTCGCCGTTCCTGTATCAGCGACTCGGCGTGTTCCTGCCTTTGATCACCGTCAACTGTGCCATTCTCGGCGCAGCTCTGTTCATGGTGATTCGCGACTACTCGTTCATCGTCACCATCGGCTACGGGCTCGGCAGCGGCACCGGCTGGTTCCTGGCCATCCTGGCGATGGCGGGGATCAGGCAAAAGCTCGCCCACGACCGCATCCCGCGCGGCCTCCAGGGTCCCGGGATCACCCTGATTATCGCCGGCCTGATGGCGCTGGCCTTCATCGGTTTTGCGGGAGTATTGCGGGTGTAATACGGTTACAGCTAATTTGTGCGCGGCATGTCATCCCTTCGACTCCGCTCAGGGCAGGCTCTGAACGGAGCGTAGCGCAGTGAAGGATCTGGGCAGCGTATATGAGAAGACTCTCCTTCGCGCGCCAGATCCTTCGCCTCCGGCTCAGGATGACAGAATCGCATCGCGCGGGAGTCTCTTTCATAACTGTACGACGGTACTGACAGACTTCGAGAAGATCCATGTTTGTCTCGGTTGCCATTGATGTTCTGATTGTCAGCTCCATCGGGGCGGGACTGGCCACCCTCCTGGTTGCCTCGGAGTACTTCATCGCCAATTACGGCGAATGCCGGATCAACATCAACGACGAGCGAGACCTGACGGTGCAGGGGGGCAAGGACCTGCTGTCCATGTTGACCGCCGCGAAGATCTTCATCCCGAGCGCCTGCGGCGGTCGGGGCACGTGCGGGCTGTGCAAGGTCAGGGTGCTCGAAGGCGCCGGCGCGGTCCTGCCCACCGAGGAGCCATATCTGAGCAAGGAGGAACGGGAATCGAACGTCCGGCTCTCCTGCCAGGTCAAGGTCAGGAACGATCTGCGCATCCGGATTCCACGGGAGCTGTTCGCCATCCGGGAGTACGTATGCCGCTGCGCCCGGATTGAGGACCTGACCCACGACATCAGGATGTTCCGCCTGGAGCTCGTCGAGCCGGCGATGATCGGTTACATTCCCGGGCAATACGTCCAACTGCTCGCGCCAGTTTATGAGAAGAATCCCGTGGAAGTATACCGGGCGTATTCGATCTCCTCCGATCCGGCGGACAAAGGAGCCATCGAATTGGTGATTCGCCTGGTGCCGGGAGGCATCTGTACCACCTATTGCTTCGATTACCTCCAGGAAGGCGAGGAGGTGAGAATCAACGGGCCGTACGGGGACTTCCGGCTCGCCGATACGGAGGCCCCGATCATCTTCATCGCCGGCGGCTCGGGCATGGCGCCGATCAAGTGCATGCTGCACCACCTGAAGAACACGCAAAGCCGGCGCCAAGCCACATATTACTTCGGCGCCAACAAGGTCAAGGAGCTGTTCTACACGGACCTGATGCGCCGGTTCGAGTCGGAGCTGGCGGATTTCCGGTTCGTGCCCGTCGTGGTTGCCCCTGAGGAGGGCGAAGTGTGGGAGGGCGAGACCGGGCTGGTCACGCAGGCCGTCCGGAGAGACCTGAAGAACGCGCCGGAGTGCGAGGCGTACCTGTGCGGCAGCCCGGGCATGATCGATGCCGCGATCAAAGTCCTGATCGAACTCGGGGTGAGCGAGAAGAATATCTTTTACGACAAGTTCGCGTAGTGCGACAGGCGGAGCGTCCATATGAAACAGTCGCCCGAGGCAGTGAGATTGGACATGACCCTCAGGTCGTCCGCCCTGGTGGCAGGGGGTTTCATGGGCGATGACCCGCGCAGCGTCAGCGAGGTGATGGACGCCGACGCCGGCGCGTTGTCCCGTCTGGGCGTGACGGCCGGAGAGGTCGCCGCGCGGATGAGGGAAATCACCGACAAAGCGGCGACGGCCGAGAGCACCTGGGTCGAGATCGACGCGAACCGCGAAGCCGTCGTGAACGATACGCGCGGGTCGCTCCCCTGTCCGTGGCCGCACGAGGCCTGGTTTCTCAAGAGGGTGACGACGCTCCGGCGCAAGGACACCGGCAAGACCGTCCGGTGGTCCGAGCTGAACATCCACATGATTGCGGCTCACGGCTTCTTCGAGGGCAAAGGCTCCCTTTTCCGAACCGAGCCCGCCGACCTGGTCGAAATCCTGTTCTGACTCGGTCCCGCCTTGAACGGTCCCCGACTACGATCTGGGGAAACCGGGCATCCATGATCCTGGCGTGACGACGCACCATCCGTCAGGTGGGGGCGAATGATGATTCGCCCCTACACTACAATCGGCATCAGTCACGGCGCGTGTAAAAGCCGGCGCCCGAGAGAGGCCGGGCGCCGGCTGCTTGAGGATATCGTGCTACCTATCCTCGGTGAGAGTGGCCCCTCAAGAGGGGTCAAAGGCCGGGTGGTGGGCGCGTGCGCGCTCAGAAACCGTAGACCATTCTCAGTTGCTCGTTCGTGGGCATGCCGGTGTAGTATTCGCCCCGGGGACCGAGGTACGAAGAGCCGTGCCGGGCGAGCTTCACGGCGGTCCGGGAGCCGTTCGAATTGGTGATCCAGACCGTGATCGGGCCGTCCTCGATGACGATGGGGGCCTTGGTGATTACCACGGGCGGCCGGTCGCGCGGGGCGCGCCTGCCGGTCGGCGGATGCACCACGACCGTCTCAGCCCGGGGCGACCCGAGGCGGATGAATCGATGTCGCCACGGTCCGGTAACCACGACCCTGTCGTGAGTTGGGGCGTGGCAGGGCGCGGCCACGGCCGGCCTGCCGATCCAGATCCCCAAGCCGACGCGAGGTGTAACAACCACGTGACCCGCCGGACCGCCAAGACTGACGGTCGTGCCCGCGTGCAGGACGGACCCGAGCGATAGGACGGAAATTCCCGCAACTATCATCAGTACAGTTCTTTGGGGCGTCATCGTCGTATCCTTTCCTTGACTCAGATCCGACACAGTTCGTGCTTTCACCCATATAAGGCAATTGGCGGGGCGGGGGTAACAGCTTGCCCGGGCATCGGCGGATGAAAGAGAGAAAGAAAGCCGGGGTCCGCGCCTTTCAACACGGACCCCGAATGTACGTTGCCGCGGCCGTGGGTACATCGATGCGTTCACGACCCGTCCTGTCGGTCGCCGGGTACGGCCGGGGGCCGGCTATTGGGGCGGGGCGCTCTTGATGACACGAATGTCGTCGATGAAGATTATGCCGGCGCCGCCTGCGGCCGGGTTCTGTCGGTCGCCCAGGCCGATGTACAGCTTCTTGATGCGTGTCGAGTTCACGCCGGCCAGGTCGGCCAGCGGAATCCGCCAGTCGACCCACTGCGACGCCGTCGTAATTGCCGGGTCGGGATAGATGACTGTCGCGGCTTGCCCGGAAGCGTCCTCAATCGTGACGTACGGGAGAGCCGGGCTATTGAACACCTTGCCGCGGACACTGAGGACCAGCGTATCGACGCCGCCGACCGTCCAGTCCTGCGCGGAGGAAAACTCCCGAACGGCCTCGCTGTAGAAGGGCTCGACAAGGTTGTTGTAGTCCAGCGGCATGGATTGCCGGCCGCCGTGTATGAGCTTCTGTTCGGCAAAGGGAGGATCGAGGTAGCCTACGGTTGCCCCGTTGTGGTTGGTCCACCCATCGATCCACGTCTCGTAGATGCGCGTGCCTGTGCCTTCGTCGTCGTTGTAGCTCTCGAAGTCATCCACGGGCAGCCAGGTCGTGAACGTCCAGACCGGACCGGTCTTGACGGTTCCGTCCAGCAGAATCCCATCGGCACGCCAGAAGTAGGTCGTCACGTTTTCCAGGGGGGCGTCGGGCAGATAGTTGGCATCGGCCAGGGCGCGCACGCCCTTGTCTGCCTCGGGGGTGCCCTGCGTGACGGCGTCGAGGCTGTCGCTGAGGTACAAATGGTGCTTGACGACGGCGTCGGCGGGCATCCAGGTCAGCATCTGGGCAGGTGAGGCGTCGGTCGTCCCGTCCGGCGGATTCGGGTAATAGGCCGTTACGTCCTGTGTCACGAAAGACCAGACCTCGCCCGTATGGATGGTGACGAGGTCCTTTTCCACCTCATCAATGCGCCAATAATACGTGGTTCCGGGGGTGAAACCCGCAGCGTAGTAGTAGAAAAGAAGGGACCAGTTGGTGGCTTGTCGGTCCGCCTCCGTCAGCTCCGGCGTGGTGCCGATATAGACGTTGTGAAAGAACGCCGTTTCGCCTTTGGTCCACTCAAACAGCGGCGCCCCGACGTTGACGCCGATCATCCCGTCCGCGGGATTGGGCTGGCGGGCCTGGACGGGGATCGTCTCAATGTAGTTGGGCGACAGGACTTCGGTGGGAATGATCTCGTCCGGCTCGTCGACGCCGGCCCAATACAACTCCACCACCGCGTCGCCCCCGTTCTCATAGAACTCCAGTTTGATACCGTACCATTTGCCCGCCTCGAGCGCTACCGGCGCGGACGAGTTCCGTGTGGCCGAGTGGTCGCTCCAGTTGTCGATGATCAATTCCCCCGCCACCCACAGGCGAACGCCATCGTCGGTATTCGTGGCGAAGATGTAGTCGGCCGACACCAGCGGGGTGATGCTTCCGGTCCAGCGCACGGAGAAGTAGTCGGCTTCGAGCGCCGCATCGGGCGCCGCGCCGCCCCAGTTGAAATTGACGTTCTCGATACGGGTCAGCACGGGCGCGCCGGACAGGGTCATGTTGCTGAAGTACTCTCCTTTCAGGCCCTGGCCTTGAGCGGCCGCGCAGAGCAGCAGGAGTGATCCTGCAATGAGAACCACGCTCAGTCTCCCGAACATAGTAGCCCTCCTTCAAAGCTGCCAGTATTCCTCGTTCCCGGCCACGCACCAGAAACGACGATTGCGTGAGACTTGCCTTCCTACGGTCGATGATTTTTTATACCACACGGATACCCATCTGTCAAGATGCGATTTGCCTTGCATGGGATTGTTCCCTCCTTTATCTATACGACATGGCTAAGTCACGACGAACGCGCAAGCGGCGAAAACCCAAGCCGGACGGTGCTTCACGGTTCGCGCCGACCGGCCCCGACGTGACCGGAAGAGGTCGCAGACCGCGTTTCGTGTCCGGGTGGCGGCTTTGGAGCCTCAGAATCGGCATGGTGTTCGCGGGCCCGGCCATCTTCCTGTTGCTGCTCGAAGGCGGCCTGTCTGTGTTTCGCGTCGGGTATCCAACCTCGTTTTTCATCAAGAGCGAGCAGCCGGGCGTCCTCACGACCAACATTCGTTTCGGCTGGCACTACCAGCAGCAGGGGCTCACTCAGCCCCACCCCTGCCTGTTCCCGATCGAAAAACCGAACGATGTTATCCGCATCTTTGTCCTGGGTGGGTCGGCGGCCCAGGGGACCCCTGATGCATCGTTCGGCTTCGCCCGGATTCTCGAGGTCATGCTGGGACGGTGCTTCCCGAATCATCGGATCGAAGTCGTCAACGCGGCGATGCGCGGCATCAACTCGCACGTGGTCTGGCCCATCATGAAAGAATGCGTCCGTCTCGACCCCGACCTTTTCATCATCTACGTGGGCAACAATGAGTTGACCGGCCTGTACGCGCCCAAGACCGCGGCGGGTTTCCTGGGCAGACATCCGACGTTCATCCCGCTGTTCCATCGCGTCAAGCAGATGCGCACCAGCCAACTCCTCCGACGGGTCCTGAGGGCCAATCCCGAGGCTTTCGAGAAAAGGAAACAGGTCCCCACCGCCGAATTCTTCGAAACGCGTCGCACGGCACTGGATGATCCGCAGCGCGCACGCGTCTATCGCAACTTTCGCGGCAACCTCGAACGGACTTGCCGGGCCGGGCTGGGAACGGGCGCCGACGTGATTGTCTCGACGGTCGCCGTCAATCTGCGGGATTTTCCGCCGCTCGGCTCGCTGCACCGCGATGGCCTGACGGCAGGACAGTTGGAGCAATGGGACCGGCTCTACCGCGAGGGAGCGCAGTTTGAGATCGGCGGCGACGTGTCCGAGGCGATTTCCCGTTACCAGCAAGCGGCCGAGCTTGACGACCACTACGCCGAGCTGCATTTCCGGCTGGCGCGATGCCTGCTTCGCGCCGGCGAGCGCGACGCCGCACGGCGGCATTTCGTCCTGGCGCGGGACTGGGACGCGCTGCAGCTTCGCACCGATACCCGCCTCAACGACGTAGTCCGCGCGGTGGCCGGCGAACTGTCCGGTCCGGCACGGAAGGCACAAGCTGCAATCGGGCGAATCCGGCTCGTCGAAGCGGATGCGGCCCTGGCGGCCGCCGAACGATGCTCGCACGGCATTCCCGGCGCAGAGTTCTTCTATGAGCACGTGCACTTGAATTTCGACGGTAGCTACGAGCTCGCTGTCACACTGCTCCCGACCGTCGTGCAGAGCCTGCAAGAGCGCGGCTTCGAGCACGGGACGGTGCGGGCGGGCCCGGCTGAGGTGGGGTCGCTGCAAGTTCCCAGCCGCGAGCAGTGCGCGCAGGAGCTGGCCTTCACCGCCTGGGACGAGGTGAACACCGCCGCGGCAATGGTCGAGCTCACGTCCAAGCTGCCGTTTACGCGACAGCTCGAACATGCCGACCGGCAGGCCGCGGCCCAAAAGGCCATCGCCGCGGTGACGGATCATATCGACCAGCAGTTCATCGATCGAGTGCTGCAGGACTATCGTGAGGCTATCGCACGCAGGCCGGCCGACTGGCAACTGCACTATAATCTGGGTACCTTTCTCCACCAGCTCGGACGATCGCCGGACGCGGCCGTCCACTTCGAGTACGTCGTGCAAACACTTCCCCATGTCGCCCCTTTCCGCGTCCTGCTGGGCTACGCTCTGGTCAAAGCCGGCCGGCCCGACCAGGCGATCCTCCAGTTCCGCGAGGCGCTGAAGCGGGATCGCGGCTACGAGCCGGCCCGTGAAGGCCTGAAGTGGGCCCGCCGGGCGAAGGGACACACCGCGCAATGATTGCCGATTTTCGACTGAAAACCTCTAACAATATGAAGGGTAGCAGAGACTACTCTCTTGTCATTGCGAGCGAAGCGAAGCAATCTGCCACGCCAGGGATTGATGCCGGTTCCGATTGAAAGTTTCGTATCTCCGGGTGGCAGCGTCAAGGAGTCCCCAATGCGATAGATCGCGTTGGGGGCCCCAAGCGCAGCTTGGCGATGGCGTGGTTGCCTGGGCAGGAACCATCGCCAAGACCTCCGGTCTTGACGGGGACCCGAAACGCGATACATTGCGTTTGGGAACCCACGCTGCCACCCGGTGCTCATCCCACACTGCGAAAAACTCAATCGTAATCGGGATTAGAGGGCCGCCAAACGCGAGGAATCGCGTTGGGGAATCCAGATTGCTTCGTCGCTGCGCTCCTCGCAACGACATGTGGGCCTCATTCTGTCGGAGGCTCTCACTGTTCGGCCGTCAGGCGGGCGGAAGGCGCGATCGTAATTCGCAAATAGAAAATGGCAGATCGATAAATCCGGATATGTCACAGGACACTTGCTGCGTTGCGATAAAGGACTGGGACTATCTCAGCACTCTCATGGCCTGCCATCCTCCAGCCAATGCAAAGCCATAATTGCAGAGTCGGAAAGATTAACTTTGCAGTCGCCGTCGATATCTCCTGCAACGATGGTCTCACGAACCGGCTCGCCGAAATATGATTTGCTTGCTTCGGCCGTGCCGCCGTAAGCTCCCATATTAACAATACCGCCGTTAGGAAATGGCTCGTGGCCGATAGGATTCATTGGATCGCCTGCATCGATACACGGACTCGTCACATCATCTTTCGTCCATCGTCCCTCGCCTCTATCCCATCTGCCCGCTTGGGATTTCAAATGATAATCGTCGTTCTCCGCGTCAGTGAATAAAGGATTGGCACCGGTATTGCCAGTACCGCCCCAATCACCCGTCCAGCCTTGAACACAACTGTAACTAATAAGCGGTACTGGGCCATCACTGTCAATCTGCGCCCACTCATCAGTGCCGCCTTGGTCGCTGTTTTCCCATAGTATACAATTGCTTACTGTGGCACTGCTGTTTTCATCGCTGTATATGCCGCCGCCCCGAATGGTTGAGGAGTTCCCGCAGAAAGTACAGTTAATGAGGGTGGGATTTCCGCCATCTCTGTTGCTCATTCCGCCACCTTCCCACCCTCGAGCCCAATTGTCACTGAAAGTGCAGTTCATCACCGTTGTGCTGCTTGTATAATTGCGCATTCCGCCGCCCCAGCTTGCGGAGTTTCCGTTGAATGTACAGTTTGTCACCGTTAATGAGCTAGTGCAATTGCGGTTAGTGATTCCACCGCCCCAATCAGCCGCCGAGTTACCGATGAAAGTGCAGTTCACTACGTTTGTATTGCTATATGAGTTATGCATACCTCCGCCGAATTCGGCTGAATTATCCACTAACACACAATTGCTAATTGTAGGAGAAGAGTGCTCGCAGTAAATTCCCCCGCCGCGCGACTGATAACCCTGCGTGATGGTAAAGCCGGCGAGAACAGAATCTGCCTCTTCGTTGTTGTGAAAGTAGAAACCGCGGTGCGGTTCGGATTCACTGCCCTGACATACAATAATTGTGGAAGCCACCACATCAGGATCATTCGGATCAACGCTGCGGACGGTAATGGCTTTGCCCTTGAAGTCAAGGTCGCGATTCCCATCGCCCATGTATACGCCGGGATCGATGATGACCGTATCGCCATCTTCTGCCGCGTCAATCATGTCCTGAATAGTCCGTGCATTTGTATATAATGTAATCGAGATGATCTGCGGATTGTTTATCGCACAGGGGTCGGAGACTGTAAGTTCGCAAGTGTGGATTCCCAGAGGAAGTTCTGTGATGCTTAGGGTAACCTCGTTAATATCATCCTGCCCGGTTGAAACACCACTGCTGGGATTAACCTGGAGCCAGTCACATGTTTCGTCGATTGCCCAATTGAGTGTCCCTGAGCCGCCGTTGGAAATGGACAAAATTTGCGGGTCCGGATTGGGACCGTTGGAATCGGCATAAAACTCAAACTCATCGTTGCTTAGCCGTATAGCAGGTTTGTTTTCGAGCAGTAGGTTAATTAAAGCTGGGGGATCGATAATTCTGGACCCATCTGGATCCACATAAGTTGTCTGAAAAAGCGAATCTACCATTTGTTCTTTGGTAAATTCAGGTCGAATCTGCCAGCCCATCGCCAAAACTCCGGCACAATACGGAACCGTCCAGCTCAGTCCACCTCGACATGTGTAATGGTAGCTGAAATCACCTTCGAAGTACTCCTCCGCCATTGTCCGAGATACGGGAAAGTAAATTCCTTCAGAGCTGCCTGATGCTGGATCTCCTGGTACAGCAGCTGTAAACTTTGCAACATTTTCCGGATCATTTGGGTCATACCAGCCTCGATTGGTAAATCCACGTTCATCTGTGCAATCGATTATAAGAATTCCTGCTGCTTCAGCCCGGCTACAAGCCTCATCCCACATTACATTATTGTATATAAATGGTGAGTTCGTTCCGGAAGGTGCGGCAGAAACAGATACAACCCGAATCTTCTCGGAAACGGGCAGTGCCTCATTCTGTGCAATAATCCAATCTAAGCCGTCCGCATAATAAGCTGCATCTCGAAGCCATGAAGGAGCTGCGACATAATATACCCGGGCTTCCGGTGCCGTTCCACAATTCGTTCCGACCAGCAGACTTGCTACAGCCGGGCCGTGCATACTACTTTCATGGCCCCCACAGCCAGTATCATAATATGCTACGATTTTTCCCGCAAATTCAGGATGGTCCAGATACATAGGCTGATCGATAATGGCAACGTTGACTCCTGCCCCGGTAATCCCTTGTTGGTGTAGTGCACGAATGCCCAAACCCGGATTCATGGCATTTGTGAGTATCTGACTCGGATCACATCCTGGGGGCATCTTATCGGGTGGCGGCCAGATTGTGTCGAGGTTGAACCACAAGGTAGCTGGAAGATTCGGCCTGTCTGACAGGTCAAGCCGGCTCATGTCTTTACCACGGACATCATCGTACGGTTCAACTGATGTTATAAGTTCGGCGCTCTCACGAAAGATGGCCTTGGCTTCATTTGGTAATATTCCTGCGAGCAGAGCGACTAACAGTAAAATCTCTATTATTTTTTGATTTAATTCCCACGTTGTCACATCTCTACCATAAAATATCCCTAAGGGATTTTCAGTCATTAATGTACCAGATTGATGATCCTAAAGCCATAGGACAGAAGACAGAAATTAGTGAATTAGAGCCGGGATTTGCCATTTACCTCCATAATCGGTGCTCCTGCACCTCACACTGCCAATACTACCGCAATAAGGGGCTCGATTTCAACACGTCTGGCCCGCAACTCGGTCAAGACACGTGCCAGAACGGCCCCCAAACGCGCCAACTGACCGAAAATCGAGCATCTTGGCGGTTTTTCGACACACGTCGACCGATGATTCCTCCTGGGTGGCACAGGTTTTCGTTATTTTGCCGGTCATCCTGATGCTATCAGAATCCTGCTTGCACGTCACCAACTACTTGGGAAATCCGGGATAAAGCAATCGGGGTCTGGACCCTCACGGGCACAGACCCCGATTCGTAACTGCCCTGCGACAAATGCCGCGTGAGCCGATGACCCACGCTGGCATTCATCCGAAAGCCCGCCGGTACTACTCGGCAGGTTCGGGAGCCGGTTTGGTCACGCGGATGTCATCGATATAGATGCGACCGCCGCCGTCCGGCGTCTGGTCGCCGATACCGATGGTCACCTCCTTGATCCTGGTCAGACTCACGCCGGTGAAACTGCTCAGCGGAATCTTCCACTCGTTCCAGTTCTCCGACAGCGCCACACTCGCGTCCGGGTTCGTCACGGTCGCGGTCTTGTTGGTGCTGTCCGTGAGCGTCACGTATAGCGCGCCGGGGTCGTTGGCCGGTTGTGCCACGCCGATGTCCGCCACGGTCCAACTACCGGTGACGTTGCCGGTCGTGGAAACGTTGTCAAACGTAAAGGTGCGCAGCTCGCCAGCGGCGTGTGAGCTCACGGCCAGACCGATCAAGACGGGCGCCGTCATGGTAATGGTCTCTGTCGGGCCCAACTGGGTCCAAGCGGCGCCGTCAGGTGAGACGTAGCCAGAGAAGTTGTTTCCCTTGCGTTCGATCTTCACCCAGTACGGCGGTGCTACGCCCGAGACAACACCCGAGGCGTCGCTGTTCGTCGAGGTGCCGCCGGCCACAAGCCGCCGCTGGAAGCTGGCGCCACCGCCGTCACCGCCGGTAATCGGCATGAAGGCATGGGTCGAGGTGGGGTCGACGCTGTCACGGATCATCACGCCGCCTTTGGCCCAGTTGTTGGAGCCGGGGCCGCGGGCCGCGACGCGCGCCACCATCGTGCCGTCGCCG
>CAYFUB010000043.1:0-3175 GCA_964346195.1 uncultured Pirellulales bacterium
CCGACCCATACTTACGATCCTCCCCGCCGGTGGCCTCAAAGCGCCAAACTCCCTGCCGGCGTCTCGCCGGCAGGCTCGCGAAGGTCCGTAGCGCGCGCCGGAGGTTGCCGGAATCCGCCGCTGTATGCCGGCCGCGCCCGTCCGGTCCGCGGGTGCGAGATCGTTGACAATGCCCGCACGGAAGGATAAAAGAGATCGTCTATGGGATTGGCATTCTTCATGTTGCTGGTGTGGATGGCGGGCGGCCCGTGGAGCACCGCTGGAGCCCGGACGGGTCCGGTGGCTCCCAAGCCGCTTTATCGGGATCCCGTGTACGATGGGGCGGCCGACCCGGTGCTTGTATGGAACCACCGCCAGCGGACCTGGTGGATGTTCTATACGAATCGCCGCGCGAACGTCGCCGGTCTGCGGGGGGTTGCGTGGGTGCACGGCACGCGTATCGGTATTGCGGAATCGGCCGACGGCGGGGCGACCTGGAAATACCGCGGGACGGCAGAATTGCCCGTAGGAGGCGAAGAAGATACGCACTGGGCGCCCGATATCGTTTTCGACGGCGGCTCCTACCACATGTTCCTGACGTTCGTGCCCGGGATACACGAAGATTGGTCCGGCGAGCGGCGCATCGTGCATATGACGAGCCCAGACCTTGTGACGTGGAAAAATGCCGGACAGCTTCCCCTTGCCTCGGATCGCGTGCTGGATGCTTCGGTCCTGCGGCTTCCCGACGGTACGTGGCGAATGTGGTACAACGACGAGCGGGCCGGCAAGACGATCTTCCTGGCCGAGAGCCCCGACCTGATGACCTGGACCGAGCGCGGTAAGGCGGTCGGCGACAGGGGTGAAGGTCCCAAGGCATTTCGCTGGCACGGCTGCTATTGGCTCATCGTGGACCAATGGGAGAAAGGCCTCGCCGTGTACCGTTCCACCGACGCGAGCAACTGGTCGAGGCAGTCCGAGGCTCTGCTGGTCACTCCCGGGACCGGCGAAGATGACAAGGTGCATGGCGGCCACGCCGACGTGGTCGTCTCGGGAGACCGTGCATTTCTCTTCTATTTCACTCACCCCGGCCGGCGGCCCGATGCTCCGAAGAATGAGACCGAGCAGCGACGCAGCTCGATTCAAGTCGTCGAACTGAAACACAAGGACGGCCGCCTGACCTGCGACCGCGACGAACCGACACGCATCCATCTGGCGCCGCCCGCCGGCCAGTGAGGACTCGATGGTCGGGATATTGAATCGAATCGGACGATTTCAACCCACAGCCCGGTGGTTTATTTTGGCCATCGCGCTGGGCGTCCTCCTTGTCGAAGCACCGATCCTTGCATTGCTTTTTCCGTCTCACATCGAATCTGACTGGAGCCAGATTGCATTCGTGGCCTTTTCGCTCGCGTACGCGACGCTCCATGGATTGCTGTACTTCCCGCTTGGCCTTTGGGCGGTCTTCATCCACGATTTCGAGTCTGCTCGCGAATTTTGGGCGATCTTCGCGTACGCGGGTTGGTCGGTTTTCCTCGTGTTGACGGCTGCGGGTCTTCAGTATCCTCGGAGGCTCCTTTTCGCCATCCTGGCTTTATTGCTCGTCATCAATGCTGTTGGCTATCCTACGCGGGATATGGTGCACCACATAGAAGACAGTCTGATGTGGTAATTAGAGGCCGAGACTACGGCGGTCCTGCGGTGGAAAAAAGTCGTTGACACACCCGCCCGCCGGGGGGTAGAAGGGGCGTGCGCCGGGGGCTGGGGCCCCGGGCGGGTCATTCGTCGTTGATTGTTTTTCGTTTGTCGTGCGGTGGTTATGCATGTGTGCAGCTACGTATCCACTCCTATACGGCTTTAGCCATCCACCCGTCGATTCATCCATCTACTTGATCCTTGGTTGTCGGGGGCATCTATGAAGATTGGTTTCAACATGTTGCTGTGGACGCCGTTTGTCACGGAGGAGCACTTCGGGACTCTCAAGAAACTGAAAGATACGGGCTATGACGGCGTGGAAGTGCCGCTCTTCGGGGGGGACGTGCCGCACTATAAGAAAGTGGCGGATGCCCTGAAGGACAACGGCTTGAAGTGTACCACCTGCACGGTCATGCCGGACGCCGAGCACAATCCCATCAGCGCCGACCCGAAGAGCCGCCAGGGAGCGGTCGAGTACCTCAAGTGGGTGATCGACTGCAATGCCGCGCTGGGCTCGGAGGTCCTGTGCGGGCCGTACTATCACCCCCTGGGCGGCAAATTCTTCACTGGGACAGGGCCGACCCGGGAAGAGAAGCAGCGGGCCGCCGAGGTGCATCGCCAGATCGCGGACTACGCACAGAAAGCCGGTGTCGTGCTCGCCATCGAGTGCCTGAACCGCTTCGAGTGCTATTTCCTCAATACGATTGCCGACGGCGTCGAGCATGCGAAACAGGTCAATCATCCCAACTTCGGCGTGATGTACGACTCGTTCCACGCCAACGTCGAGGAGAAGGATCCTGTCGGATGCATCGAGAAGAACGTGAAGATGATCCGGCACGTCCACGTCTCGGAGAACGACCGGGGCACGCCGGGCAAGGGGCACGTTCCCTTCGCCGAAATTTTCAAAACTCTACGGGCCGGGGGTTATGACCAATGGCTGACCATCGAGGCCTTCGGGCGCAGCATGCCGGAACTGGCGGCGACGACCTGCATCTGGCGCGACGTGTCCGCCAGCCCGGAGGAATGTTATCAGTTCGGATACAAGACGATCAAGGAAGGCTGGGAAGCAGCCGCGTAAGAAGTAGCACGGGCATGGGTTCCCAAACGCGATACATCGCGTTTGGGGTCCCCATCCTGCCCGTGAGTATCATGGGCCTCTCGCCCATGGAATGAAGATGAATTTGCAGGGCCAAGATGGCTCTGCGACACATGGGCAAGATGCCCATGCTACTGAAGGAGCCCAAGATGAGTTCGAATGCCCTCCCCAAACTTCACAACGCCATGTGGCCCGGGCTGGTCGGCAAAGGAGATGGGCCGGGCCAGGAACCGCCGATCAGCCTGGAACGGATGCTCGAACTGACCGCCGGCGCCGAGGTGGACCGCCGGAAGTTCGACGGCGTCGACTATTTTCTCTTCCTGCCGCACACCGATCCCAAGGCCGATGACGGGCAACTGAGGAAGATCGCCGACCTGATTCAGGGGTACGGCTTCAACGTCGGTTCGC
>CAYFUB010000044.1:0-2870 GCA_964346195.1 uncultured Pirellulales bacterium
CGCAGGTCGTTGATCATCTTCTCCCGGTTGCCCCGGAACGTGGCCCTGGGACCTTTGAGCGCCTTCGCGGCCTCGAGGCGCTCGTCCTTCAGGGCCGAGAGGCAGCGGGCGAAGACCGCCTCCGCGATCAGCGTCAGCGGCTGGCCGAGGTCGAGCGCCTCGATCACGGTCCATTTGCCGGTCCCTTTCTGGCCCGCCCGGTCGAGGATCAGGTCGATGACGTAATTGCCTTGTTCGTCCTTGACCTGGAGGATGTCGGCGGTAATCTCGATCAGGTAGGAGTCTAGCTCTTCCTGGTCCCATTCGGCGAAGACCTTGTGCATCTCCTCGTTGCTCAGGCCGAGGCCTTCCTTCATGATCTGGTAGGTCTCGCAAATCATCTGCATATCGCCGTACTCGATGCCGTTATGGACCATCTTCACGAAGTGCCCGGCCCCGTTCTCGCCCATCCACTCGCAGCAGGGCGCCCCGTCCGGGGCGCGGGCGGCGATCTTCTGGAAGATGGGCTTGACATGCTCCCAGGCCGCCGGCGAGCCGCCCGGCATGATGGCGGGGCCGTGCAGCGCGCCTTCCTCGCCGCCGGAGACGCCGGTGCCGATATAGAGCTTGCCCTGGCTCTCGACGTGCGCGGTCCGGCGGATGGTGTCCTGGTAATTGCTGTTGCCGCCGTCGATGAGAATGTCGCCGTCCTCCAGGTGGGGCAGCAGGTGGTCGATGAACTCGTCCACGGGCTTGCCCGCCTTGACCATGAGCATGATCTTTCGCGGCCTCTTGAGACTGGCGACCAGCTCCTCGATGGAGTGGCAGCCGATGACATTCTTGCCCTGGGCCCGGCCGCTGAGAAAATTGTCCACTTTCGAAACGGTGCGATTATAGCAGGCGACCGTGAACCCCTTGCTCTCCATGTTCAGGATGAGGTTCTCCCCCATGACGGCCAGCCCAATCAATCCAATATCTGCCTGTGCCATGATCACAACTCCTTCTTTTTATCCGACACCAAAACCCCCTTGCCGCCCTTTCTCGGCACACAACGAACTACTTATCCTACTCCAAAACCCGCCCGGCGCGTAGAGGCTACCGGCAGAGGAGATGGATTATTGATGAGGGATTATTGATGATGGGGGGCCGATGGGCGTCTATGATAGAGGACGGCGCATTGGCTTTCGGACGAGCGATTGTGAAGCCTGGCATGAGTGTGCAACATGAACGAGGATGACCCAAAGCTGTACCGACGTTTTACCTTCAAGCGCCGGCACCTGGTCCTCCCGGCTATCGTGGCACTGGCGGTGTTGCTGGGACTCTACTTCGCAACTCGCGAGGATAAGGTAGAACACCGTCTGGCGGCTCTGCGGGCGGCCGGGTATCCGACGAGCTTGGCGGAGTGGGCCGAGCAACACAGGCCGCCGGAAGGGGTAGAGAATGTTGCCGCCTTCTATGAAGAAGCCTTCGCGCTGCTGAAGTACCCGGCCGAGGAGGCGAACGTCCCAGTCCTGGGAACGAACGACCTGCCTGCTTGTGGGGTACCCTGGCCCGCGACGATGGTCAGAGATGTCGCGGACTGCCTGGCGAGTAATCGACCATGCTTGGAGCGCCTGCGTGCGGCGGCCGGCATCAGGCACTGCTGGTACAATTGGGAATACTTCAGCGGCTTGTCCACCTTGAGTGACCTGCGCGGCTGTGGCCGACTGCTCGATCTGGAGATGCTGTACCACGCGCACAAGGGCAACGCGTCCGCGGTGGTTGCCTCTTTCCGGGACGGACTGCGTTTGGCGGATTCGGTTCGCAATGAGCCGATGCTGTTGCCGCATCTCGGGGTGCGAATGCCTTGCACCGGCCTGTTGCTGTCGGGGCTGGCGCGGGCTCTGAGCGCGACGACGTTCACGGATGAGCAGTTGCAGGAAATGGATGGAGTCTTGGGGCAAACTGCGGTGCAATGGGATTTCACGCACGTTCTGGCGGGCGAGCGGTGCTGGGTCATCGATATGTGCCGGAACCCGCAGCTCTATGGGACCAATGTCGGCCAGGGTACGATTCTGGAATCGCCGCTTGTCAGGCAATGCGGGCTGCTGGACCTTCTGGATTACATGGCCGACTGCATCGAGGCCTCGAAGCTGCCGCCGACCCAACGACTGGCGCGATTCCGCGCGATCGACGACCGTGCGCAGCGTTTGCCCTTCTGGCATTTCGTCATCAGGAGGTCTCAGCCCTTGTGCAGTCGGACGGCGATCGCGGACCTGCGGTATCTGGCTCACCTGGACCTGGCGCGAACCGCGTTGGCCGTCGAACGCTACCGGCTCACGACCGGCAGAGTACCCGAGCATTTGGAGGAACTCGTGCCGCAGTATCTCAAGCAAGTGCCGCTTGATCCCTTTGACGGCAAACCGCTCCGGTACAAACAGATGGAGCCGGGCTATCTTCTCTACACTATTTTGGAAGATGGCCGGGACAACGGCGGCCGGCAGAGAAGTGGCATAGAAGACACCGCACCCTATGACTGGTGTTTTATCGTGACGCGATAGGTGAATGCGAGGTGCACGACATGAGTGGTCGAACCGAGAAGCAGAACAGGCAATTCGTACTCAAGGCTTGGCATCTGATCCTGGCGGCTGTTGTGGCGCTGGTGGCAGCGATCGGTCTCTACGTCGTGCTCAAGCACAATAGCGTGACGCGGCGGCTGGAGGCGCTGCGGGAAGCGGGATATCCGACGACCTTCGCCGAACTCCGTGAATACAACCAGTTGCCCGCGGGCGTCCAGAACGCCGCGAGCGTCTATCTGGATGCCTTTGCCTTCTATGTACCGCCGGCGGATAGGACGAACGTGCCGCTGTTGGGAACGGCGCGACTCCCGGGCCGGGGAGAGCCGCTGCCGG
>CAYFUB010000045.1:0-10116 GCA_964346195.1 uncultured Pirellulales bacterium
GGGGATTGCGATATTTCTCATTGCCCGCTGCTCTCCTCTAAACCACCAATATCGTACAGGCTCGGCGTGAGCTTATCCTCCAGATTCACGATGACGACCTCGCGATCGTTCGGATCGGCGGCCACCACGTACTTGCGAATATCCTTCAGCGCCTCTTCGAGGACCGCCAGGCGCTGCTCGCACTGATAGATTTCCGGTGCAGCCTGATGGGCCTGGAGCTGCCCCGCGAAACGCTCGCCCGTCGCCCGGGCCAGTGCGGCTTTCGCGTACGCATAGCTCTGCGCCTCGCTGAGAATCCGGAAGATCTCGCCCTTGGCCGCCTTGAACGCGGTGTCGAACTGTTCCCCGAGACGCCGGACCTCTTCCTCGCGTCCCTGCCCCTGCGCCCTCTGGTACTCGGCGGCCAGATTCGCCAACTCCTGGGCCTTCCGCACCGAGCCGACCAGCGTGCTGAGGCTCTTGTTCCTCTCCGCTTCGGCCTCAAGGATCAGCGCCTGCTTTCGCTGGACGGCGCCGATGACAGCCTGGTAATCAGGCACGACCTCGGGCGGCGGATGGATGCCCTGCATGCCTACAAAGACAACTTCGATGCCGAGTTCCTGCTCGTCGGCCGCCTGTTGGATTCTCTCCATCAGAATCTGTTTTGCCCGGGTCTTACCCGCACCGAGCAGGCTTTCGTCACTGGCGTCCAGTGCCGGCGCCGCATCGTCCACTTCGACCTTGGCACTGGCGCCGAATCGAACCAACTCACGATAGCAGATGTCTTCGAGGAGCTTGCCGGGGTCGCTGTGATTGTAGACGTAGGCGTACAAGTCCTTGATGCGGTACTGAACCGGGACATTCGCCTTGACGAGGCCGACCGGGACGGCCCCTTCGGCCAATTCCGCGCCGACCTCCTCCGCGGTGTACTCGGTCGCGACCAGCAGGTCGTGTTCCTGCTCGTAATGGGTCTGGCCCCACAGGAGCCGGGTCTCGGGGACCATCTCGCCCGTTTTCGGGTCCTTCTTCGGCTCGTACCCGACGTAGAGCTCCATGATCTGCTTCGTCGGATGCCGATAGACGATGTCGATGGGCCACGGCAGCTTGAGATGGAAGCCGGGGCCGATGTGGCGGACTTGCCCATCACCGCCTACCGGACTGCCGAACCGCTCGACGACGGCCTCTTCGTTCGCGGCCACGACTACGATGCAACTGGCCAGATAGAGGGTCGCGGCGGAGAACAGAATCAGGGGTACGATGGCCTTCTCCAGCAGCTTGTAGAACCAGGTCTGAGAGACCTGGAAGCCGAACTGGTAGTCGATGGCCGCCGCGACACTGCGGAAGATGCCGCCGGGCTCGTTGATGATCCCCAGGAGCCGGCTGTCGAAGGCCGCGCGGCTGTACTGCCCCTTCAGTCGCGGGCGATAGATGTCAAGCACAAGATTCAGGGCTGTCTCAATACCCAGCACGACCAGCAAAGCGGGGATAATGTACCCGATGACATTCAGCATGGAAGAAACGTGGAAGTGGACGAGCGCCAGGGCGATAGCCAGCGCGAAACAGAGCAGGGCCACGGCCAGCAGGAAGCTGCCCCCGGCCCGCAGGGGCTTCCAGCGCGGCTCGACCGACATGCCCGTGGCATAGCGCGACAGCAGAAAGCTGACGAACGCGATGGCCGTCATGATGATGGCACAGACCAGCGGCTGCTGGGTCCGGGTCTCCACCGTGGCAGGGATGCTCTTGAACAGATACAGCCCGATGCCGATTTCATAGCCCGCGATCAGGGCCGCGAAGACGGGAATGAACCACTTCTCCAAAGTCTCCAGCCGTCGCTGGGCGACCGCGAATAACGCCGCTTGTTCACCCCTGGCCTGAAAAATCGTCGCGGAGTTCTTCTCCCGGGCCAACTGGCTCACGTCCAGCTTTTCCTGCTCGGCGAGACTACGCTGATGGAACTGCACGGCGAGAACCAGCCAGATGAGGGCCGCCGCCAAGACCTGCCAGGCGACGGTCGAGACAGGAAAGAAACCGCTCCAGCGGCCCAAAAAGAACGCGGTGCCGAAGAACACCAGGCTTAGAACCAGGGAGGCCCAGGCCACCTGCTCGGGGCGTTTCGACGATACGGTCATGTGCGATCAAGCTCCAGGCTGTGAACCGAAAACCTGCTCATCCAGTAGTATCACTCAGTACCGGATCAGGTCCTTTACAAACAGGGAGTCCGGTACTATAACACCAACCATGACTCTCGTGTAGTGACAAACGCGAAAAAAAATACGCCTCAGATTTTCGTTTCAGGAGCAGCGTAAGACCTGGCCGGCAACATGGCGCGGGCATCTGGCCCGCGAGCCTAAATCATGGGCGGGACGCCCATGCTACTTTGGGTGAGTGATGCACAAGCTGACTGCAATTGCCAAAAACACCTTCGTCGAAACTCTTCGCCAACCGGTTTACGCGGTCATTCTGGCGACCGCCCTGCTGCTCTTTCTTGTCAGCCCATCGCTGTCAATGTACACCATGGACGATGATAACAAACTCCTGCGTGAGTTGGGCCTATCTACGCTGTTCCTGGCCAGCTTGTTCGTGGCAATCTTTTCAGCTTCCGGGGCCGTGGCGGTGGAGCTGGAGAACAAGACCATCATGACGGTCCTGACCAAGCCGGTGCAACGTCCGATATTCGTCCTGGCCAAGTTCCTCGGGGTCATGGCGGCCGTGGCCCTCGCGCACTATCTCTGCACGGTCGGGCTGCTCATGACCATTCGCCACGGAGTGCTCGCGACGGCCTCCGATACGCGCGACTGGACCGTCGTCGGCGCCGCCGGAGCCGTGGTTGTCGCGACCGTTCTGCTCAGCGCCTTCTTCAATTACGCCTATGACTGGAAATTCACCTCTACCGCCATCGTCGTGGCGGCCATCCTGGCCACCTTTGCCATGGTGTTTCTGGCCCTCATCGACCGGGATTGGCAATTCAATCCGGCCAAGAACGGCATCAATATGCTCGATATCTACGGCTCGATTCTGCTGTTTCTGGCGGCGGTCATCATCGCCGCGCTGGCCGTGGCCATCTCGACCCGTTTCAACATCGTGGTGACCCTTTCGGCCTGCGTGGGGGTCTTTTTGCTTGGCCTGGTCAGTGACTACGTGTTCGGGCGTTTCGCGGACGCCCACCTGTGGGCCAAGGTCGGCCGCTTCCTCGTGCCCAACCTGCAAGTGTTCTGGATCAGCGACGCCATCTACGAAGGCACGGTGGTCCCGTTCAAGTACATTCTCATCAGCGCCTCCTACGCGCTATGCTACGCGACCGGGATCCTCGCCCTCGCCGTCGCCCTGTTCCAACGCCGCCAAGTAGGCTGATTGACTTGGGCCCCCACCACATCTCACCGCTGTTCTGCTAGATTATCAGGAAGGCGGACGACGCAAGGCCACGACGCAACCCCAGCGTTTTGAAGCCTTTAGAGCATCTGATACGGGTTATGAATAACTCTTGCGCCCCGTGTGTCATCCTGAACGAAGCGCAGCGCCGTGGCAGCGCCGTGAAGGACCTGGGCTACGAACGGGAGAAACGTCTCATCCGGGAGCCAGATCCTTCGGCTTCGCCTCAGGATGACGAAGTCTGTGCCGCGCAAGGATTTTCCCTAATCCGTATGGCAGAACGAGCACGCGTCCACGGGCTGCCGCAGTTGCACCGCTCGGCGCAGGGCTGTCACCCCTGCACCGCAAAGGCGCAACATCTTGCGTTCTTGGCAAGCATTCTTGGTTGCGGCCGGAAGCCGTGCCGCGAAGGCAGGGATTCAGCCAATCCCGAAAAGCAAATGTGCTCGTGCTTGGGCACAATCCCGTGTGTGGGATGTCTGGATTGGGGACCCGGGACCCCAGAAGCGATGTATCGCTTCCGTGAATCCCACCAGACGCCATGCGTCGCGTTGCGGACCCTTCCTGCCTCCGCAGCAATGGCAGAGTCGTGGCGGCCGGGCCTGCGCTCACAGGGGCGACGGACCGGCGCCGGGCAATACTCATTCCGTTGGACGCTCTTGGCACAGGAACGCCGGCCCTTACGACGGCTACCCCGCATCCGGGTCGGGGTCGCGAGCGAGTCCCTTGATCACGGCGATTTCGTCGCATTCATTCTGCTTCGGACAGCGGGCACAGTCGCTCCAGACCTTCATCGGCAGTTCCTCTTTCCTGATGACACTGAACCGGGCCCGCTCGAAGAATCCGGGCTCCAGGGTCAGGGCGAACACGCGGGGAACACCCAGTTGACGGGCCTGGTCGAGGGCCGCCTCGATCAACGCCGTCCCGACACCTTTGCCCCTGTCGTCCGGGCTGACGGCGAGCGACTTGATCTCGGCCAGGTCCGACCAGATGACCTCCAGGGCACAACATCCCACCACCGTCCGGTCCCGCTCGGCCACCAGAAACGTCTGAAGGTTCTCATAGATCTCCGCCAGAGGCCGAAACAGCATCTTGTCATGCTCGGCATAGTAGTTGACCAGGGCACAAATCGCCTTGGCATCTGAGATTTTCGCGCCGCGAACGTTCATGGGCTGAAGTATAGCCACAGACCAATCTTTTTCAATCGACATTCTTCGCGGCACCGTCAGGATGCGACGAGTAACCGGGAAGTCCGGAAGACAGACCTGATGAGGCTACCGGGTCTGCCCTGTGCCGGGTGGCGTCATCAAGGCCGAAGGCCCGTGCGTGTTTGGCCCGACCGGGCGGCATCGTCAAGGGGGCCCCGTGCGAAGCCTGGCGATGGTCTGACGCAAGTGCGCCGGAGCCTTCGCCAAGGCCCGCGGCCTTGACGATGCCACCCGGCAGATTGACCGACGTTGCGATTGCCCCGGCAAAAAGCGAAAAAACACTGGCAAAGCCGCCGCCGGTCACTACAATAGCGACGATTTACGTTGGATGGCCAAAGGGTCCATGAGATTCATACTGATAGACAAGATCGTGGCGCTGGAAGAAGGCAAGAGGCTGACCGCCGTCAAGAGCGTGTCGCTGGCAGAGGAGTACCTGGGCGACCATTTCCCTACGTTCCCCGTGCTGCCGGGCGTCCTGCTCCTGGAAGGACTGATCGAATCAGCGAGCTGGCTCGTCCGCAAGACCGAGGATTTTGCGCACAGCATGATATTGCTCGAACAGGCCCGCAACGTAAAATATAAGAGCTTTCTGGCGCCCGGGTCGCAGATCGAGTACACGGTCCAAGCCAGGTTGATCGAGGAGAATGTCAGCAGCTTTTCGGGCTCTGGCGTCTCCAAAGGACAGACGATTGTCGAAGGCCGGTTCGGGCTCAGGCATTTTAACCTGTCCGACCGGAATCCCGCGCGGGCGGCGGTGGACGCCCAGGTGATCGAAGGAATGAAGAGCCGGTTCAGGCTGCTCAGGCAGCAGAGTTGAGGAACATCAGGAGCAAGTTTGAAGTTCCGAGTGTCAAGTGTGAAGGGACAGACAGCGAGTCCTCCGACTTCAAACTTCAAACTCGAAACTTGAAACTTTCATGGAGGTAGCAGCAATCATGGCCATGAGTCGGGATGAGATTTTTCAGAAGGTTCAGGGAGTGCTGGTGGATGCCCTCGGGGTCGATGATGATGAGGTGACCGCCGATGCCACGTTGATGGGCGACCTGGGGGCCGAGAGCATCGATTTCCTGGACATCGTGTTTCGTCTGGAGAAGGCGTTCGAGATCAAGGTGCCGCGCGGGGAGCTCTTCCCGGCCGAGTCCCTGCTGAACGATCCGGAGCTGGTCAGCAGCGGCCGGCTGACGGACAAGGGCTTGGCCGAGCTCCGCGCGAGAGTGCCGCACACGGACCTGACGGAATTCGAGAAAGACCCCGACCTCAACAAGCTGGCGGACCTGTTCACCGTCACCGCGATTGTCAATTACGTTGATAGCAGACTGAACGGGGCGTGAGCCGCGCTCCCCGGGAGAATGAGTCGACGGCAGGATGGCGCAGGTCAACCTGCCGTTCATTTTGATACGAGCTTGCATGCGCTGGATCTGGATCGACAAATTCGTCGAGTTCGAGAGTGGTCGTCGGGCCGTGGCCGTCAAGAACGTCACCCTGGCCGAGGAGCACCTGCACGACCATTTTCCCGGGTTCCCGGTGATGCCGGAGTGCCTGATGATCGAGGCCATGGCGCAAACCGCCGGCATTCTCGTGGGGGAGGCCAAGAACTTTCAGGAAAAAGTCATCCTCGCCAAGATCAGCAAGGCGGTGTTTCTCGATTGTGTCGTTCCCGGCGACAGCCTCCGTCTGGAGGCACGCATTGAGACGATTTCCCCGGAAGCAGCCAGCACGAGCGGCCGGATCACGCGCTCGGACCAGCTCATCGCCGAGATCGAGTTGATTTTCAGTCACATCGATCAGAACCTGGCGGGCAGGAAATTCCCCGAGGAGAATTTCGTCTTCACCGGGACGTTCACATCCCTGTTGCGCGACGTGGCTCTGGACGGCGCCCGGTCCGGTCCGCGCGGGACGGAGTCGACCGGATGAGGTCAGCGCGGGTAGTCGTCACCGGCCTTGGCGCGGTCAGCCCTTTGGGCTTGACCGTCGACGACATGTGGACCGGCCTCTGTGCCGGCCGGTGCGGGGTCGCCCGCATCAAGGCGTTCGATCCCACCGGGTTCCCCTGCGAGTTGGCGGGCGAGGTCCCGGAGTACCGGGTACAGGACCACGTCCCCCGGACGTACCGCAAGGCCACCAAACTGATGTGTCGGGACATCGAGCTGGCCGTTGTCGCGGCGCGCGAAGCGATCGCGGGCAGCGGCTTGATAACGAAGGGAATCGATCCGGAACGGGTAAATATCGATCCGACCCGGATCGGGGTCAACATCGGCTCGGGCATGATCAGTTGCGATCTGGTGGAGCTGGGCCCCGCGGTGGCGGTCAGTGCCACCGACGGCGTCTTCGACCTGCGCAAGTGGGGCAAAGAGGGGCTCGAGTACGTGACGCCTCTTTGGCTGCTCAAATATCTGCCGAATATGCTGGCGTGCCACATCGGCATCATTCACGACATCCAGGGTCCGAGCAACACGATCACATGCGCCGAGGCCTCCGCCCATCTGGCCCTCGGCGAGGCGGCCCAGGTCATCGCCCGTGGCGACAGCGACGTGGCTCTCGCCGGGGGGGCGGAGGCGAAAGTGAATCCGATCATGATGATCCGGCAGCATCTGCTGAAGCGTGCGGTACAATCCTGGGACGGCGTTCCCGAGGCCGCCTGCCGGCCCTTCGATGCGAATGCCGGCGGCTCGGTCTTCGGCGAAGGGGCGGGCATGGTCGTGCTGGAGAACCTCGAACACGCCCGGGCCCGCGGCGCGCGAATCCTGGTCGAGGTGATTGGGATCGGCAACAGCCACAGCGTCAGCCCCGTTTATGAGAGGCTTGAGCCGGACGGCATGAGCGTTCGGGTCGCCGTCGAAAAGGCCATCGCAGATGCGGAAATCCGTCCCGACGACCTCGACCTGATTATCCCCCACGGGACCGCGGTTCCCCACGACGATCTGGCGGAGGCAAGGGCGCTGGAGGCGGCTCTGGGCCCGGCGGTCCGGCGCATACCCGTGTGGCCGACCAAGAGCATGCTCACGACGACCGGCGCCGCGGGCGGCGCCCTGGACGTGATTGCCGCCGTGCGAGCCACCGTCGAAGGCGTAATTCCCGCCGCGAAAAACTTCGAGCGGGCGGCGAAAGGATGCAATCTGAACATCGTCACCAGGCAACAAACCGGCCGAATCAGGCATGCCCTGTGCTGCAGCTACACGCACGGCGGTCAGACGGCGGCGCTGGTGCTCAAGGCATATCACAAGGATACGGCAGGATAAGAATGAGAACGCCCAAGACACAGGAGCGCGTAGTCATCACGGGGATGGGCATCGTCTGTCCGTTGGGCAACGACGTCGAGACCCTGTGGCAGGCAGTCCTGTCGGGGCGCAGTGGGGCCAACCGGACCACGATTTTCGATGCCTCGACATTCCCCACGACGTTCGATGCGGAAGTGAAGGATTACGATTTCCGCCGGTACGTCCGCCTTCCTCACCTGCACGAGAAATGCAGCCGGGGGTCGGGATTCGCCCTCGGGGCGACGGTGCAGGCCTGTCGGCAGGCGGGGATCGAGGTGGAGACTGCCGAACCCGCCGACGGCTTAGACCGTACGCGAATGGGAATTTACCTCGGCGCCGGTGAGGGCTCGCTCGACAACGATGCATTTTTCACCTGTATCCTGGCCGGCTGGGATACGCAGCAGCAACGGATGCTGTGGGAGCAGAGCACGCCAGTCGCGTTCGCTAAAATGGATGCCCAGCGAGAGCTCGAGCAGGAGCCCAACATGGCCGCGGCCCACGTCGCGATGCTGACGCGGGCGCGGGGACCCGCCCGAAGCTGTCTGGCCGCCTGTGCCGCCAGCACCCAGGCCGTCGGCGAGGCCATGATGCTGATCCGCCGCGGCGACGCTGATATCATGGTTGCAGGCGGGGCCCACTCAATGATTCATCCGCTGGGCGTCACCGGATTCAACCGGCTGACCGCCCTGTCAACGCGAAACGATAGTCTGGAAACCGCCTCGCGGCCTTTCTGCGGGAGCCGGGACGGCTTCGTCCTGGGCGAAGGGGCGGCCATCCTCATCCTGGAGTCCCTCAGTTCCGCGCGACGACGGGGCGTGGGCATCCTGGCCGAGCTGGTCGGCTATGGATGCAGCTCGGATGCCTTCCGTGTGACGGACATGCACGAGGAAGGCCGAGGCCCGGCCCAGGCGATGCGTGCCGCGCTCGCCGACGCCGGCCTGACCTGTAAGGACATTGACTACATCAACACCCACGGCACCAGCACGCAGGAGAACGATCGCGTCGAGACACTGGCCATCAAGACCGTATTCGGAGAGCGGGCCCGGCAGGTCCCGGCCAGCAGCGTCAAGAGCATGCTGGGGCATTTGATCGGGGCGGCCGGGGCGGCGGAACTGATCACGTGTGTTCTGGCGATACGGGACAATATCGTGCCGCCGACGATCAATCTGCACGATCCCGATCCGGAGTTGGACCTGGATTACGTGCCGAATGTGCCCCGCAGGATGCCTGTCAACGTCGCCATGAACGAGTCTTTCGGATTCGGCGGGCAGAACAACGTGGTGATCGTCAGGCGGTTCCCGGATACGGGAGAAGGATAGGTCCTGGAAACCATCTCAAGACAGTGAATGTCATTCTGAGCGAAGCGAAGAATCTGGGCTGCGGACTTGAGACACCTCTCCTTCGGTACCCAGATGGTTCGCTTCGCTCACCATGACAAGTCAGCGTTTAGTCTTGAATTGGCTTCTCGTTGGTCCCGTAGGCCCTATTTTTTCAGGACAAGGTTATGATTGACATCAAGCAGGTCCGCGACAATCCGGACGCCTTCATCCAGGCGGCAGCCGATAAGCGCATGGACGCCGACATCCGAAGGCTGCTGGAAGTCGATGCTCGTCTGAGAAAGGCGAAAGCCGCGATGCAGGAGATCGCCACCGAGAAGAATCGGATCGGGAAATCAATTCCGAAGTTGTCCGGTGACGAGAGGGATGCAGCGCTGGCCAGACTCTCCGAGTTCAAGCCGCAGGAAGAGCAGTTGCAGGATGAGGTCAAGGCTTTGCAGCCGGAATTCGACGCCCTGCTGCTGGAGGTCCCACAGCCGGCCGATCCTGACGTCCCGGTCGGCAAGGACGATACGGAAAACGTCGAGGTCCGGCGGGAAGGCCAGGTTCGCCAGTTCGATTTCAAGCCGAAAGACCACGTCCAGTTGGGACTGACGCTGGATATCATCGACATCGAGAGAGGGGTCAAGCTGGCGGGCACGCGCAACTACTTCCTGAAAGGCGACGGCGCCCTGTTGCACTGGGCCGTGTTGCGCTTCGCCCTGGATTTCATGGTGCAGCGGGGCTATGCGCCCATGATGGTGCCGCTGCTGATGCGGGACGAGGCCATGATGGGGACGGGTTACTACCCCGGTTCCGAAGAGCAGACCTACCGCATGGAGAGAGATGAGTTGAACCTGGCCGGGACCGCCGAGGTTCCGCTGACGGCCTATCGCATGGGCGAGATTCTGCCGGCCGAGGAGCTGCCCTTGAAGTTCGTGGGGCTTTCGAGCTGCTTTCGCCGGGAGGCCGGGGCGGCGGGCAAGG
>CAYFUB010000046.1:0-10466 GCA_964346195.1 uncultured Pirellulales bacterium
TGCGACCCTCAGATCGCATGCACGCAGATACCGACTCTGTCACCCCTGCGAAGGCAGGGGTCCAGGTCTTCTTGCCTTCCCAGTCGGGGACCAGGCGAACGTGAGTCGAAGACTGACAATTGATCTTCAACCGCGAAGGGAAGTCATCCGCAGATTGCGCCGATTGCCGCAGATTCTCAGCCCCGAAGGGCACAGCGAGCCAGCGCGGCCTTGGGACGGGATCAAAACGACTTGTGGCCGAAAGAAACGAAAGAACCCAGCGCGGCCTCGGGCTTCGCCCATCGGCCGCAACCAAAAGTCCGTCGAATAGGAAAAGCGTCATAACCTACTGTGCGTCAAAATGTTACAATCGCTCGAAATCAAAATCGAGCACGGAAAACGACGTTTCGCAGGATTGTAGTACGAAAAGACCAACCGGATTCAAGGTGCCCGCCTCCCTTCTTTCGTCTTTTTGCGTTTCTTTCGGCTATCGACTCTTGCACCTGTTTCGGACTTCAAATTTCGGTATTCGTGCTTCCCGCGTTTCATGAGAAACGCGGGTACGTTAGTGTCACGCGGCAAAAGCGCAGACCGCAGCAGCAACCCGAAAAGCGGTTGGAGAAACACAGACGCGAAATTTTCGGTTCGGAGAAAGTGCCTTTTTTCTGGACAGGAACCCTATATGGATGACCCCCGATTTGACTGGCCCCCGGATGTGTTCCGCGATTACTCCAGGTATCTCTTGGCCTTCTGCCTGATCCGTGAGAGCGCCTTTGAGACGGGGGAATGATTTGCATATCCGAGTTCCTTACTAATCTCGCCTACCTTGGTCATTCCGTTCTTAAGGCAAACGGTGATCTGCCTCTCACGCGGATCCAGGATCGCCAAGAAGTCTTCCCAAAGAAGGTCCTCATGCAGTTCACTCGTCGGGGCGTGGACTCCAATGGAGTCGTCAATTTGAACAAAGGAAACACGGACTTTGGATCGCTTGTGATATAGTTTCCGTTCGAAATCCTGTTTTGCGTATGACCAGATGGGAGAGAAATCGTCGTGCACACGATTGGACTGGACAGCATCGATTATTGCTCTCAGCCTACCGTATCGATCAGCCGCCTCAACAAGGGCCCTTGCTGCCTCCCATGCCTCCTCGGTCCCCTCCCAGAGTCCACCGCCCCGGCGAGGCCGCGCAGCCCTCACACCGGGAGGGAGTGTCTTGCGTAATCGCTGGAACTCTCTTTTCTGTTGATCGTCGTCGAAGTCGACTTCTCGGTAATGGCTGAGCCTATCCTCCATGATGATGTACGCGAACGGTATCCAGAAATTGAGATTATGTGCAAGCAGGACAAGCGGATCGTCGTGGGAGAAGGCATGCAGATTCGAGCGAGGGCTCAGCAATGGCCAAATATGTTGCGCAAACGCTCTTTCCACTCTGGAATTGAATCCATCTGGAAAGGCCGGGCGCAGCTCCCATCGGCACATTCCTGCCGGCCAGAATCCTGTTCTGACCGGCGGTAGTCCGACGCGTTCGAGGACATCCCTTGGGAGCATGTGATACAGAGGCTGTATTGCCTCGTAGTTGGTGTCGCCGGGATTTGGAAGGAGGTAGATGTTGGTGCCCGCGAACCGCTCAAGCCACCTGAGTCTCTTCGGGAGTATTCCGCGACACACATCGGCACGAAAGTGGCCAGCTTCCCAAACGGTATTCCACTGGGCAATTCCGACCTGCGTCTCGAGCGAATCCTTGTCTGCGAATGGTTTGCCGATATCAACCGGCACATAGGCAAATTCGGGAACCGAAGTCGTTTCAGGCTTGGGTACAAAAGTCCACATGAACGCGGCAGACAAGTTCATCAGGCGTGGGAACCGCTCAGGCAAGAGATCCTCACCCCGCGCCACTCAACTGTGAGAGAACTCATTGGGCCTGACTTCAGTATCCATTATGCCTCTCCGTCACATGACTCCGATGCATTTTAACATCATTTGTACCCTTACGCTATCATACGACAGACACCTGGGCTTTCGTTCCGCCCAATTGAGATTCCTTACGTGAGGGAGTACCTGAGAGCCGGAGGAGGCCGGGTCTTCCTCCTGTCATGCCATTGGCCGAAACTTGTCCCCGCGCAGGCGGGGAGCGGAAAATGCGGCGGCGAGGCCGCACGTGTCCAGGGTGTCAAAAGTCTGAAAGGTGTGAAGGGAATGGGCGGGAGCGCGGGGCCGCGGCGCGTCTGCTCGGGGAGTTTTGCGCTTTCGGGCCTCCAGCGTGGTACGCGAGTGAGATGCTCGCTTGGGCCGTACACCGGGTCTCGCAGCCCCCCTGCCGCTGTTGGCTGGAAAGCGGTATACTCCCGCCGCGAGGCGCGGACTCTGGAGCAGTCCGCCCTTCGACCCGTTCCAAGAGAGCGATTCGTCAGGCCTCTGACAATTCCGAGGTCAGCACTTCATTTGAACCTTACGGGACATCTGGGCTCAGCGCCTGATTGGGAGTCGGTGTGCACGGCACACCCTACCATTCCGGCCACGCCAAACTGATGGTCGGTCTTGCCGGCGCGGTCGGTACCCTGTGGAACTGATGCGGGAATCCCCGGCAGGACGGGCGGAAGGGAACATGGGGCCTGGCCCCCGCCTGCCCACTTGGGCGCTGATTGAGGAGTTTACATGATGACTGTTCGGCCTGCGTGCTTGTGGTTGGTGGTAAGAGTATTGGCAGTTGGGTTGGTGGTTGCACTGCCTGGCGGCTGTCGGAGTGGCGAGCCTCTGGAGCCGCGGAAGCCGGTTGCGATTATCTTTGACACCGATATGGGCACGGACGTGGATGACGCCGGAGCTTTGGCGATACTTCACGTCATGGCCGACCAGGGCGAAGCCGAGGTTCTGGCGACGATGAGCGCCAATCGAAATCGCTGGTGTGCGCCGGCCCTGGACGCCATCAACACCTATTACGGCCGAGCGGACCTGCCCATCGGCTGTTCGCGGACCGGTCCCGATCCGGAGGAATGGTACCACCAGAGCGTCGGCGCGTTCCCCCACGATTTGACCCACAGCGACCAGGCTCCGGATGCCGTGGCCCTGTATCGCCAGATTCTGGCGGCGCAGCCCGATCACAGTGTGACCATCGTGGTCGTCGGCTGGCGGACAAACATGGCCGAGCTGCTCAAGAGCCGGCCGGACCAGTACAGCGCGCTTGCCGGAAGAGAACTGGTGGAGGCCAAGGTCAAGGAGTTGGTCTCTATGGGCGGCAGGTGGCCGAACTCGCCGAAGGACGAAGGCGAGTATAACTTTACCATGGACGGCGCGGCGGCACACAAGGTCATCTGCGACTGGCCGGGCAAGATCATGTTCACGGGCTTGGGCAAAGACGTGATGACCGGCGGTCGGCTGGTGGCTCAGGGGCCGAAGGACAATCCCGTCCCGGCGTTCTATCGCAATTTCTTTGACGAGTACAAGGTATCTGAAAGATCAAGTTGGGACCTCGTGGCCGTACTGTACGCGGTCCGGGGTCTATCCGGTTATTTCACCGCCGTCTCGGGGGGTAAATGCGTGGGCCGGGAAGACGGAAGCAATCAATGGCTCCCCGGCGTCCCTTCAAACCATGCCTATCTGGATGACAGGATGCCCCCGCGGGAACTGGCTGCGGTGCTCGAGGGTCTGCTGCTGACTCCGCCCACCCGCGCGCAATGACACGGGTTCGTTCCGCGGGACAGCGCAGGGCCATCTCTGCATTTCTTGACACTTCGGCCGCGGCGACGGTACGATCAGGTCGTTCTGAATGGGAGTACGCGATGAGCAGCGGTCGTCCATTGTGCGAGCTTGGAGGCCCACCGGAAGGCCGATGCAGGGCGTTTACGCTGGTCGAGCTGCTGGTGGTGATGGCGGTCCTCGTGCTGCTGATGGCGATCCTGCTGCCCGTGGTCCATCGGGCCCGAAAGCACGCGGCGGCCGTGACCTGCCAGTCCAATTTGCGACAATGGGGTATCCTTCTCGATACTTACGTGACGGGCAACGACGGCAGGTTCTTCTTCGAGAGGACGCACGTAGACACGTGGACAGAACCGCAACCGGTGACGGTCTGGGTTCAAAGCTGGTGGTACATCTTTCTCACCGATTTTGGGAACTACCGGGACATCTGGCTCTGTCCGATGGCAAAGACGCCGTCAACGGATGGGCGGACCGGCTCGACGTTTCGGGCCTGGCGCGGCGAGCGCGGCGCCGAGCGCGTCCCGGGAGGGGGCTGGAACGAGGTGGATCGGGAGTTTCTGGGCAGCTACGGCGCGAACGGCTGGGTCGGGCTGAGCCGACGCGCGGACCCGAACAGGCCCAATGCGGCCTGTTGGAGCACGCCCGATGTGAAGGGTGCAGCCGACGTGCCGCTCGTCTTCGATTGTCGTTGTTCGCTCTACTATGGGACCCTGGACGAGCCGCCGCCGTACGAGGACACGGGCCCGAATTCGAACTACAGCGGCAACGTCTGCATGGACCGGCACACGGGCGGGATCAACAGCGTGTTCATGGACTGGTCGGTGCGCAAGGTCGGGCTCAAGCAGCTCTGGGGCTTGAAATGGCACAGGACCTACGAGACTGCCGGCCCCTGGACACCGGCCGGCGGGGTCCGGCCGGAGAACTGGCCCGCCTGGATGCGACGGTTCAAGGATTACTGACTCGCGCAGCCCCATTCGTGGTCGTGCCAACTTATCACCATGTTGGCGGCGCTACCGGACGATGGAGGGCGAGAGCGGCCCTCGGGGCCTGCCGGTGAGCAGCTCGTCGTATTCATCGGGCAATTCGCGGAAGACGTCGGCGAGCTCTCCTTGTGAGACCGCCTGCCGCAGCACTTTCATCACCGCCCGACTGTGTTTCACGGCCGCCGGATGGCGGACGCCGGACCGGGCGGCCACGCGGTTGTAGAACTCCGCCAGGCCGAACCGGCGCGGACGGTTGAGCCCTTTCGGATGCTCGGTCCAAACGTACAAATATCCCTTGAGCGGCTTGTGCAACTCGGCGGCGAGGTCCTCCCGTTCCGCCTTCGAGAGCAATTCGCCGAGAGTGCCCAGGGTCGCCTCGACCGCTCGGAGGGCCTGCTCCCGCGAGTCCAGCTCGGCCGTCTCCCGCACACGCTTCACGAATTCTTCATATTCCATAGACCGGTCCTTTGCTCACACCTGTGTCGAAAACAGGCCTTCGCGCCTGCCCATCGGTCATTCTGGTTCAAGCGGGCATGAACCTTCCGCTTATCCCGGCGCTTCCGGGGCGGCCCGGGCGACGGTCGGCGGACTCGACAGCCGCAGGCGGCGCGAAATCTCTCTGAGGTACAGGCGGGCCTGGCGCGCCTCGTCCAGAACGACGTACGGGTCCTTCTTCGGCTCGCCCATTAACTCCAGGATGAAGGCCCCGCGAAAGTCCACTTCGTTGAGCTCGTGCAGCAACCTTTTCCAGTCGATTTTTCCCTTGCCCGGCGGCAAGTGGTCGTCGTCTTTTCCCATGTTGTCGTTGGCGTGCACGAATTGCAGATGGCCCGACAGCTTGTACATGACTCGATAGATGTCGCCCGACAGGTAGGCGTGCCCCGTATCGAGACAGGTGCCGACGATCGGGCTGTCGATGGCGCCGATGATCCAGAGCATGTCGCGCATATTGCCGAAGAACAAATGGGGCAACATGTTTTCCAGAACGATTCCGACCCCAAGCTTCTGGCAGCGCTCACAGACCTCGTTGATAATCTCGGCCGCGTGGTTCATGCGCTGGATGCGCTCCTCGGCCGTTGGCTCGTAGCTTTTCTCGGGACCGGGATGGAACACGAAGTGCCGCACGCCCAGGATGGCCGCCGCGTCCGCGGCCGAGAAGATCTCGCGCCGGGCATGGGCACGCGCCTTCTCGTCCAGCGAGGAAACGTCGATGTCCTCGCGAAACGGCGCGTGGAAAGAATAAGCCTCGATACCCAGTTTCTGCAGTGTCCGCGCCGCCTTCGCCATCGAATGCTTGTCATGGTAATCCAGGTGTGTCCTCGACGAGGCGATCTCAATCATGCCGAAGCCGCCATGACGGATCGGCTCGATGCAGTCGAAGAAGCTCGTATAATAGAAACAACCGGTTGAAAGCCCTACCGGCCAATCACTCATGGATCGCACCCCATTCTAGAGAGAAATCCGAAACTCGAAGTCCGAAACAAGCACGAACCACCGAAATCCGAAGATGCGGCAGGCGTCCGGCGACCACATTAGCCTCATTGGGATTTCGAATTGGTCTCGAATTCCTTGTTTCGTGCTTCGTACTTTCTCCGTCCACAGTCGTCACCTCACGCACGAGCATAGTGCTCTACCACCCGGTCGCGGCCCATGGCAATCAGGCCGGCGTAGACCCGCGTGTGGAAATCGGCCCGCGTGCTCGCGTCGTAGACGTACCATTGATTCAGCCAGCCGAAGTCCCGCTCGTACTTGGAGCGGATGAGGCCCGCAATGTGGCGCGGATGCCAGCCCCGGTCCAGCAGGACGCCCACGACCTGCCGGAGAAAAGCGGGCTTGAGCAGTATATCGTTGGGTCTTTCCAGGGCATACCTCACCATCGGGGGAAGCTCACCCAGCGGCGTGCGGTCGTAGGTGGAAGGCCATCGTTCCGGCGGCTCGTGCTCCGCCGAGTAGAACCACTCGTGGAATGAACGCAGCTCGGAGCGCAGATACAATTCGATCAAGCCTTCTATGCCGTGCGAGCAGTCGGGGATGACACCATGGGCTTGGGAGGCCCATTCGGCGGCCTGACCCACGTCCCGCATGATGGACGTGACCCGGTCCGTGTCCAGCCCGTTGCTGGGGACCATGACCATGACCGGCACCCGGCCCTCGATCTCAGGCCTGAGGATGTCCGCGTGCTGCCAGGGCTTGAGATAGATGCTGAAGGGTATGCGAACCCCCCGCGTGTGGAGGGGATCGCCGTACTCACTGATGTCCACCGAGATGATTTCCTTGCCCCTTTGCTGCGGGCCCATATCGACCGCTTCCGGCAGCACGGGGATCGGGCACAGCGGTTGTGCCTCGGCCAGGACCTGATGCGCCACATACTCCAGCACCAGTCCGACCCCGGCGAAGGCCTTTCCGAGCTGCGGATCGACCGGCTGGCCCTCCGGCGGGTGGGCATGCGCGTACATGCCCGCCAGGGCAGGCGTAACCACGCCAATCCCGGCCAAACGCTGAAAGGCCGGACTCGTCAGTCGGACCTTCCATCCGAAATGATGGCCGCGACCGCTGACCGCATGCAGGGGATGCATCCCGACACTTGTGAAGATACGCTGGAGCGCGTGCAGGACCGGCTCCTGCAGGGCAAACGTGCGCTGATAGTCGAGAAACGGCTCGGCGGGAAAGTCGAAATTCGCATATTCGACATCCAGGTCGGCCACCAACCACTGCTTGTCCCACAGGGACCGCGCCACGTCCCACTCGTTCTCCAGGAATGCGTCCAGCTCGCCCGGTTTCCGCATGTTGAATCCGGGCTTGATGGTATCCCAGGCCCGGCCGATGTAATGGCATGTCGCCTCCTCCAGACTATGACCCCCGAGGAATTCGATCATCCGTGATCGAACGTCGGGGGTCAGGTAGTAGTCTCTGATCTTCATCGGCATTCAGATCGTCCCGATACGCGACGCAGTACCTCACTCAGCCGGGCCATGTCTTCCACGTCGGCAACGACGCCCGTCAGCGGGCCCGGGCCGCCGGCTCGCTGATCTGCTCCAACGCCTCGCCGGACAGCCGCTCCTCGCCCGTCTTGACGGCGATATCGCCGAGAGAAACGATCCCGACCGGCGTGCGGTCGTGGTCGGTGACGATCAGCCGTCTTATCTGATGCTCCTCCATCAGCCGGGCCGCGTCCTCGATACTGTCGTCCTCATAGCAGTAGACAATCTCGGAGCTGATGATATCCTTCACCTGGGTGGAATCAGGCTTTTGCCCTTCGGCCAACCCCCGGATGACAATATCCCGGTCGGTAAGCACCCCAATAAGCATGGTGCCTTCCTTTACCGGCAGAAAGCCGACATTGAGCGACTTCATCTTCCGCGCCGCCTCCGTGAGCGAGTTGGTCGAATCGACCATCTCGAAACTTGTTGTCATGATTTCACTGATTTTCATAACCATGCCCTTTCGCATGTATGGCCGTTACTCAACAACGTGATGCAGGATGGCGCAACCACCGCACCGACGGCCCGCAGCGCGCCTCCCTTTGAGAACATCTGGAAATCCGAATCCTCGGACCGCATGGCCGTATCAACGCAGCGGGGCGGCCGGCTCGCTGATCTGCTCCAGCGCCTCACCGGAGAGCTGCTCCTGTCCCGTCTTGACGGCGATATCGCCGAGAGAGACGACCCCGACGGGGTTCCCGTCATAGTCGCAAACAACCAGGCGTCGGACCTGGTGTTCTTCCATCAACTTTACCGCGCCCTCGATGCTGTCATCTTCATAGCAGTAAACCACTTCCGGACTGCAGATATCCTTTACCTTGCTGAAAGCCGGCTCCAGTCCTTCCGCCAGCGCCCTCACGACGAGGTCCCTGTCGGTGATGACGCCGATGAGGTTTTTGTCTTCCCGCACGGGCAGAAATCCAATATTGAACGACTTCATCTTCCGGGCCGTTTCGACCAGGGAGTCCGTCGAATCGATCGTCTCGAAGCCTGATGTCATGATCTCGCTGACCTTCATATCATGCCCTTTCGCACGCACTTCGCTACTCATGGCGCCTGAGAACCCACGCAAAGGGAATTCCATGAGCCCCTGTCGATTCTACGTCACAGGTTTGTTGGCAGACACCGGACGCGACGTCAGGGTTTTACCCATTCCGCTTGCCAAAAAGCCTGCACGCTTGCGAATCACGGCCAATGGCAAATGCCCCGCCCGAACGCTGTCGCATGTGGGACCGACGCGAAACGCTCCTGCGTATTTCCCTTACCCGAATATAAACCGTTTCCTTATTGTTCCATGCCTGATTGGCCCTTAGCCTCGGGGTTCGACCTTGATGCAGCCGGAAGACGCCACAGAGTGGAAAGGGTAGAGAGTATGAAGACAAATCAATCACGCAGGGACCTGATCAGGCGGGGATCATTTGCCGTTCTGGGCATGAGCGCGATGGACAAGGGGCTCCGCGGGCGTGAAGCGGCATCGGCGCTGGTCACCGGCGGCGCGTTCGACGAGGCGTACCAGGACGGCGCCTATCGCCTGCCCCCTCTCCCCTACGACTACAATGCCCTCGAACCTTTCTATGACGAGAGGACGCTGAGAATCCACCACACCAAACACCACGCGGGTTACGTCAAGGGGCTCAACGACACCATCGAGAAGCTGGAAGCCGCCCGCAAAACGAACGACTACGGCGCCGTCCAACACCTGAGCCGGCAACTGGCCTTCCACGGCAGCGGGCACGTGTTGCACACTCTGTTCTGGCATTCCATGACACCCGGTAAACCCGAGATGCCGACCGCTCTGGCGGATGCCATGATCAGGAGCTTCGGCTCCGTGCCGGACGCGCAGAACCAGTTCGCGGCAGTCACGAAGGCCGTCGAGGCCAGCGGCTGGGGAGCGCTCGTCTATGAGCCCATTTCCGACAAGCTCCTGATCCTGCAATGCGAGAAGCACCAGAACCTGACGATGTGGAATAGCGTGCCTCTGCTCGTATGCGACGTGTGGGAACACGCCTATTATCTCCAGTATCAGAACAACCGGGCGTCGTGGGTGGACAACTTCATGAAGCTCGCCAACTGGCCTTTCGTCGCCGCGCGGCTCGAACAAGTGCAGGGCGCCGGCAGGCAGTAGACCCGCACGGCCGGTGAGGCGCATCGATGTATGTCGCTCTGATCAGCATCCTGATCCTGGTAGCCGCCGGCCTGCTCCTCGTCGGTGTGCAGCGCGCCAGACTCTGGCCGATCGTGCTGGGGGTCGCGGTTGCCCTCGGCACCGTGGTGTTCTTCTGGTTCCTGGGTTTCTGGGGTGAAGCGCTGTGGTTCGACGCCGTCGGCTATCCCCATAGATTCTGGAAGGTCGTTCTCACGCAGGTGATTTTGATGCTGGCGGCCGCCGCACTGGCTCTGGGCCTGGTGCACCTGTTGACGCTGCCAGCCATCCGAGAAAGAAGGCACCTGGGCCTTGGCTCGAAGCTCATCGCCGCTCTCGTCGGCGGATACTGGGGTCTGAGCAACTGGGACACAATCCTGCTTTACATGAACCGGGTCCGGACCGGCGTGGACGACCCCATCCTGGGCCGCGACACCGGGTTCTACTTGTTCATACTGCCGCTGTATGACGCGTTCTACTTTCTGCTGTTTGTCGGCGTCATCGTCGCCCTGGTGACCACCGTCCTCGCGGTATTCATCCGCCTCGGGCAGCGTGGCACGGAACCGCGCCGTATCCGGTACGTGGGAGGCGGCCCGGCCGGTCAGTACGGCGCGCTGTACGGGAGCGCCGCGGCACTGCTCGTCCTCCTGGCCGGGGGCAAATACCTCGACCGATTCCACCTGA
>CAYFUB010000047.1:0-10899 GCA_964346195.1 uncultured Pirellulales bacterium
CAGGGAGTTTGGCGCTTTGAGGCCACCGGCGGGGAGGATCGTAAGTATGGGTCGGCGGCCAGGACGAGCCGGAATCACACCGCTCGCCCAACACCACCACGCCGGAGGCCCGAAAGCGGCAAGCTCCCGCCGCGCCGTGGCGGAAGCGCTCTGTCGCGGAGCGGACCTCCCGGGCGCCAACCCCACCAGGGCCGTAAGGACCGCCACTAGATTCCGGCCGCACCCGGCGTGTATCCGCACACGACGGACATGATCGGGCCCCTGTCGCCGGTCGATCCGGCTTTGTGTAGCCTTGTCGGTATGATGTAATGCTCCGCGGGGCCGACCGACTGAGAGGTATGCGCCTTCAGGGTGGCTTTGCGAGAGGAGACGATGCTCAGGCAAGCACGAGCGGTGTTCGCATAATGGGCCCACCGCGTCACGCAACGCGGCAACAACCGCCAGGACGTGTTTTTCGTCGATGCGGCCGGAAACGGCGCTATGTTTTTGGCCGTCACATGGTATAATAAATTATTGAGGTTTGGCGGTCGTATGTTCGGGTCTGACAGAGTTGGTCAGGGTGATGCGACGGCGTGATCTCAAGCGGCGTCCTTGCGGCGATGTCATCGTTCACTCGTGTGTATTCTAAAAGGAGCATTGGGCTTGAATACCTATGCACGGTTCGCTTTGAGCTTGTTTGTTCTTCCCATGCTTCATACGACGACGCGGGGTCAATCGCCTGAGATCCTTATTAACGAATTCCTCGCATCCAACCAAATGGCGAACCGGGATCCCGCGTTTGGAGAGTTATCTGACTGGATTGAGCTATACAACACTACTCAGGGAGCAATGGACCTGGGCGGCTACTACGTGACGGATGACCTGGATGAACCGCTGAAGTGGCGGATCCCGGACGGAACCCTGATTCCTGCAGCCGGCTTTCTTCTCTTGTGGGCCGATGGTCGCGATACGGGACTCCACACGAATTTCAGGCTGAACAAAGGAGGGGAGCAGCTTGGCCTGTACACGCCGGATGGTATTCTCGTGGATGCGCTGAGCTTCGGTGCGCAGCAAGATGACATGTCGTATGGGCGCCTGGGAAACGACGCGGACCAATGGAGCTTCTTCAGTCCACCCAGCCCCGGCTCAGTCAATCACCCGCGCGACAGCGTAAAGGTGGCACCACAACCGGTCTTTTCAATTACCGGAGGATTCTACCAGGGGCCGCAGGTGCTGGCCTTCGAGAATTCCGACCAGATCGATATCTACTGCTCCCTCGACGGCACGCCGCCGGATGACAGCGCCTTGCCGTATCGGGCTCCGATTGCCCTGGATGCCACCACCGCGGTCCGCGCCATCGGCTACCTGCACGGTTCCGCACCCAGTGAGGTTGTGACGCATACCTACTTCATTGATGAGCCGGTCAATCTTCCCTTCATCTCGATTGTCACGGATCCGGATAACTTCTTCAGCGACGAACGTGGCATCTACGTGACCGGCACGAACGGAAGGGGCGGCTACTGTGACAGCGCGATCCGCAATGTGAAGCAGGATTGGGAACGTCCTGTGAACGTTGAACTGTATGCGATGGACGGGGATCTGGGCTTTAACCAGCGGGCGGGTGTGAAGATCTTCGGCGGGTGCTCGCGTCACCGGTTCCCTCAGAGGTCGCTGGCGCTGTTCGCGCGCAAAGTGTATGGCAAGGGATCGTTCGAGTATCAGCTCTTTCCGGACAAGGATATCGACCGTTTTGAATCCTTCATCCTGAGGAGTTCGGCGGACGATCAGGTGTCCACCCTGTTCCGCGACGCCCTGTCACAAACGGTGCTGGTGGAGTACATGGACGTTGACTATCAGGCCTACCGTCCGGCGGTCCTCTTCCTCAACGGCCAGTACTGGGGCATCCACAACATTCGCGAGAAAGTGAACGAGCACTACGTCGCCGGGAACTTCAACATAGATGCGGACGAAGTGAATCTGCTGGAAAGCAATGGCAGGGTCGTCGCGGGGACCAATGCCGGCTACACGGCGATGGTGAACTACGCCAACAGCTACAACATGGCCGATCCCGATCACTATAAAGTCGTCAGCGGTCAAATTGACATCGATCAGTATATCGACTACCAGATCGGCCACATCTACCTGGCGGAGCGGGATTGGCCGGGCAACAATATCAAATTCTGGCGGGCAAACTCGGGGCCTCTGGCGCGGTGGCGCTGGGTCAACTTCGACATGGATCAGTGCCTCACGACGGCATGGATCGGAGAGGACATGATCGACAAAGCGACGACCCGCTTTGGGTCGGGCTGGCCCAATCCGGAATGGTCCACACGCCTGTTCCGAAACCTGCTGGAGAACGAAGGCTTTCGGAATGAGTTCATACAGCGTTATGCCTATCACATGAATACGACTTTTCGTCCCGAACGTCTGCTGGGACTCATTGATCAATTCCAGGCGCGACTGGCACCCGAGATCCCCCGGCACATCACCAAATGGGGCGGAAAGAAGGATCCCGATGCCCTGGAGACCTGGATGAGGCCCATATTCGAGTCCGTGACGCGTTGGGAGCAGAATATCGACCAGATGCGAACCTTCGCCCTGCAACGGCCCGCCGCCACCACGCGCAATTTCCTCAACCACTTTGGCTTGAGTGGGACGTCGGAGATCGGCCTGCTCCTGGATGTCCCAGAGTCTGCCGTGCTTCAGATCAATCGCAAGCGACTCCCCGACGGATTCCAGGGGACCTACTTCAGCGACGTTCCCCTCGTCGTCCGCGCGACGCCCCGGTTGGGATACACCTTTTCGCGTTGGGAGATCCAATTCGCCATGGTCTTATCGCAGAGCATCGTACCCGCGGGGTCCGTCTGGAAATACTCGGACGTGGGAGCGGATCTCGGCACCGAATGGCGCCAGACAAGCTATGACGATACGGCATGGCCCTCCGGCCCGGCCCAACTCGGCTATGGCGATGGAGACGAAGCCACAGTGATCGGCTATGGCGGGGATGCGAGCAACAAGCATATCACCACCTGTTTTCGCAAATCCTTTGAGCTAAGTGATGTCGCACCATTCCGTTCGTTGTCGCTTTTTCTGCTGGTGGATGATGGGGCCGTGGCCTATCTGAACGGCCAGGAAATCGCGCGCGTCAACATGCCGTCGGGTCCTATCGACTATACGACACTGGCGCCTCAGGGGATTGCCGATGAGAATAGCTTCACGGAGGTTGAAATCTCTCTGGCCCATCTGAAGGTCGGCCTCAATACCTTGGCCGTAGAGGTCCATCAGACCAACAGGAACAGCTCCGACATCAGCTTCGACTGTTCCCTGGCCGGCGAAGCCCCCCTGGTGATTCGGACGGATCGGGTCGACACACCGGAGATCGAGATCACACCCCTGGCCGACGTTCAACTCACCGCCTTTCTTGATGCAGGTACCACGACCATCGTAGATCCGGTCATCATCACGGAAATCAACTACAACTCTGCTCCCGAGGCTGATAGTGACGACTGGATTGAACTGTACAATCGTACCGAAGCGGCCATCGACGTGACGGGATGGCAATTCAGCGATGGAGCGGGGCACGCGTACGAGTTTCCTCCGGACACCGTACTCTGGCCCGATGGCTATCTGGTATTGTGTCAAGACAGAATCAAATTCAAAGCCGTCCATCCCTACGTCAAAAACCTGCTGGGGAATTTTGCGTTCGGACTCAGCAGTGAAGGGGAATCCGTTCTTGTCCGGGACGCTGAGAACGGGGTCGTTGACAGGGTCGACTACGCCTCGGTCGCTCCCTGGCCGGAAACGGCCCGAGGAACCGGATACACCATTGAATTGATGGATGTATCAAGCGACAACAATCGAGGCGAGAATTGGCTGGCCGTGAGTTTGTTTGGGACACCCGGCACGGGACATGAGTAGTCCTGGAAATACAGGAGAGTACAGGGGTATCCCCGGGCCATAACGCGGACGTTCTGCCTTTTCGGACTTGCCTCTCTCTTGTGCCGTGCTCATCGGCCACTCCATCGCAATGCTCTACATGTCGGAAGGGCAGATTGCGTTGATCACTTTCGGGGCACCGGCGGGGAGGGGTGTCGCGTCGTGCGTGATGCGTGAGAAGAGGATTTTGGGTTCACATGGCGCGAAGACGATTTCGGCGATCCGTTGGCGGATGCCTTTGGTAGAGCCTTTGTCGTGGGGGTGGGCGCGGTTGGTGAGGATGATCAGATAGGTGTCGGTGGCGGGGTCGCAGACGATACTGGTGCCGGTGTAGCCCGTATGGCAGAAGGCCTGCGGGGACGCATTTGGCCCCTTCACCCACGCATAGCTCGAGCTCACGTCGAAGCCGCAGGCCCGGCCGTGCGATTGGGCCGTCGTGAGCATGGTGACGGCGGCGGGGCTGAGGATTCTTCGGCCTTTCCAGGAGCCGACGTTAAGGAGCATGCGGCAAAAAATGGAGAGGTCGGCGGCGGTGGAGAAGAGTCCGGCGTTGCCGCTGGTGCCGTCCATCAAGCGGGCGAGCGGGTCGTGGACCGTGCCGCGCAGCGGCTCGCCATCCACGATCTCGGTGGCGGCGGTCTTGCTCTGCCACAGGGCCGGGGGATTGAATCGGGTGTGTTTCATCCCCAGGGGCCCGAAGATATTGGCCTGGCAGAAGTCACTGACGTTCTGTCCCGTGGCCGCCTTCACGATCTCCGCGAGCGTGATGTAGCCCAGGCAGCTATACCGAAACTCGCGGCCGGGCTCAGACAGGGCATTGAGACTGCATATCTTCTCGACGACCTTCTCAGGGCAGGGGTTGCCGTAGCGAGTCTTCAGGTCGTTCGCGTCCGTATACGCAGGCAGGCCCGAGGTATGGGTCAGAAGGTGCCTGACGCGGACCTGTTCCTTGCCGGCGCAGGCGAAGGCGGGCAGATAAGTGCGCACGTAGTCATTCGGGTCGAGCTTGTGCCGATCTATGAGGACCATAATGGCCGTCGCCGTGGCAATCGGCTTGGTCAGTGAGGCCAGGTCGAAGATGCTGTCTTTCTGCATGGCCTCCTGGAAAGGCTCCGCCACTTCGAAGCCGAACGATTTCCAGTAGAGGATCTTGTTCGACCGCCCGACCAGGACCACCGCCCCGGGGAAATGGCCGGCCTGCGTCTCTTCCTCCACCACGGCGTCGATTGCGGACACGTTCGGATCGCGAGTGCGATCCCGCTCCAGATGGCAGCTCGCGAGGAAGACGAGGAACAACACAGCGGCAGCGGTAGGATGCGTACCACGCACCGCTCGATCATCGTGGCCGGCGAGGTGATGGTGCGTGATACGCACCCTGCGTGTCTTGTGCCTCATGCGGTCCTTTCCCGCCGGGTCATCCGGGGCCGCAGGATGCCCGATGCGATCAACAGTCCGAGTGGGCGGCTCACACGCTGTCTCTCCACTCCGTTGTCTGCCCTTCTGCCATGTTTTCTCCATCCGTTGCTTTCCTCAACGCCCGCAGAAGGCGCCTTGCGAGCCGCTCGGGGGGAACCGCGGGTCAGACCGAACGGGCGCCGATCCAGATCGCGGCCACGTGCGTGCCGATCCAACTGCCGAGGTTGGCCAGGGCCGCAACCAGGAGGATGCGGATGACGGGATGGGTCCGGAAGCTCTTGAGCGTGGCCAAGGCGTCCGGGAGTCCTTCCAGATCGCTGACCTTGGGTTTCTTCACTATCGCCTGGACAATGCCGGCCACCCAGCCGGCCCCGAGGAACGGATTCAAGCTGGTAATCGGGGCCGCGAGGAACGCCACGAGGACCGCGAGCGGATGCGCCAGGGCGAGCACCGCCCCCAGCCCCGCAAGGACCCCATTCACAAGGAACCAGATGCAGATGTTCTCCCAGCCGTGTCGGGTGCCTTTGCTGAAGCCGTAGGCGAGCAGCGCGAGGATCAGCAGCGGGATGCCCCATTTGAAGACGACGGGCCACCGGGGCTTGGGAGGCAGTTCCATCAGTTCGTCAAGCGGCTGCTCCTGGTGGACCTGGCCGGCGATGCCGTCCACGTGGCCCGCGCCCACGACGGCGACGACCTTTCGGCCGGGAGCGGTGCGAATCTTCTCGGCCAGGAAGGTGTCCCGCTCGTCGATCAAGCGTCGCTTGATCTCGGGGTACCGACCGGCGAACTCGGTCATGACGGCTTCGAGCTGGTCCTGTTTCTTGAGCTGCTCGATCATGTCGGCATCGATCTCTTCGTGGAACAGGATGCCCCCCATGAGTTGCATGGCGAGCTTGAGCTTGCTCCAGAAGCCGAGATAGCGCCAGACGCGTTTGAGCGTGATCTCGATATCGCGGTCGGCCAGCACAAGCTGGGCCCCGGTCTGCTCGGCCATGTGGATGCCTTCGAGCATCTCGGCTCCCGGCTGGACGCCGAGCTTCTCGCCGAGCCGACGGTAGAAGGAGCTCATGATAAGCTGAGCCAGCAGAAAGACGGCCTTCCTTTGCCGGACGACTTTGAAGATGTCCATCTTGCGCCAGTTGTCCGCCTGGGTCATCGCCTGGTGGCGGGCCTGGCACAACTCGACGCAGACGGTGTCCGGCCGGACCTGCTCGATTGTCGCTCGCACGTCCTCGACGCTCTCTTTGGAAATATGGGCCGTGCCCACCAGATATACGTCTTTATCCTCAACCCTCACGTGCGTAACACGGTCAGGTAATGTTTCCAACTGACCCGTCATTCCTGCCTCTTCCAGCTTGGGTCCTGCAAAATGGACATCTGTGGGGGCGAATCGTCATTCGCCCGAATACTCATTCCGCAAGGGTCCGGTTCCAGTTTCGACAACTGGTCGCAAGACTATCATATCGGCACACCATTATATCGGATTCAGCGATTCCTGCCAAATAAGCCAAAGGATGATTCCCGGCCCCCTTGACGCGGCGTACACTGTTCGTATGGGACGTTCGGCCCTGACGCGGAGCAGCGCTCCGCACCAAGGGTCGGACGATTGGGCGTGCAAGACGGCTTGAGCCGCGGGGGTTTATGAAGACCAAGCTGCTGAGCCTGTGGGAATCGGTCCACACGAGCTTCTGGTTTCTCCCGACCGTGATGGCGATTGCGGCCGTCGGGTTGTCCGTGGGAATGGTCCGACTGGACCGGTCGGTGTCCGTGGACACCCCGCTGCTCAGGGAGTTCCTCTATCCCGGCGGCGCGGAAGGGGCCCGGCTGGTGCTGTCCACGATTGCCGGATCCATGATTACCGTGGCCGGCGTGACGTTCTCGATCACGATTGTCGCGCTGACCCTCGCCAGCTCGCAGTTCGGGCCGCGCCTGCTGCGCAGCTTCATGGCCGATAAGGGCAACCAGGTAGTGCTGGGTACGTTCGTGGGCACGTTCAGTCCAGCAAAACGCGGCAGTAGGTGCGCAGAGAATGGCGGACGTCCACGAGGCCGTCCTCGTCCGCGAGGTACTTGCGCAAAGAGTCGATGATCGTCCGTGCGTGCTCGTGATCGGCCGGGTATGCGAACAGGTACTTGATGCTGTTGTCCACGGCCTGGAGCGTATCACCGGCAGCCTCGGCCCGGCGCATCCTGACCAGGAACCGCTGCCCGTGTCTTGTGCAGGCCTGGTTCAGGATCTGCCTGAGCTTCGCGACCGCCGCATTGGTTGCGGCCTCGAGCAGAGCGGACTCGCTCGGAAGCTCCAGCGGGTCCTCCGGCACGTTCCTGTAAATGTCCGCCTGGACCATGCGGTCCGACTTGCTGGCTTGGCCTTCCACCCGCTGCGCGATGAGCACCTCTCCTGTGACGGTGTCGAGCATCTTGACCATGCAGGTGACTTTCGCGGTCCAGGTGAATGTCTCAATGGGGTAACGATGCTTGACCATGTTGGGCACGAGCACGTCCCGCGGGAGCGCCGCCAGACGCATCTTCGCGGCGCCCACGTCGGCGGCCGCGTTCACCAGCCGTTGCTTGGCACTTTCCACGTCCGCCTGGGCCTTGCGCTTTCGCGCCAGTTCTTCGGCATCGGCCGGATCGACGTGCCGATAGCGTGCCAGCCTTGCTTCGGCGTCACTCAATCGCCGGCGCGCATGCTCCAACTCCTCAAGCGCTGCATTCAGTACGCCGGCGGCCCTCACGTGGTCCGGGTTTGGCTCGCGACGATACCCATCCTGATAGGTCGATTCCCCGTGCCCGCTCTGTTTGCTTTCCGAAGTCATCTTGCTCTCGAGCACCTGGCCGACGATTAGCGCATCGACGCCCTGCAGCTTGCCGGTGCGTATCCGGGACCGTGGATCGATCCGGTCGGTCGCGCTCAGGTCCTGCTCGCCGAGGATTGTCTGCAGGTCGGCACGTTCGACCACCATCACGTTCGCCGGGTGCGCTCGTGTGAGGTGTTCGAGAGCCGCCGAGTCGAGCATCGCCGCCAGGGCGTGCTGCTCCAGTGCGCCCTTGAAGCCGACGAAGGCGATGGTGTAGCTGATGTCCTGCCGCACCTGCTCGGCGCATTGTCCGAGCTGATGGCGTGCATCGGCATGCTCCGGCAGGTAGCTCAGAGCGGCTGCCGCGTGGAAGGTCGCAACGCCGGCGAGCCCGTCCTGCTGATACTGGCGCGAGGCTTCCAGATGAAGCTCGGCCAGCCGGGAGCGCACCTCGGCGAGCCGAGCGTCCACGCCCCCATAGCCTTCCAGCAGACCCTGGCCCTTCTGAAACAGCCGCATCGCGGCGGGGTAGTCGCGCGCCGCCATCGCCGCGCGACCTTGCTCCAGCCACCGATCGCAGACGGCCCGTCGCGCTTGCCCCAGCAGGTCCGACAGATCCGGGTGCGATGGATGCAAGCGAGCCGCCCGTTCGAGGGTTGGAAGGGCTTCCTCGGCCTTCCCCTGGCTCAGCAGTGTCCGCCCGCTTGTGATCAGCACGGCCGCCTCCCGGCGGTCCTTCACGGTCTGAATGACGGTCTTCGCCTCCGGGCCGGACTGGTAATAGACCTGCGCAGCCTGGGCCTCCGACTCCGCCTCCGCGAGATTGCCCTCGTGCAGCCTCTCGTTCGCACGATCCACATGGTACCGGTATGCCCGGTCTCGAATCCGCCTGAGGTCCGCGTCGCCTCCGGGCATGGTCCGGTACATGGCCAGGGCCTCATTCAACCGCTGCACGGCGGCCTGCCATTGCCTCTGCTCTGCCAAGGCCAAGGCGTCGGCGCGGACCTGTTCGGCCTCGGCGATGGCCGTGTGCACACGTTCCCGGAACGACTGGTACGTCTGCTCCTGTGGGCAGAACGTGAGGCACCGCTCGATGAAGCCCTGGGCCTTGCCAAGGTCTGCCCGATTGAGCCGGAGCTGGGCCTCGCGATAGAAGAACTGTCCCGCCTGGAGCTTGACCTGCTCCAGCTTCGCGCGATATTTCTCGGCTGTTTTGTAGTGGTTGTTCTCCTCGGCCAGCCGGATCGCCGTCTCCAATTCCTCGACGGCCCGCTCGTACTGCCCCTCCCGCGCCAGCTTGTCGCCGCGCTTATAGGCCTTCTCATACGAACAGCCCGCGGTCAGTAGTGCAAGGACCATCACGGTCAAACCCAGTCCGCGCGCGGCCGGTCGAACCGAAGCCGGCCTGCCTGTCTCCATCCTATGCCCGAGTCCCATTTTCCGCCTCACCCGTTTTCGACAACGTGCGTTCTGTCACCTTCGTTCCCGACTTGGCGAACCAGGTCAGATTGTACTGTGTTGCGAGCACAAAACAACGGTTCGTTGCGGCCCTTCGTTCAAGGGCTTCCCACAATAAAAGGCCGCCGCGGACGTAGGAGTCACGGATTTGACTCGCCGGATAATGCTCCGTAGAACGGGGAGAGTTCTGTGCGGACGCGATGTGCGCGTTTCTGCTTGAACTGGGGCACGGATGGCTCAGAGAATCAGCCCACAAAGTACCTGACGGAGCATCAGAGCTCGTCGAATAGTGCCTTGCGACGTACTTATCTTCCTGATTGAAGGCGGTATGCTTCCTCCCGGCCATCCGCACCGATCTGGACTGTGAAGACATCCGTGTCCGCATGGACGGAGGCTTTGATGAATTCGCCTTGGTTGGGGTTGTCTCTGGGGTTGGCGATGAATTCGGGCCTGGTGTTGCCGGCGTCGCTGTATTGGGCGTTGTAGTGGATCTGGCAGAGGGCCTTAATGGGCGCTCTATCCATCTCTTTTGACGGCAGGGGGGCGATAGCTGGTCTCGGGATTATCGTGGCTCTGTGTATCACGAATCACATGATTTGAGAGCAGGATTATGGGGCCATGGCGGCAGGCAACACCTATCTGATTATCCAGTGCAGGCCTGTGGCTATGGCGAAGGTTGTCCCCGCGTATTGAAATTCAACGCTTAAGTGGGCATCCTCCTTTACCTGCCAATCGAGACCGACGAACCCGCCAAAGGGGTCCTCCTCGCTGAGGTCCCACTCTCCGAAGTCCCCCTCATATTCCCCGTCCAGCATGTGATAGAAGATGCCGGCATAACCGGTGAGATCGTCCTTGACCTGATACGTCGCGCCGGTGGCTATCTGGAGGGATCGAATCTCGACTTCACCTCCTCCGGTGAAAGCCAAAGACCGTTGCAGGGACTTGCCGCTGCTGAATTGCAGGACCAGACCCCAGTCGAGCATATCTGTCTGGTACAGCGTGCCGGCTGCGCCCAGCCCCCAGGCGAAATCGGTGTCGCCCTCAAATATTCCTATGAAGCCCGTGTCCAGGTCGAAGGTCGCACCTCCGGCACGCACGAACAGGTCCACGTTTTCCCACATGCCATATCGCACATTGGCATATACCCGATTTGCGAAAAGCATCTGTGTTGAAGCCGGAGGCCAAGGACTGACAATGTTGCTCGGGTCGGTATCGGTCTCGCTGTAGGCGTATTCGACGCCGAAGCTCCAGTCACCCGGGTCCAGTGTGGACTTGGGCGGTCCCAGGGGGTCCAGAGCGTAGCTGACAGA
>CAYFUB010000048.1:0-5463 GCA_964346195.1 uncultured Pirellulales bacterium
GGGCCCCCCAACGCGATGTATCGCGTTGGGGGGCCCTTGACGATGCCACCCGGGAAACACGCAGGTTCTCACACGCCCTCCAAGAAATCCCTGTGGCAAGAAGCCTGCCATCCGGCAGAATGATGAACCGGCTCGTGCGGGCCCGAGTAAACAGGTAGGGATAATCGAAATGGTTGAAGGTTCAAAGAACCGTGAATAGCGAACAACTACTGTACGATATCAGCGAGCTGAGCCATCTCTTTCGGGAGAGCGCCAGCGTCGAGACCCTGCTCAACAAGGCCGTGGAGATGGTCGCCGCGAGCACTCAGTCGGCCGTCTGCTCGGTCTATCTCTACAATCCGGAAAAGCACGAATTGACCCTCCGGGCCACGAAAGGCCTGAACCCGGAGTCGGTCGGACGGGTGCGTCTGAAGCTCGGCCAGGGGCTGACGGGATTGTCGCTGCAGGAAATGCGGCCGATCTGCGAGACAGACGCCAGCCACAATCCCAACTACAAGTTCTTTCCAGGCTCTTTCGAGGAACGCTACAACGCCTTTCTGGCCGTGCCCATCGCACGGGGCATCTCGAAAATGGGCGCGCTGGTCCTCCAGCGCGATACCGACCACTGCTTCAGCGAGTCCGATATTACCGCTCTGGAGACTGTTGCCTCGCAGCTCGCCAATATCATCGAGAACGCCCAATTCCTGCTGGGCAGGTCCGAGCCGGCCCCCGAGATGGAGAGAACCGTGCCCGCGGGTCTCAAATTTGTCAAGGGCAAAGTGGCCGCCGAAGGATTCGCCTACGCCCCGGCCATGATCCTCGATAAGCACAAGAGCCTTTCCCTGCTGCTGCATCACGATTTCGCCAAGACCTATACCGTGGAGGACTTTCGCGACGCGGTAGCGAATACGGAAAGCCAGCTCGAGGAACTCCAGGAGAGCGTGGAGCACAAGCTCTCCGACGCCGCTTCGCTGATCTTCGCCGCCCATTTGATGATCCTCAAGGACCGGGACTTCATCGACAAGATCGTTCAGCGTATAGAAAACGGCGTCAACGCCCCGACAGCCGTCGCCGAGGTCGCGGGCGACTACATGCGCGGCTTTCTCACCAGCAACAGCGTCTACATGCGCGAGAAGGCCAACGACATCGAGGACTTGGCCGTGAGGCTCGTCAACAACCTCCTCAGCCGGGGAGAGGAGACCAACGCCTGCAAGGACCACGTCATCATTACGCGCGGGCTTTACCCTTCCGACCTGCTCAAACTCTCCTCGGAAGATGTCAGTGCGATTGTCCTGGTGGGCGGCGGCATTACTTCCCACATCTCGATCCTGGCGCGCTCGCTGCGCCTGCCCATGGTCATCATGGATGCCTTTGAGCTGCTGAATATGCCCGACGGCACTCCCATCCTGGTCGATGCCGAGGTCGGCAATATCTACATCGATCCGGACGACGACGTCCTGGAGAGATACTGGTCACAGCAGAGGGCCCGGATGACGCTGGAGGACCAGAAGCGGCTGATGAAGCCGGCCACCGAGACGGCCGACGGCACCCGCGTCCGGCTCATGGCCAACATCAACCTGCTCAGCGACCTGACGGTGGCCCGCCAGTTGAGCTGCGACGGCGTGGGATTGTATCGCACCGAATTCCCGTTTATTATTCGCACCACTTTCCCGACGGAGGCGGAGCAGTACGTCATCTACCGCAAGCTCGTCGAGTCCATGCCGGGCCGGCCCGTGACCTTCCGCACGCTCGACGCCGGCGGTGACAAGATCCTGTCCTACTACCACGATATCGAGGAGCAGAATCCCGCCCTCGGCATGCGCTCCATCCGCTTCTCCCTGCAAAACAAGGCCATCTTCGCCGAGCAGCTCCGAGCCATCCTGCGGGCGGGGGCCGGCGCGGACCTGCGCATCATGTTCCCGATGATCTCCTCCCTCGACGAATTTCACGAGGCCCGTGAAGTGGTGTACGAAGCCGCCGACCTCCTGGCAAAGCACGGTATCGAGCACCATGAAAACCCCAAGCTCGGCATGATGGTCGAGCTGCCGTCCGTCGTGGACCTGATCGACGACTTCGCGCGCGAGGCGGATTTCTTCTCGATCGGAACGAACGACCTGATCCAGTTCATGCTGGCCGTGGACAGGACGAACGAGAGCGTGGCGGATTTCTATCTGCCGCACCATCCGTCCGTACTGCGCGTGCTGAACCGGGTCGTCCGTGCCGCCGACGAGAACGGCTGCGATGTTTCCGTCTGCGGCGATATGGCCCATCAGCCACAGTACATTCCGTTCCTGCTCGGCATCGGGGTCAGGACCTTCAGCGTCGACCCGATCTATCTGCTGCGCACGCAACAGACGATTGCGGCCACGTCGCTCAGCGATGCCCAGGCCCTCGCCCGGACGATGCTCGCCCAGACCCGCATCAGCGACGTCACCGCCCTCCTGCAGGCAAGGCCGACACCCATTCCGCAGACTCATTGAAAAGGTCGGCAGCCTGTCAGTCCCCTTGCGGCCGGGTCAGGGGCCGGTCGTAGACGGAGCGGTAACCGCCACCCATGTTTCGGCCCAGCCAGAGGCGGTAATCGAGGCTCTCCGATGCCGTCACGTATTTGCAGGAAACGGGATGGACGCCGGTCACCACCGCAATCGCCCTCTTGCCGTTCGTGGTCGAAGTTGATACGACCAGCTCATCGCGGAAATCGCCGTAGAGGTCGGCGGTCATCAAGACGCTGCTGCGCTCGGGCAAGGCCAATTGCGCATCCTCAATGGGAACGATCGTCTTGCCGTCGAATTTGCCGAGCGAATGATCGCCGAGGTTCAGCAGTTCCCGCGTCGGGGCGCCGTCCCATTCCAGCGGTGTGTACCCGTACGGGAAAGGCTCCAGGAGCGGACGGCCGTCCGCGCTGAAGAGGACCAGGTTGCGGTCGCCGTGCCCGGCGCGGTTCGAGACACACTCGATCCCCGGCGCGCCGGCCCAGATGTCGGCGGTCCATCCGACGTGCCCGTGCGTCCAGCGGGGATCGTCCTCGCGATTGACTTTCCAGATGATCTCACCCGTGTCGGCGTCCACCATATAGACCCCGGCGTGTACGCTGGATTCGACGATGAAGAACACCTCCAGGCCGGGACGCTCGGGCAGATAATCGTGAATCGAAACGATGTCCGGGTGTTGCCGGTAGATCGACCAGCGCATCGTCCCGTCGTGGTTCAGGCAGGTCGTGCCGTTGAAGACCTCCTGCCGGCCGTCGCCGTCCACGTCGGCGACCTCGATCTTATGCCCGCCGCTGCCGCTGGTCTCGGCGAAGCTGTTGAAACGCCACAGTTCGTTCAACTCGTCGTCATAGGCGGCGAAGACCTCGTTTTCGTAGAGGCCCGTCTGCGTGACGACGGCCGGGCGCCTGCCATCGAGATAGGCGATGGACAGATGTATCCGCGTCGAGGACTTCGCGAAATCGGAGACCATGTCCGGCCACTTCGCCTTGTGCTTCACTTCGCCCGTCATCCCGTCGAGGATGGCCACATACACGTCATCCGCGCTTTGCAGCCGGGTGATGACTTGGGCCTTGCCGTCGTCGTCCATGTCCCAGACATTGAAGGGCACATTGTTCGCGCTACCGTAGCAGTGGTCGTGATAGCAGATGTCCTTGCGCCAGAGCGACCGGCCGTACGAGGTGAACGCCTCCAACTGCACGGGCAGGCCCGGGTCCTGGGACATCTCCCGGTTGCCATTGTCGAGCCGGATGACACAATCAAGCGTGCCGTCGCCGTCGAGGTCGCCGAAGATTGGCACCAGCGAGCCTTGGCGGAACAGGGGCTCGAACGTCACCAGGGTCGCCGTGCCGTCCGCCGTTACGGTCACGCCCGCCCACGGCGAGCGTGGCCCCTCCTTGCCCGACGTGTCGACCGGCCGCACGTAGTAGTGATACCGCCTGCCCTCCTGGAGGCCGGAATCGACGAAGGTGGTCGATTCGCTGACCGGCTCTTTGCTCACGCGAAAGCCCGCCTGGTTTCGACCGTCGGCCCGGTAGACGTGGAATCGCGTCGAGCGGCGGTCCGACGCCAGCAACGCCCAGCTCAGGAGCGACCTTCCGCCCCCGAGCGAGAGGGCGCAGAGCCTGCGATTCTGGGCCTGCCAGTCCGCCCCCGGCGGCTGACGGACCGGACGGAACCCGGCGTCCGGGTGGCGAATGCCGGCCGAAAGGCCGAGACGATGGCCGCACTTGAGGTACTCTGTGCCCCGGGCCCAGGAGCCGCCCATCACGCCATTCTCGATCTCGGCCGGGTCTGTGATCCGGTACTTGTAGCGGACTGTCACGGGATCGTGGTTGTCGGCGGTCATCTGCCAGACGTTGCCGGCCATGCCGTAGAGCCCGTAACCGTTCTTCACGCCCCAGCGCGCCGGCCGGAGGTAATCCTGCCACCGGTCGAACCACCGGCCGTACTGGGCGTCATAATTGGCCTTGCCCGCGGGGTCGTCGTCACCCCAGGGATACGCCTTGCCCGTGAGCCCGCCGCGTGCGGCGTACTCGAATTCCAGCGAGGTCGGCAGCCGGTAAATCCGCCCTTCTTTGTGGCTCCTCCAGCGCAAATAAGCGGCCACGTCGCTGCGGTTCACAAAGACGACCGGGTAGTCCTCCTTACCGGTCGGGATTCGCCCCCCTTCCCAATGGAGCGGAGCCGGATGCCCGGTCGCGTCCACAAACGCTTTGTACTCGGCATTCGTGACGGGATGATCGAGGATCTCGAAATCCTCCACGCGCACCGGGGCCCCGCTCTGCCTCGCCCCCGTCCCATGACGGAACGTGCCGCCCTCGACGAGGACGAAACTGCCGCCCGAGGATTGAGCCGGGCACGGGACACAATGCACGAAAACCGACGCCGCCAGAAGAACAAAGCCATATCGCACGGTAGCACCTCCAGTTCACAAGGTCTACGGATCATTCAGCAGCAAGTGATACCCGCCCGCCGCCGGCTTATCAAGAAGCAAGAGTTGCATGATCGTCTCGCGGGTGCCGAGGCCTTGCATTGGAATCATTCATGGGCGAGGCACGGGACGGCAGAGGGCAGAAAAATAAGATGTCCCCTTCTCGGGGATTGACTTGCACCTTTGGCATCGGGTATACTGGAGTTTGGAAATCGGGAGCTGATCTCGCGGTGGTTCTTGCGGCTCGCGTGCCGGAATAACCGGATCGGCCTGCCATCGACTTTTTGCCCAATTTCGGGACAGGAGAAGAGCGCATGACGACCAAGAACCCGCCCATCCCGCAAACGATCCCCTTGCTGTTTATTGCCTTTCTCATCAGCCTCCCCGCCCACGCCCAATACGGCGGCGGCACCGGTGAACCCAACGACCCCTGGCTCATCTACACCCCCGCCCAGATGAACGCCATCGGCGCCGACCCCAACCACTGGGACAAACACTTCAAGCTCATGGCCGATATCGACCTGTCCGCCTACGACGGCCGGGACGGTCGGCCGGCGTTCA
>CAYFUB010000049.1:0-15179 GCA_964346195.1 uncultured Pirellulales bacterium
CTCGTATAGTCGGGCTCCGACAGGCATTGTTTCATCGTTTTCAGGAGGTCATCTTTATCGCTGACCAGGATCGCCCCCTGGCCCGCGAGGAGCGCATCAACGGTCTGTCTGAAGTTGAACGCGTGCGGCCCGAAAAGGGTGCACTTGCCGAGCGCCGCCGCTTCCATCATGTCGGAGCCGCCCATGGGAACCAGGGAGCGGCCGACGAAGATGATCGTTGCCAGCGCATAGAACTTCCGCAGGTCGCCCATGGTGTCACCCAGGATCACGGCTTGTGTCGCGGGCGGGATGCCCGCGACGCGTCCATCCTTGAGCCGGCTGTAACGGACCAGCGAAAACCCCATCTGCTCGATCAGTTGGGCGACCTCGTTGAATCGTTCCGGCTTACGCGGCACGACGGCCAGCCGCAGATCATTGAAACGGTTCTCCTGCATCAGAGCTTTGTAGACGTCCAGGATGATCTGTTCCTCATCATTGCCTGTGCCCCCCGCCACCCACAGTCGCGCGTCGCCAAGATTCAACTTTTCCGCCAGGGCGTCCGCACTTTCGACGCGCTCGGCGACCTGTGCCGTGTCGTACTTGAGGGAACTGGTCACGAGCACGCGCTCGGCGGGACAGCCCAACTCACAGAATCGCTGGGCGTACTCCTGCGTCTGGGCCAGGACCATGTCAATCTTGCCGAAGAAGGTACGAGTGATGTGTTTGACCTTGTTGTATCGCGCGAAGCTCCGGTCGCTGATGCGGCCGTTGACGACGACCACAGGGATCTTCCGTTCGCATGCCGTAAAGATGAAATTGGGCCAGACTTCAAGCTCCATCAGCAGGCAGGCGACCGGCCTGAGCCGTTGAAACGCTCGCCGCATGACCCACGAGAAGTCGAACGGAAAATAGAAGACCGCGCGCTTATCACCGAAGAGTTTCTGGGCCCGAACGAAACCAGTGTCGGTCGTCGTACTGAGAACGACCTCGAGGTCCGGGAATTGCTTTTCGATCTCGGCGAGCAGGGTCTGGGCCGCATTGACCTCCCCGACGCTGACGGCATGCAACCAGAGGCACCTCTTGCCGGGCTCCTTGCGTTCCAGCCTCCCGAACCGCTGGTCCCAACCGCGGCGATACCGTCCGTGCCGGATGACGCGGTAGAGCAGAATGGGACTGACGGCCAGTCCCGCCAGAATATATGCGACATCGAGCAGGAATCTCATGGAACTTCCTTCAGCAATGCATTCGATCCTTCAAGCTGCCGTCATGATATGAGTGATGTGCAGGGATGTCAAATGGGGGCAGAGTTCACGGCAACGCCCTGGATCGGTTCTGCGGCAGCGTTGATGATTCAAGGCGACTACGAGGTGCAGCCCCTACTGAAGTTGATTCACCCAGGCCTCCGCAAAGGCCTCCAGGTCACGGGCGTCGATGACTTCATCGAGGTAGAAATCGCAGAGGGGGTTCCATGCCGGATCGGCGGGCGTCGTGTGCCAGGCCGAAGCGAAGATCGCAAAGTCCGCCACGTCGACGACATCGTCGAGATTCAAATCGATGTAAGCATACGGCACGGGATTGGACACGTGCAGGAAACCGCCGCCGCTGGTGCTCGGATCCAAAACGACGTTGCGATTCCAGAACAGATTCATGCCCAGAACACCATCGAGAGGCCCACCCTCCGGCGATGCGATATCCATCACTACGAACGGCACGCGCGCGTATTCCAGGGCCCCGCCCAGGGCATTGATGCGGAGATAATCGACATAGTAGCCCGGGAGTTCAATCGCGCCACCGATGCCACAGGCCTGCATCACGAAATCAGGCTCGATAGGCAGATTCAGCCGGGCCGCCAGATTCGGGTGCATGATCGAACCTTGCGCCCCGGTGTCGAGCATGAAGCGCACGTTCTGAATCGAATTCAGCGGACCGGGCGGGCCGTGCAGCACTCCGACTTCGGTGAAGAAGGCCCCACCGGTGGGAAGTCCCAGGGCGAACATCGACAGGGCCGTGGGAGAAATCGGCTCAATCTCCAACCATGGATCGAACGGGTCGAACATGCCGTAGTAGCTTGCCGTCGTCACGGGGGACAGCCCTCCCAGCTCAATAGGAATCCTGCGCGGGTAATCCTTCGTGGAGGGCGTGTACGAGCCGCGCATGATAACGTCGGGACCGATATGCACCTCGTCCCTGACAATTGCCCTCTGAGGTCGGTCGACACGAATCTCCGTGCTCCTGAAGGCCAGGAGCGGATTGCCCAAGGCCGCGGTAACTTCCTCAGTGTCGCCGCAAATGATGGGAGGGGTGACCACGGCACAGACGTTACTGTGCCCCGTGACTCTGGTCAGGTCCAATCGTCCATCGGGCAGGATCGCGCTCAGACTGGCCGCAAAGAAGCCGACCGGCTGGGTCACCAGAGCCGGCATCTCTCCCCCGACGCCTCCTATCGGAGCCTCGTTGCCGGTGAGATAGCGGCCGACGAGTCCGAGCATCTCGGCGTTGGCGCCGGCGACCAGGTCCACGGTTGCACCGGTATCGAGTATGCCGACGACGAAATTCTCCTCGGCAGGCCCATTGAGGGGTCGGCCCACGTAGGAGTTCTCGAGCCGATGCTCCCAATCGAAGTCATCTCCGCTCTTTTGATCCGAGGTGGTAATGGCGACCAGCGGTGAGAAGCCGCCAATCGGCGGCTGCGGGTAAGGAACCGGCTCGCTGGCGATTCCGATCCCCCCGGCACCGTCCGCCTTGTCCTTCCTTGACGGGGTTACGGAGGTGATCTTCAATCCACTCGACAGGCGGATACCGCCATCCCGACGAGTTGCCTGCCCCGAAGCGGCAAAAAGCCCGACATTAAAAACCAAGGTGGCGGTGCACGCTACGGTCAAGAGCCTCTTAAGCACCGGTCCATTCCTCCATATCTTTGGCCGTCCTCCTCAACCCCCCACAACAATGATTATAGCAGATGCGTGCTGTCCACGCAAAAAAACCTCTCTCACCTCCCGCCTATTGACGGATTGCCCCAGATAAGACCTTGACGCCCGGCACGATTTCGCGTAATAAGGAGGTGGTAAGGTAGATCGTCCCCGTAGCTCAATTGGACAGAGCGTTGGCCTCCGGAGCCAAAGGTTGTGAGTTCGACCCTCGCCGGGGACAGTCGGCGGTTGGTCTCACGGTCTATTCAAGACTGCCCCCCTGATTCTTGTGGTAAGCCATGACCATGTAAAAAGCAAGGCCTTGTGCAGATTCCGTCGTCTCCTCCAAGAGGGCAGGGCCCGGTCGTCCGGCCACAGCAAGAGGTTGCATGCGATTTGAACTGTATCGAAATAGGCATTGACAAACGGGCAAATCATGGTATGATGCTGGAAAGTGAGGTCCTGTAATCAGCGCGTGGTTCAAGAACTGAGTGTGGTGGCAGGGGCGAAGAGTCGACTTTAGCAGTCAGACTCCCCTCAGTGCCGGAGGGCATGTCATGGTGCGTGGGATCATTCTATCTATCATCCTGCTGATCATCTGCGGATTCTGTGTCAGCGGCCTGGTTGAGTCGGACAAGCAGCGGACCTGTGACCGGACATGCTCATGGCAGGACATGGCGAGCAAGGGCCTGCCGGTTCGGTACCACGGCAAGATCGGGCCACCGGCGGACTTGTCCATTGGCCTGGCCCGGCCGGCGGACGTGGGCAAAGCTGTCACGCTCGTCATCTTCATGTCGTCCCAGGTGCCCATCGAGTCGGGTGTGCTCTCGTTGCACGTGCCGCGGGTCAACGACGATCCCAATCGGACGGAGGTGCTCTGGCTGGGAATGCCGGCCGATTTCGTCGCCAGAACGGTGCAATATACGGTCGGTCCCCTGCCGGTGGGCCGGCACCATTTCGCAGCGGTCTTCGAGTTTACGCCGGATAGTAAAACCGCGGGAGAAATGACACTGTCGGACTCCCTGTACCTGGATGTCCGGCCGACCGAGATTCTCGCCTCGAACGTGTCCTTCGACCAGATCAAGCGGGTCGAGTTGCGCCGGGAGCTGGAGCATCGGATCGCGATGAGCCTGATGTCGGGACTGACTATCGCCAGTGAAGACGCCGCCGGCCGTGAACTGGCCCGGCTCGAAGCCGGCGACCCCGGCTTCACGGACCGCAAGATCGAGGAACTGAAGGCCAGCGACCCGGACGTGGCCTGCAGGATCATGGAGTTGAACGAGTACCAAGCGGAGGAGAGAAAGGCGGATTCTGCTGGCCCGTCGGACGCGGCGGACGGACCAAGGGAAGCACCAGCGAAGCCATTGGCAGGCCACGTGTTGTTCGAAGAAGCTGTCCCGGTCCGGGATAAGTGACGGCCGGCGCAACAGCCATCATAGCGCACCAATCTGTCTCCGCCCTGGCTTTGGAGAATGCAAGATATGCGAAGAGAACTCGTTAATCTCAAGTCTCTCGGGGTCGACCTCACGGTAGTTTTGGCTCTTGCCTTGTCAGGTCCTCTGGCTGCAGCTCCGGTAGAGATTAATGTCAATCTGGCAACGGTGGTGAATCTGCCGGCGAACCGCTTGTACCTGCTTGGCGGGCAGATTGAGATTGCGTGTAGTGTCAGCAACGGCGGCACAGAAACTTCCGATGACATTACCATCCGGTACTACGTGTCAACGAACTCGGGCATCTCGACAAGTGACTGCCTGATGGGCAGTGTCACCCATGGCCCGTTGGGACCGGGAGAAAACGACTACGTGACGGCGACGCTGACGTTGCCTACGGACTTCCCGAAGGGCTGGGCCTATGTCGGGATCATCGCCACCTGCCCGAAGGATCCGTGGCCTGATTGGCACAATACCGAATCCGTTGCCAGAATTAGGCTCGCGGCGCCCTATCCTGACCTAGCGATCGGAACCGTAGATGCCGCCGACGGAACCTATCCGCCCGGCGGCCAGATTACTGTCACGGTCGCGGTCAAGAATGTGGGGGGGAAAACCTCGGAGGCGTACACGATCAGCTTCACTGCGAATGACCACACCATCGGTGCCGCAAGCCGCGCTGGCCTGGCACCGGATCAGGTCGACAGCTTTGACGTTGTGTGTACCTTGCCCGCGGATCTCCCCGATGGAGAGTATGGCATAGCGGCAACCGTCGACTGCCCTGAGGATGATGATTTGAGCAATAACCGGAAATCCGACGCCAGTCTGATCTTCGTCTGCCTGCTTCCTGATTTGGCGGTTCAATCAGTCGATGCGAGCGACGGTATCTATCAGCCCGGCGATCAGATCGTCGTCGACACCTTGATCGAAAATGTCGGTGACCGACCTTCCGAGAGATACACCGTCCGCTACTATGCATCTGCAGACACCTCCATCACGTGGCGTGATTATTCCCTCGGGCAGGTGACTCGCAGCAGCTTGGCGCCAGGCGAACGAGATAGCGTCAATACAACGTGCCAGTTGCCTGCCTATATCCCGAAGGGCGATTTCTATATCGCCGTAACCGTGAGTTCTTCCCGAGACGGCGACTCGCGAAACAACCAGAGGCACGATGACACGCCCGTAACATTTCTGCATCCTGCCGGTTATGTCTGCGGCCAGGCGCAGTATGAGGACACGAGCGGCTGGACGCACCCCATACGTTATGCCCAGGTGCAGATTTGGCAGGCGGGCAGTCCTGCCGTCGTGGTCGGACGCACCGGCACGGATGGCTATGGCACCTACGGCTTCATGCTGCCGCTCGATGGAGGCAGCAGTTCACACATTTGCGTGAGAGTGCTTACGGCGGGGGCTGCTGGCGCTTGTCCCGGTACTACGAGCGGCATCTGCATGGTGAAAGATGACGTGTTACGTCAGCTCTACATGCTTGCGAGTCCTTTTCATCCCTATCCCCTTGATTCGTCCACCACGATCAACCTGACATCGCCCCGCACGACCGGGGAGTTCATGGTCTACGATTCTGTCGTTGAGGGCTTCGTCAAGACGAAGGGGTTCTTTGGGGCAGAGCTAGAGCCGATCACGGTCTACTGGCCGAGCGCCGACAATGGCACGTACTATGCCCCGTCCAAAGGTATCTTCATTCAGCGCTATGATCGGGGCGACCGGGACGTGATTTTGCACGAGTACGGCCATTATGTCGCCGATTCGCACGGCTTTGCCCTGGGCTCCGTCGGTCTGAATCCGATCCATTACTGGAATACCGATCTGCGGCTTACACCGTACTATCGCACCGATGACGAAGGAAGAAACCTCGCATTCCGTGAGGCCTGGGCCACCCTGTTCAGCATTGCGACGCAGTACGGCGATACCAGCCTGCTCTACAGCGGCGACACGAAGTATCAGGACTTCGATGAGATCACCACCAAGGCCCTGTGGATCGACCTTGAAACGGATACCTACGGCGCCAGGTCGCCCGGCGAGTACTACGAGAACATGAACTGCTGTGCCCTGTGGGACATCTTCGACGACCACAATGACTTGATGGACGACCGGGATACGCTCAGTGATACGGCGCTGGCCAAGATATGGTCGATAGCCGCGGAGGACAAACCGAAGGATATCCTGGATTTCTGGAATAGCTGGTTCGAGAGATACGAGTATGCTGCCGAGATGATGCGTATCTTCCGGCGGCACAGGATGCTTTTCCCGTGCCCCAAGCCCTCGCCAACTGTAGAGACGTTCGAATCCGGGGACCTCGGTGGTTTCGCCTGGACGAGCCAAGGAAACGAGCCGTGGATAGTCGTCGCGGGAGCAGGACGCCAGGGCACTTACGGCGTCAAAGCCGGCGCCATCAAGGACAGCCAGACCAGCACGCTGGAGATCACGATTACCTGCGACACCGGCTGGATTCGCTTCTGGCGCAAGCTGTCGTCCGAGAAATTGTGGGACAAGCTGCAGTTCTTCATTGACGGGACAAAGAAGGGCGAGTGGAGTGGGGAGCTGGATTGGGAACAGGTCTCCTTTCCCGTCGACGCGGGCGCCCGCCGGTTCACCTGGACCTACCGCAAGGATGATTCATCAGCCGAGGGCGCCGACACCGCGTGGCTTGACGATATTGAATTCCCCGTCTGGTAGCGACCGTATCGCTGTTATTACTCTCGAATCCTCCTCAGTTCCGACAGTCCGGCCGCTCATACCTTCTTTGGCGACGGTCGTTCCGTACAAGGCGGCCGGCAGGGGGTCTTTGCTGGAGATTGTCTCTGTCTTGGAACCCTCATCTGTTGTATTTCGTGACGGCCTGTGATATACCTGACGTGGATATCGGTCCGGCCCGAACGCGGGTCCGCCGGGTGCGTGCGCGCAGTCGTGCCGTGCCGCGGACCGAGGCGGCGGGAGCTGCGGTTTGCCGTGGACAGGAGAAACGTCCTGTCTGTCTTTGAAGAGATGCTGCTGTCGGGCAGGTGTTGGATGATCGACGCACTGAGGCGATGTACAGTGAAATATGTGCCTGTTGGACCGCCGCAAATCCGGAGTATCAACACCACGAGCGCGTGCCGCCGGCACGTCGGGAAGGCCCGGGATGCGAACTCTTGAAGAGGCGTTGAAGATGGTCCTGGAGTCGGCCCCGACACTTGGGAGCGAGCCGGTCGAGCTCGCTGGGGCGGTCGGGCGAATACTGGCGCAGGATGTCGTGTCGGACATGGATATGCCGCCCTTCGACAAGGCGGCGATGGACGGCTATGCTTGCCGTCGGGCCGATCTGGGCCATGAACTCTCGATCGTGGAAACCATCCCGGCCGGGTATGTCCCCAGGCAACGGATCGAAGCCAATCAATGCACGCGGATCATGACCGGCGCGTGGGTGCCCGAAGGGGCCGACTGCGTGATCATGGTCGAGGAAACGGTATCCGGAACAGGGCCGTCCACGTCCGAGGCGGTTCGTTTCACCGGCGTGCAGACCGCAGACAATATCTGTCCGCGCGGTGAAGATGTCAGGGCGGGCCAGGTGGTCCTGGGCAAGGGTATCCGCATCAGGCCGCAGCATATCGCCATTCTGGCCACCGTCGGCTGCACATCGCCTTGTGTGTTCCGACAGCCGCGGGTGGCGGTCATCTCCACAGGCGACGAGTTGGTCCCGCCCGGCGACAAACCACAAGCCTCCCAGATCCGCAATAGCAATAGCGGTCAACTTTGCGCCCAGGTCCGGCAGGTGGGGGCGATGGCCCGCAACGGCGGCATTGTGGCCGACCGTCCGGATGAGATCGATAACGTGCTGCGCAGAGCCGTCGCCGAGAACGATCTCGTGCTGCTGTCCGGCGGTGTCTCGGCGGGCGACTACGATTACGTGCCGCAGATCATGAGGCGGGTCGGGATTGACGTGCTCTTTCATCAGGTGGCGATCAAGCCGGGCAAGCCCACGATCTTTGGCGTCTGTGGCCAGACCCGCTGCTTTGGACTGCCGGGCAACCCGGTCTCGAGCTTCGTCGTTTTTGAGCTTCTGGTCAAGCCACTGCTCTATAAGATGATGGGGCATGAGTACAGGCCGTTATGCGTGTCGCTGCCGCTGGCCGAGCCGGTGCAACGAGGCAACACCGAGCGGCAAAGCTGGATTCCTGCAACGATCACGGGTGCCTCCACGGCCGAGCCCATCGAATATCACGGGTCGGCCCACATCACCGCCCTGTCCGATGCGGATGGGCTGCTCTGTATCGAGGCGGGCGTGGCCCGGCTCGACCGGGGCGCCCCGGTTGTGGTGCGGCTGATTTGAGGGCGATGGACCATGCGCGTGAACTATCTGCGAATTTCCGTGACGGACCGCTGCAATCAGCGCTGCGTGTACTGCCGGCCCCGCGTGGACTGTGACTTTATCGAGCGGGCGGAGATTCTCTGTTACGAGGAGATTCAGCGGCTCGCCCGGCTGTTCGCGGATTGCGGCATCGACAGGGTACGATTGACCGGGGGCGAGCCTCTGGTCCGGCGGGACGTGGTCGCGCTCGTGGCCGGCCTGGCCGGCACGGACGGAATCGATGATGTGGCCTTGACGACGAATGGCGTCTTGTTGGAATCGATGGCCGCCGACTTGAAGGCGGCGGGGCTGAGCCGGATCAATGTGAGCCTGGACTCGCTGCAGGCGGACAATTACAGGAAGATCACCGGCCGGGATGATCTGCCGCAGGTGCTGCGCGGGATTCACCGGGCCATCGGGGTCGGCCTTCAGCCGGTGAAGGTCAACGCGGTGCTCCTGAGGCACATCAACGCCTCCCAGATTCTCGGCCTGGCTGGCCTGAGCATGGATCTGCCGCTAATCGTGCGGTTCATCGAGTACTGTCCGACCAGTCGGCGGGTCAAGCCGGCGGATGATTACGTGCCCTGCACCGAGGTCCGCCGGATCATCGAGAGGAAGTTCGGCCGTCTTCTCGACACGGTCATCGTTCCCGGTAGCGGACCGGCTTCGTACTGCAAGATCAGCCGCTCGGCCGGGGCGATCGGCTTCATCGCGGGCCGGAGCACGCTCTTTTGTACCTCGTGCAACCGCATTCGTCTGACCAGCGACGGCCGGATCAGACCGTGCCTGTACTCGGCACGCCAGTATGATGTGAAAACGCTCCTGAGAGAGGGGGCGTCGGATGCGCGGATACGGGAGCTGCTGATGCAGATCATCGTGCAAAAAGGAAGCCTCAGCGCACTGGATTCACTGGCGGAGGAATTCTGCATGCGCAAGGTCGGAGGTTGATTACTGTGGCAGAAGGCATGGTCGATGTCAGCGGCAAGGACGTCACGCGGCGGACCGCCCAGGCCGGTGGCAGGGTCGTCCTGGGCGACAAAGCCTTTGCCGTCCTGGCCGAAGGCGTTTGTCCGAAGGGCGACGTGCTCGCGACGGCGCGGATTGCGGCCACCCAGGCGGTCAAGGTCACGTCTCACCTGATCCCCATGTGCCATCCCGTCCTGGTGGAGGCAGTGGAGGTGGATTTCGAATACAGCGAGCGGGACCACTCGGTGGAGGTGATCGTGACCGTGACGTCGTCCGGCAAGACGGGCGTGGAAATGGAAGCGCTGACGGCGGCCGCGATGGCCTGTCTGACGATCTACGACATGCTCAAATATGTCGGCAAGGGCATGGTCATCGGTCCGATCATGCTGCTCAGCAAGACCGGGGGCAAGAGTGGCGACTATCACCGGCACGATTAAGGCCATCTCGATTTCCGAGAACAGAGGCGTGGCGAAGGAGAATGTCGCCCGGGCGCAGTTGCAGTGCGACCACGGCCTCGTCGGGGATGCGCACGCCGGTTCCTGGCACCGGCAAGTCAGCCTGCTGGCCGTCGAAGCGATCGCGAGAATGGCGGCCCAAGGCACCCGCGTCGCGCCGGGCGACTTTGCCGAGAATATCACGACCGAGGGCATCGATCTGGATCGACTCAGCCTCGGCAGCAGGCTGCGGCTCGGCGCCACGGCTGAACTGGAGATTACTCAGCTCGGCAAGGTATGCCATGGCCGATGCGCCGTTTTCGGGCGGGTCGGCGATTGCGTCATGCCGCGTGAAGGCGTTTTTGCCAAGGTCGTCAAGCCGGGCTGGATTGCCGCGGGCGACAGGATCGAGGTATGCGATGATTCGAGTTGCGGTGCTGACAGTCAGTGACAGCTGTTCGCAGGGCCGCCGTCAGGATGTCAGCGGTCCGACGGTCCAACAGACCCTGCCCGAGGGCGCCTTTGTCGTAACCGGTCGGGCGGTTGTTCCCGATGATCGCGATGCCATCGCAGCCGCATTGCTGCGGCTGTGCGGGAGTGACGATATTGACCTGGTGCTCACGACCGGCGGCACGGGCCTGGGCCCGCGGGATGTCACGCCCGAGGCGACGCTGGCCGTTTGTGACAGACTCGTCCCCGGTCTCAGTGAAATCATGCGGGTGCAGGGCTGGGAGAAGACCAAGAAGGCGGCCTTGTCGCGCGGCGTGTCGGGGACTTGTCTCGGGACGCTCATTGTGAACCTGCCGGGCAGCCCGAAGGGGGTGAGGGAATCGGTGGAGACGATCCTGGAGATCCTGCCCCATGCCATCGAGATGATGCGCGACGGCGGACATTAGTCGGAGCCGTGCATGGTCGAGGGCGCAGGCGCGGGAACAGCCGATGAGGTTCAGGACCGGCTGTTGGGGCCCTCCAGCACCGGCCTTATCGCCGCAGTCGGCATCGCCTCCCTCCTGGAGCCCATGCTGAAACGCAGACGCCTTGGACAAGCGCTCGTCCGTTGCGGGGCTCACTCTGCGGATTTGAAGCCGAGAGCGCGGACTGGATTGGTCTCGGTGGTCATCCGAATAGTCGCATCGTCTACGCCAGCGCTGCGAAGTTTCGGGATGAAGGTGTCGATCAGGTATGTGTAGGACCTCTGCGTCCCACCGTTGGGCTGGCCCGGCTGGTACCATCCGGCGTCGTGGGAAAGCAGAACGGAGCTGCCGTAGCCGGCCGCCAGCAGCTCCTGGATGGCCGTTATGAGGGTCGTATCCTGCCCCGGATTGGAGCCAAGAGAGTCGAACTCCACGTACACCCCGCGGGCGGCCAGTTGCCGGTGCAAAGCGCGGTTGCTCTCGTTCTGAGCGTGCACCCAGATGAATCGTATCCCGGGTGCGATGGACTCCAGGATAGCGACCTGACGCGAGGCATTGCTGCCGAGCGGCGTGTGGCTGGCAATCGCGGCGCCCGTCTCCTGAGCCGCGCGGCCGGCGGCCCGGAGGACTTTATCCTCCAGTGGCGTCATCGCGCCGCTGCCGGTCGCGATCTTGATGAAGCCCGCCCTGATGCCGGTGTCCTCGATCCCCTCGCGAATCTCCTTGATGAACAGTGTGGTTAACTCGTCTTCGGTCATATTCTGGTGCTCCGGCGGCGCGAAATTGTCCCGCCCGTACACGCCCGTCGGCACCACGACGGGCAGTCCCGATTCCCGGGCCACCCGGTCGATGATGGCCACATTTCGGCCCACGCCGATGCTGCTGCACTCGAACAAAACACCGACGCCTTTCTGGCGTGCGGCTACAAGCCACGGCTTCATGATGCGTACAACGTCCGCCGGGTCGGCCTGGCCGTATCCGGCGACCGTCGGGCCGCGAAGATCGGTGAAGATGTGTTCATGGGGCAGCACGACGCCCAGTCCTCCGGCGAGCAAGGGCCCCTGGGTAGTCATGAGCCGCCACGCCGTATCGGATTTGCTGGCTTCGGCCGTCCCGCCGTAGAAGCCCATGTTGACCCTGCTGCCGTTGGGCCGGGGCTCATCCTCGAATGGGGTGGCGGGATCTCCGGCATCGACGCACGTGCTGGTCACGTCATCCTGCACCCATGCGGCGGGGTCCCATCGGCCTGCGCGGGACTTCAGATGATAGTCTCCCTCGATAAAGAGATCATCGTTCTGGTCCTCCGGCGTGCCGTTGGCGTCCCAGAATCCGGCGTAGGCAAAACAAGGGTCGGCATCGATGCTGCCCGGACCCCAGACCGTCGCTCGGTGCGGATCGTCGATTGTGGACTTGCCGCCCACCAGGTTCGTGAACCGAATCGTGGTAGCGGCATAGCCATCGGATATCTCGTTGCCGCCATTGGCGAGGATGCAGTTCACTATCTGGATCGAAGGGGGCTGTTTCCCACGGTCCGGACGCGCCGTCTTGTCGAACAGAAAACGGCCCGCGGGGGCTCGATTGCCCACGGCTGTGCAATTCTGCACTTTCGCAGAACCGTTCTCGTTATAGAGTACGGCCCCGCCCCCACTGGCGGTGTTGCCAACCGCCAGGCAATTCACCATTTCCACGTGCCCCGGACCGGTGGTGGCAATACACCCGCCCCAGGCCGCCTGGTTGCCTCGGAACACACACTCTCTCAGGATGACCGTGCCTAGCAAGAGCGTGATAGCACCACCGTTTCCCTGGGGGGACACAAGCCCAGACCCCGGTCTGACCACGTTCCCGTCGAATGTACAGCCTACAAGGAGCACATCCGGATGCGGTGAGCGAACAGGTGCCATCAATTCAAGTGCCGCTCCTCCGCCTGACGCAAAGTTGGCTCGGAATACACAGTTGCGGATAATGGTGCCTTCTCCCGTGACTCCTGCACCGCCACCGCTCATTCCGAGGTCCGGCTTTATATACTCAAAACGCCAAACGGGGGCATGCCCGCCGGTGATTGTCACTCCGTCGAGGACAGCAGGCCCGCTGATCTGGAGCACATTCCAACTGTTGTCCGCGCGCGTCGGCTCATCCGGTAGTTTGTTGGGATCACGAACGTCCGCATCATCGCCCGCCAGGTCACCGGAGAGGATCGTCGGGTAATTGGCGGTGTCTCGCCAATTGGGATCCGCCGTCATTGTCCCACCGTAGCCGCCCAGCAAGTGCATGCCGGGGTTCAGTTCGAACGTGGCATGCTGGTTCCCACTACCTTGTGGCCGGGCCTCGTTGCAGTCCGGCCGGTAGATTCCCTGCGCCACCCGCATCTCCACCGACCCGTCTGCAGGTTCCGCGTTTGCGGCAGCAAGGGCGTCCTGCAAATATCGATACGCCGTGGCCCACGACCTGCCATCCCCACTAGGCAGGGCCTGCCCATCGACATAGACAATACCGTCGCCCCCCCGCGCCGGTACCGCTGAGACGATGACGAACACCAGCCCGGTAGCAAGCCGACGGACGTATGTCCAATTCATCGTGACATCTCCGATTCACAGTGTTCCAGACCGGGAGAGCCTCTTTGGTCCAACGCTCATACGATTGCAGTGGCTCATCCGTGTCAGCTCATGATAACAAACAGGGGCTGTCTTTTCCATCACCATCTCTCGACAGGCTGGCCCCAGCGGCAGGATGAAAACCTTTGCTCCTGGTTGTGTGCACATTTTCCGCTCGCCGCTGGAGAACGCGTGAGGGGGTGGGGCCGATGTGCTCGCCTGGTTGTCACGGGCGCAGTGGAACAGCGCGACAATGAGTCCCCGGACCGCAGGGCGTACGCCACGTATGTCCCCACCTTGCGACCGGCTCTCGGGACGCTCGGGTTCGTCACGGCAGGGGGCCGTCGAGCGGTCACGCGGTCAGTGCCTGTGCGAGACGGTGCTTCCGGCCTTGTTCGTGAGCCAGACGACCGCGGTGGTCAGACAGACCAGCCCGACGGCCCACAGGGCGCACTTCCGCAAACCCGCGTCCCAGGCGTAGAACCATGCATAGATGAGAACTCTCGCCAACATGTCGAGGAAATCCAGTATGTACTCCATCTGTCATCCTCCCGACAAACACACCAAATTCATTCTATCTGTTCAACCCGGGCTTGTCAAGCCGACCGGTCGCTGCAGAATTAGGAATTTGCGACTAACGTTTCATGGCGCGCCATCCACCCACAAGGCGAGAAGTCCGTGCGAGACGTTTCCTTCTGCGCCGCTTTCACTCGCCGCGCGATTCGGTCAGAGACGCGGTTCGGGCTCCGTCTTGCCGACGGCCACGCACGTCGTCAGGAGCAGTGAATCCTCCTGCTGTCGTGGACCGGTATCCAGGTATTGTGCCACGACCTGCCACTGCTTCAACTTGGCCTCTACGCTCAGCCGCGTGTTCGCCCGGCTGCTGCAAGGCAGTGTGATGAGCCGCAGGGGAGCCAGCAGATCGAGGTGCAGGTTCGGCCTCGCGTATTTCTCAAACGCCCGCGCGGCTGGGGCGCCGTTGAAGCAAATGCATCGAATGTCCGGATGTGTCGCCAGGAACGCGCCGAGATTGTTGGCGACCTCGCTCGTCTCCCCCATTGCGGCATCCAGGTAGCCTCTGCATACGCAGTAACGAAGCACATCCCACAATGCGATCCCTGCACGTTTGAGCCGCTCGATGCGCTCCGTGTATTCCGCAGCCGCGCGGGCGCCGCAAATGTGTCCCATGATATCCCAGAAGGCGTTGCAGGGGTGGGCGTAATACTGCCCGACTCGCAACGATTCGAGGCCCGGCCGGAGGCCGAGGATGAGCACGGTCGGCCGGTCCCCGGCCACGGGCGGAAAGCTCTTCACCTTGATCGCCATAGCAATCCTCCTTGCCGTCCTTGCTTTGAAATCATACCTCACGCTGCCCCCGCCCACAATCATCATTTTTCCCGAATCGTCGGTGATTTCGTCGCCTGGTGTCGTTGGCCCGCTCTGGTCCGGTCGGGTGCGGCCGGAATATAGTGGCGGTCCTTACGGCCCTGGTGGGGTTGGCGTCCGGGAGGTCCGCTCCGCGACAGAGCGCTTCCGCCACGGCGCGGCGGGAGTTTACCGCTTTCGGGCCTCCGGCGTGGTGGTGTTGGGCGAGCGGTGCGATTCCGGCTCGTC
>CAYFUB010000050.1:0-3452 GCA_964346195.1 uncultured Pirellulales bacterium
GTGAAGCGGACCAGGTTCAGGTTGACGCTCTGCGTGCCGGTGTTGGTCAACTCGATGTACTCGCTGTTGGGGTCACGGGGATCGCCCGTATCAAACGGGTGGTACATGACCTCGCTGACCCGCAGGCTCTCGGCTACCGGTCCGACGGCGAAGACCGCCTCGTTCAGGGCGCTCCAGGTGGCCCCGCTCAAGGCCCGGGCCTTGACCTGGACGCTGCCGGTGAGCGGCACGGGGCTGGTGTAGCGTACGGCCGTGGGCGAGACACCGGCCGGCTGTGAACCGCCGCCGGGCGTTTTCGCCGCGCTCAGTTCCACTGAAATAAGGAAGTCCGAGCTGGTCGAGCCCTGGTTGAGGCCGTGGATGGCCAGCAGGTTGTCGCCGGCGCGCAACTTGCCGACATGGGCGCTGATGTCGAAGGTTTCAAAGGCCACCGCTTCGCTGTCCAGGTGGCTGCCCGTGGCGTCGGCGTTCCAGGCGGGGGGCGTTCCCGCGGCGGATACCCGCCAGACCTCTGAGCCATTAAGATAGGCCACAAAGCCGTCGTCATATCGGACTTTGAGGGTCAGGCTGCCGATGTCCTTCAGCGCGGTGCCGGTCAGATTGAATGGGATGCGGATGTAGCAGGTGGTGTTCTTGCCGTACATCGCGTTCATCACGTCAATACCGATAAAGCTCTCGTAGCCGGAGCTGCGCTCGTAGCCGACGCCGCCAGTGCCGCTGGTCCAGGCGGAATCGTCGAAGGGCTGGCCGCTTTTCCACGCCGCGCCGATGTCGCCTGTGGGAACGAGTACCCGTTTGGGGGCATCCTCTCTGACGAGGGTGGCCGCACTGGCCGTCCCCGCCGGAGCGGTGGCGGTGGCGGACACGCGCGGGTCCCTGCCGTCGAGCGTGTACCAGATGGTGCCACCGGCGGTCATGGCGAGAGCGGCTCCCGCCGCGGCCCGGCCGCCGTGTTGGTAGGTGCCGTCGACCTGAAAGACCGGCGCTTCGATGTTCGGGTATAGTCCCGCATTGCGGAACTGGTTCATCATAATGCCCGGGCGCTGGACCATGTAGGTGTTGAGAATGTAGTCTCGTTCGGTCCGCCACTGGCTGATGTTGTAGGGATTGCCGCCTCTGTTGTCGCCCCAGCGTGCCGATTCCGCGCTCATGGCTTTTTCGATGGTGGCGGCCAGCTCAGCGTACAGGGCTGCGGGCCTGTTGCGTTGGGGATGCACGGGGTCCCACTGCGGCCGACTCGGGTCGGCGTACATGGGCCCGCCGTTGAAGAACGCCCGGTGAATGCGGTCGGCAAACAGCAGGCGGAACTCGGCATTGTTGCGCAGCCGCCCGTAGGGCTCGGCGATGCCGTTTCCCACGTTCACGACGTTCTCGGAGAGACTGGAGTCCAGGCCGTGTCCGACGACGAGGTCGATGACCCACTCCGAGTCCCAGCAGAAGCACTTGAAACCCGTGCTATTGACGCGGTTCATGGCCCCGTACCAGTTCTTGTGGGGCCAATCGGTGTTGCCGATGAAGAAATTGACGATCAGGTAGTCGATGTAATTCTCGATATCGAGGTAGTCGACATAATTGGGGTTCGGCGTGCCGTCGGGATTGTTGCCCTGCAGGCGTTGATAGCCCTCGTTGGTTTGCACGTTCTGCCGGGCCGCGCTGAGCAGGCCGCTCCAGGACGCGTTCGTGCTTTCCCCGGTGGGTACCCCCGACTTGTAAGAGTCCCAGTCCTCCTTCTCGCCGCCGAAGTACGAGGCGCCGAACGACGCGTCGGGCCGCTCGACGGGGTTGTAAAGCCCCCAGTAGAGGCCGTTGATATACAGATGGACAAAGGTGCCGTGTGAGGTGACCTGGCCGAGGGCCCCCTGGAGCCGGCGGGTGTACTCGTCGCGGATATACTGCGATTTGCTGCCGCCGAAGACGTAGCAGTCGTTGAAGTTGGCGCGCAGGATGAGTTGATCGAACTCCTGGGCGGCGTCTTTTCCGAACAGCGGATACCTCAGCTTGGTTTGCCCGTAGATGCCTTTGAAGAACAGGCGGAGACTCTTCTTCTTGTAGGAGTCCTGCCGGCCGACGTCGCCGTACATACGAATGCCGCAGGTGGCCGCGAATCCCTCCTGGCCGTCCGGCCCGAAGAGTTCGAGCGAGGCCGGCCGCTCGTACGCCAGGCCGCGCGACGTGGCATGAGAGTAGATGCCGTCGGCGGCTCCGAAGATATCGTCTATTTTCGCGACGAGGGACAGGGTCGGGATGGACTTCAGGTTGTCTATCATCGCTTGCGGGTCGGGATTGACGATGCGCGAATCCATCGCGTAATCCGCACTGGCACCGCCCCATGTGCCCGGGAAGCCGGCGACTGAGTTCGGCTGGCGGATGGCTTGGTCGAGGAAGATATACGTCTGGGTGACCATTTTGCTGGCTTGCCAGCCCGGTTTGATAGCTCTGGCGCGCAGGCAGGTGGTCTTGTTGATCAGGAGCGGGCCCGAATACGCTCTGCCCGTCGGGAAGCGGCCGCCTTCCTGATACGGCACACTGCCGTCGGTGGTGTAATAGATGACGGCGCCGGGGGTGTCACAGGTGATGGTGACTTCAAACGGTTTATCGTAGAAGCCTCGCTCCCGGCTGATTCTTATATCGGATACGAAGCCTTCATAGATCTGGACGTTCGGCGCCGCCGGCGTGTAGATACCGAGGAACTGCCACTCGCCCGTGTCGTCGGGATAACGGCCGTAGGAGACGTTGGGAGTCTGCGGGCCGAACTCGACTTTGTCGATCAGCGTGGTGCCGTCGGATTCGAACAGGTAGAGCGCATCGCCCTCGGCATCCAGCCTGAAGCCGGCATGCAGGCCCGTGTCGCCCGTATCACCATCGGCCCAGACGAGCAGAAAGCCCCCGGCCGGGATGCTCGTCAGGGTCCTGTTACCGGTGGGGAACTGCCATTTGGTCGGCATCTCAATGTCGTCGGTCAGGTACAGGCCGGCGGCGTCGACAGGCGCGTTGGAGCGGTTGTGAATCTCGATCCAGTCCTCTGCCTGTCCCTGCGGGTCCTTGATGGGGGTGCTGTTGGACGCCATGAGCTCATTGAAGGACAAGGGGACACTCGAATCATCGTCATCCCCGAGGTCCTGAGCCCCGGCGTCGCGATTCATGGCGAGCGGGCAAATGGTGAACAGAGCTACCCACGAGGCGAAAAGCAAATACTTGCCAGACTTGCACATATCTCATCCTTCCTCACTGCGGTTGCCGCCGACCGGGTATTCCCTCCGCTCGGCCGCGTACCTCGCACGATAAAATCTCCTGACCCATGTTATTTTAACGTATCTACGGCCCCGAGTCAAAGGATTCCACCAAATGCGAGAAAAACCGCCTGTTTCTATCCTTGGGTCATATTCTCAGAAGGAGATCGCGTTTCCGGCTTGCGTGACCATTCTGGTCTGCTGATTGTGGGGTGGGCCGGC
>CAYFUB010000051.1:0-10591 GCA_964346195.1 uncultured Pirellulales bacterium
GGCGTGGCCGCGTTCATCGACGCCGAGCACGCGCTCGACACCACCTGGGCCCGCAAGCTGGGCGTCGATGTCAGCAGCCTGCTGGTCAGCCAGCCGGATACGGGCGAGCAGGCGCTGGACATCGCCGAGATGCTCATCGCGTCCAATTCGGTGGACGTGATCGTCATCGATTCCGTGGCGGCGCTGACCCCGAAGGCCGAGCTCGAAGGCGACATGGGCGACACCCACGTCGGCCTGCAGGCCCGGCTGATGAGCCAGGCGATGCGCAAGCTGACCGGCATCATCAACAAGAGCAAGACGGCCCTGGTCTTCATCAACCAGATCCGCATGAAGATCGGCGTCATGTTCGGCAATCCCGAGACGACCCCGGGCGGCAAGGCCCTGAAGTTCTACTGCTCGGTCCGCATCGACCTGCGCCGGATCAGCACCCTGACGGACAACAACGGCGCCATCGGCTCGCGCGTGCGGGCCCGCGTCGTCAAGAACAAGATCGCCCCGCCCTTCCGCGATACTGAGTTCGACATCATGTTCGAGAACGGGATCAGCTACGAGGGTGACCTGCTCGATATGGCGCTGGCCGCCGGGATCGCCGAGCGCAGCGGCGCCTGGATCAATTACGGCAATATCCGCCTCGGCCAGGGCCGCGAAAACGCCAAGAAGTATCTGCTGGAGTATCCCGAGGTCCGCAACGAGCTGAAGGACAAGGTCCTGGTTGCCAAGGGCCTCCTGACGCTGGTACAGGCGGAGGCGTAAACAGCCGATAGAGGTGGAGAAAGACCGTGAAGCGTGAAGCGTGTAGTGTGCACGCCACGCTTCACGAGGCGCGCTTCACGCTTCACAGGGTTCACGAGAATGCTGAGTGCCAAACGGGTTCGAAGTGGATTCATTGAGTTCTTCAGGGACAAAGAGCACATCTTCGTCCCGAGCTCGCCGATCGTGCCGCGCGATGACGAGACGCTGCTGTTCGCCAACGCGGGCATGAACCAGTTCAAGGACATCTTCCTGGGCCTGCGGTCGCCGGAATGCCGGCGGGCCGTCAACAGCCAGAAGTGCCTGCGCGTCAGCGGCAAGCACAACGACCTCGAAGAGGTCGGCAAGGACACGTATCACCACACCTTCTTCGAGATGCTGGGCAACTGGTCGTTCAACGATTATTTCAAGGCCGAGGCGATTGCCTGGGCCTGGGAGCTGCTGACGAAAGTCTGGGGCATCGACGCCGACCAGCTCTGGGCCACGGTCTTTGCCGGCGACGAGAAAGACGGCCTGCCCCGCGACGATGAGGCGACGCAGCTCTGGACGAAGCTGACGCCCATCGGCCCCGAGCGCGTCCTGGCGTTCGGCAGGAAGGACAACTTCTGGGAGATGGGCGAGACGGGTCCGTGCGGCCCGTGCAGCGAGATTCACATCGACCGCGGCCCTGACCTGTGCGACATGAAGGATAAGCCCGGCCACCAGTGCCGCGTCAACGGCGATTGCGCCCGGTTTATCGAGCTGTGGAACCTCGTGTTCATCCAGTACAACCGCCAGCCGTCGGGCGGCCTCGTGCCCCTGTCGGCCCGCTACATCGATACCGGCGCGGGCCTGGAGCGCGTCGTCGCCGTGCTCCAGAACCAACGCAGCAACTACGACACCGACCTGTTCATGCCCATCATCGAGCGCACCAGCGAATTGTGCGGCCATCAGTACACCTCCCAGCTCGGCAGCAAGACCGACAACGCCTTTCGCGTCATCGCCGACCACATTCGCGCGGTCTCCTTCGCCGTCACCGACGGCGCCACGCCGTCCAACGAGGGCCGGGGCTACGTCATTCGCCGTATCCTCCGCCGGGCGTCGCGCTTCGGCCGCGAGCTCGACATGCACGAGCCGTTCCTCTACCAGCTTGTGCCCGTGGTCGTGGACTGCCTCGGCGACGCCTTCCCGGAAATCCGGGAGCGCGCCGAGTACGTCTCGACTGTGATCCAGGCCGAGGAGGCCGGTTTCGGCCGAACGCTCGACCGGGGCCTGGAAATCTTCACGACCGCCGCCAATCGTGCGGCGCAGACTCCTGAGAAAACTATCAGCGGCGACGACGCCTTCCAGCTCTACGACACCTACGGCTTCCCCATCGACCTGACTCAGCTCATGGCCGAGGAGCGCGGGCTCAAGGTGGCTTTCGAGCGGTTCCAAGAGTTGATGAAAGAGCAGCGGGAACGGGCAAGGGCCGCGCAGAAAACCGACGCGCTGCTTGCGGGCCTGGCCGATGTCGAGTTGCCCGCCACCGAGGACCTGCACAAGTACCACACGGACCGGTGCGAGGCCACCATCCTCGGCTGGATCGACGCCGACGGCTTTCACAAGGAAGGCACAGTCCCGGTCGGCACGGAAGTCGGCTTGGTGCTGGACAGAACCTGCTTCTACGCTGAAGCCGGCGGACAAGTCGGCGACACCGGTGTCATTGAAGGAAGTAGCATGGGCGTCCCGCCCATGAGTACCACGGGCATCTTGCCCATGGAGGAGATCCCGATCACGAAAAGGCACGGCGCCAAGCTGCCACATTGGACTCAGGCCGGCGCCACTTACGCCGTGACATTCCGCTTGGCGGACTCTCTGCCCGCGACGGTGGTCGAGTCCTGGAAGCGAGAGCGGGCGGAGATCCAGCAGCGGGCCGAGGCTCAAAATCGAAGCTTGACCTGGCAGGAGCGGAAAGAGCTGCTGCAACTCTACTCCGCGAGAGTGGATTCTGTTCTCAACAGCGGCCAGGGCGCCTGTTACCTCAAAGACGAAAGAATCGCCGGGATCGTCCAGGATGCCCTGGAACATTTCCACGGCGAGCATTATGAATTGATCGGTTGGGCCATCATGCCGAACCACGTGCACGTGGTGGTTCGGCCTCTGGGAGCGCATCCATTGCCGGATATTCTCCATTCGTGGAAATCCTTCACGGCCAAGCAGGCCAACAAAGTGCTCAATCGCCAGGGGCAGTTCTGGCAGGACGAGTACTATGACCACCTGATTCGCGACGAGGAGGACTTCCACCATGCACTGCAGTATGTGCTCTCCAATCCCGAACGTGCCGGCTTGCCCGATTGGCCGTGGGTTGGGCTGCAGACGGCGAGGCAGGGGCAGGATGCCCCTGATACTCATGGGCGGGACGCCCATGCTACTGGGACCCCCAAACGCGAAAGAACGCGTCTGGGGAACCTCCCTCACGGGCAAGATGCCCGTGCTACTTTCGTCGTCGAAGCCACAACGAAAGTCGGCAATACCGTGATCCATCGCGGCAAGCTGGCGGAAGGTCCGCTCTGCGTCGGCCAAGACGTCACGGCTGTCGTCAGCCCGGACCGCAACGCCACGAAGAAGAATCACACCGCCACGCATCTGCTCCAGTGGGCGCTTCAACAGGTGCTGGGCAAGTCCGCCGCCCAGCAGGGCAGCTACGTCGGTCCCGATTATCTACGGTTCGACTTCACCTATCCGAAGGCCCCGACCGCAGAGGAGCTCAAAGAGGTCGAGCGACTGGTGCGCGAGAAGATCGCCGCCGACCTGCCCGTCACGTGGGTGGTGCTGCCGCGCGAGGAAGCGGAAAAGCTCGGCGCCATGGCCCTGTTCGGCGAGAAGTACGGCAACGAGGTCCGCGTCGTCTGCGTCGGCGCGCCCGACGAGGACCACATCGATGAGGCGTTCAGTCGGGAGTTCTGCGGCGGCACGCACGTGGACCGCCTCGGCGTCATCGGCGGCTTCAAGATTCTCAAGGAGGAGAGCATCTCGGCGGGCGTCCGACGGATCACGGCCCTGACCGGTCCGGCCCTGACGGCCTGGCTCGAACGGGCCAGTGACGTGGTCGATCGACTTTCCGCTTTGCTGCAAGTCCCGACCGGCAAGTTGGCCGAGCGGGTCGCGCAGCTCCTTGAAGACAACAAGAGGCTCACCAAGCAGCTCAAGAACGCCTCCAGGACCGGCGGTCCCGATACGATGGCCGAGGCCCGACAGCTCCTGGAGGCCGGGGAGAAGGTCGGCGAATCGGCCCTCGTTGTCGGTCGGCTCTCCGCCACCTCGGTCGAGCGGGCCCGCGAGGCCATCGACATGCTCAAAAAGAAAGCGAAATCCGCCGCCATCGTCCTGGCCTACGAGGATGACGGCAGGGCCACGCTGCTGGCCGGCGTGACGGACGACCTCATCAAGACGCTCAAGGCCGGCGACATCGTCAGGGACATCGCCCCCATCATCGACGGCGGCGGCGGCGGCAGACCCCAACTGGCCCAGGCCGGCGGCAAAAACCCCGCCCGAATCGACGAGGCTCTGGCCAAAGCCACGGAGCTGATCAAACAGCAGCTCGGAACCGGATAAGATATTGGTTATCTACCCTTTGTGACTTGCCATTGACGCCATCCGCGCGTCGCAGGTAGTCAGTATGAATTGGACGGGGGCGCTTGTGCTGCGGTTTCGTTGTCCCAACTGCTCTGCGAAGCTCACCAGCCGTGAAGACCGGGCGGGCAAGACGGCTGCCTGCCCGAAATGCCAAGGCACAATCACTGTGCCGCAGGCGCCAACGCCCGGCCTCGCTGCAAGGCAGGAGGATTCTGCGGGTCCGAAGGTCCATGCAAGAGATCCCGCTTACAATGCAGCCCTCCTGGATATTCCGCAAAAGGGTGAAGTCTCATCGGAGGCAGCGGGCGAGCGTCACGACTACGACAGGACCGTGGAAGGCACGCCTGAGCCGGCCCGAGGACTTGCCGCTGAGGAAACCGAAGACGCCGGCGGACCAGGACTGCCATGGTTCATAGACGTGTGGTTGTACCCGCTGAATTCGGCGGGGATTGTTCGTCTTATAAGTCTGTGGCTTCTGGTCTGTCTGCTTTGTCCGTTGGTGATGAGTCTCGGCCTGGGCATAGAATATATCCCCTTCGTCTATACTTTGCCGGTGGCCTATGTCGTCTACTTCCTGGCTGAATGTCTGCGTGACAGCGCCGGAGGGAATCGTCGCGTCCCCGACTTCTGGATGCGCCCGGGCGATTTCAGCATGTGGGAGTGCCTTTCGCAGCTCTTCCTGGTGGTCGGGTGTATCGCCGTGTGCTTTGCGCCGGCATCCGTGTACTATATCGTTCAAGAGCGAGCCGATTGGATTTACTGGCTGCTCCTGGCAGGCGGGGGCTTCATTTTTCCCATGACGCTGCTGGCCGTGGTGTTGTTCGATTCGCCCAACGCCCTGAATCCCCTTCTGACGGTAGGTTCGATATTCGACACCTTGGGCCCGTATTGTGCGCTGGTTCTGTTCTTTTTCGGCGGCGCCTGGCTGTTCGTCAGAATAGACTTTCGTCTGTACAACTTTCGACCCTTGCCCTGGATACCCTTTTTCCTGAGAGTAGTGCAGCTTTATCTGATCTTTGTCGCAGTTGGGCTGTTGGGCCGGTTCTACCAACGATACAAGGAGAAGTTGAAGTGGGAGGTCTGACGGGTCACTTCAGCCGGCGGATTTCGACGCTGCGGGCGTGGGCGTCGAGACCCTCGGTCTGAGCCAGGCGAATGATATCATCGGCACCGGCGGCAAGTTGCTCGGCGGTGTACTCGATCAGACTGATGGATTTGATGAAGTCGTTGCTGGTCAGCGCGCTGGCGAATCGCACCGTCGTTCCCGTCGGGAGTGTGTGGCTGGGTCCGGCCCAGTAGTCGCCGACCGCGACGGGAGTGTGCGGGCCGATGAAGATGGCGCCGGCGTTGGCGATCTTTTCGGCGACGTGCCGGCTCTTCGACCCGCACTGGACTTCGAGATGCTCACAGGCGAATTCATCGGCAAGGCCAACGGCTTCATCCATGTTCCGGACCACGATGATGCGGCTGTAGCGCCGAAGCGACTGTGTCGCGTCGACAGCGCGCGGGAGCGCCGCAAGCTGCGTCGTCAACTGTTCGAGGATGGCGCGGGCCAGCGGCTGCGAATCGGTGAGCACGATGGCGCTACTGTCCGTGCCGTGTTCCGCCTGGCTGAGCATGTCGGCAGCCACCCAGGCGGGATTCGCTTCATCGTTGGCGATGATGAGCACTTCGCTGGGCCCGGCGATGGAATCGATGCCGACGTAATCCCCGGCGACATTCTTCTTGGCCGCCTGCACCCATTTGTTGCCCGGCCCGACGATCTTGTCAACTTTGGCGATGGTCTGCGTGCCGCCGGCCAGGGACGCCACCGCCTGCACACCGCCGATACGATAGACCTCGCCCACGCCCAACTCGTGACAGACGGCGAGGATCACCGGGTGGATGCCGCCGTGATGTCTCGGTGGCGAAACGACGGCGAGCTCTTTCGCGCCCGCCACCTGGGCGGGGACCACCGTCATAATGACGGTCGAAGGAAGGGGCGCCGCGGCGCCGGGAACGCAGATTCCGACCCGCCGGATGGGCGTGTACCGAATCCCCGTGCCCTGGGAAAAATCCGACCGATTCCCGATGAAGATCTTCTCCTGGTAAGCCCTGACGTTGCGGACTGCCTTGCGGAGCGAGGCCAGAAGCTCCCGGTCGATGGATTCATGGGCTTCGGCAAGCTCTTCCGTACTCACGCGCAACTGCGTCGGTGTAAGCTCCACGCCATCGAACTTCTTCGTGTACTCTGCGACCGCGGCATCGCCCCGCTCGGCAACGTCACGAAGGATATTGACGACCGTCCGATTCTCCTCGCTGTCGTATCCCGCAAACCTTGCGGCCGACAGCACGTCGGCACGCAGCTTCTCGATCCGGGTCTTGAACTCCGGGTCGGATGACACCAGCAACAGGTCCTGGAGTGGTGGGCTCATGGTCTCCTATCTGCCGAAATTGCCATAGTTGTACACCGGCACCGCTCTTCTCAAGAGCAGATACGTCCGGCCTCGGAACTGCGTCACGAATCCCGCCACGTTGAAACGGACCGGCTCCAGAAGCGTTGCCCGCAGGCGTTCGGTCTGTTCGAGCGTGGTGCAGGGCAGAAGCTCGTACCGCACATCGCTGACGTTCCAGCCCAGGGCGTACGGCATGAAGGTCCAGCGGCCGTTCGCCTGCTCAATCAGGCCGACGCGGTCGACGAGCATGCGGCCCAGAGGGCTTCGACTTCTGACTTTTGCATCCCGAGTCTGTCCCTCCCTTTGCTCGGAGTTCCTCTGCGGGCCGGGGAGGGGACGACGGTCCCTGAGCTTCTCGAGAATCTCCGCCGGAATCGCGAAGTTGGGATCGGATTCGATGACGGGCCCCACGGGTTGCGGTGTCTGCTCCTGCTGCGGCGCCGATGATTCTGCGTCCTTGAGTTTGCTCAGCGGAAGATAGTACGTGGGAAAGAGATAGTCTCTTCCCTGATACTGAGTGACGTACGCCGTGAGCCTGTACCTCGGTGTATATCGGTCATTGACATCGACAATCAGTCTCTCCAGAATCGCCGAGGGTAATAACGGCAGGCGGGTTCCGGCGGCCGCCCTGGCGTTGACGGTGTTCACGTCGGCTGTCAGCTCGAAGAACCAGCCGTCGTTGGCATCAGTCGGGACCACCATGCCATCAACACCGTCGAGAACGGTCGCCTCGGGCAGAGGTTTCCGCGCCTCCGGCTGGGCGCCCGGCGCCGCACCAGCGGCGTGCAGCAGGACAAGCCCCAGCACCGCCCATCGTGAAGTACAGATCCTATGGGTCCTGTTGATCCTATGCCCGCCCTGCATAGTAACTCTCTCGATTCTCATGACGCACAATTCCCGCTCAAATTCCCAGGGCCTCTCTGATCAACTCGACCACCTGCTGCGGCTTCTCAGCAAACGCGACGCCCTTCACGCAGGTCGGGTCGTCCGTGCCGACCAGATCGACCAGCGGTTTCCAGAAGTCACCCACCAGAATAATCGGTTTCGCCCGGTCGAGAAAGCCCTTGTTCTTCAACTCCCAGGCCATCGCCAATTCGAGCAGTGTCCCGGTCCCGCCCGGCAGGATGACATAGGCTTGGCCCATCTGCACGAGCGTGCGCAACCGCTCCTCAAGCGAGCGGGTCTCGACCTCGCGGGTGATGTACTCGTTGGCGACGCTGCCTCTGAATGCCGAGCAGGTCACGCCGATAACCGCGCCGCCTGCTTCGGTCGCGCCTTTGGCGGCGGCGTACATCGTACCCCGGTAGCCGCCATTGGCGATGGTGAAGCCGGCCTGAGCGAGCGCCCGTCCCACCTGCTCGGCAAGGACCCAGGCCGGCTCGCCCGGGCGGACCCTGCCAGTCCCGAAAATGCTTACGATGGTCTCATCCATGAGTCTTTTGGCGCGTGTAATTCAGCAGGCCCGCCGCCAGCAGGATGTCCCGGTCGCGGGCGGAAAGCTCCAGTTTACCCACGAAATCGAACGAGCCGTCGCGCTTGCTGATCTTGACCTGCTCGCTCCTGCGAATCGCGCCGAGCAGGTCGTCGATCACCAACTCGTCGCCCGCCTGGAGCCTGTCGTAGTCCGACGGGTCGGCGAACCGGATCGGCACGATGCAGAAGTTGATCAGGTTCGCCCGGTGGATGCGCTCGATGCTGCGGGCGATGACGGCCCGGACGCCCAGATACATCGGGCACAAGGCCGCGTGCTCCCGCGAAGAGCCCTGGCCGTAGCTTTCGCCGGCCACGATGATACCGCCGATATTCCTGCTCTTGAGCTCCAAGGCGCGCTCGGCGAACGTCGGCCGGTCGGGCTCGTTGAAGCCGTTGAACACCACCTTCGCATACTGGGGCACGTTCGAGCGCAGCTTCAGGTACGCCCCGGCCGGCATGATATGATCGGTCGTGATTTTGTCGCCGCACTTGAGCAGGACCCGCCCGGTGAGCTTCTCCGGCAGGGCGGGCGGCGCTTCCGGCACGACGATGGTGCTGCCGCGCAGGACCCGGGCCGCCTGCGCGTTCTCTTCGGCCAGGGGCGGCTCAATCATGCTGTCGTCGATACGAAACCTTCGCGGCATTTTGACCTTCGGATACTCGATCCCCATCCGCGCGGGCAGGTCGCGCGGGTCCGTGATCGCGCCGGTCAGGGCGGCGGCGACCGCCGTCTCGGGACTGACCAGATAGACCTGGTCGCCCTTCGTGCCGCTGCGTCCGGCGAAGTTCCGGTTGAAGGTCCGCAGGCTCACCGTCCCCTCGGCGGGCGAGAAGCCCTGCCCGATACAGGGCCCGCAGGCCGATTCGAGGATGCGCGCCCCCGCCAAGATCAGGTCCGACAGGGCTCCGTTCTCGGCCAGCATGTTCAGGACCTCCCGGCTGCCCGGCGCGACGGCCAACTCGACCATCGGGTCGATGCGCCGCTCCTTGAGGACCCGCGCCGTCATCGTCAGGTCCGTGAAACTGGAGTTCGTGCAACTGCCGATCGCGACCTGTCCCACCTTCCGGCCGGCGATTTCACGCACCGGCTTCACATCATCCGGCGATGACGGGCACGCCGCCAGCGGCTCCAGGGTGGACAGATCGATCTCGATGACCCGGTCATACCGGGCGTGTTTGTCTGCCTGTAACGGCTGATAATGCTCCTCTCGTTCTTGTGCCGCGAGGTACCGCCGCGTCTGCTCATCGCTGCCGAAGATGCTCGTGGTCACGCCCAGTTCAGCGCCCATATTCGTGATCGTGGCCCGCTGCGGCACGGTCAGGCTCTTGACCCCACGGCCGAAGTATTCCACCGCCCAGCCGACGTTGCCCTTTGTCGTCAGTCCACCGAGCAGCTTCAGGATGACGTCCTTGCCGGCCACCCAGTCGCCGAGCTTGCCCGTCAATTTCACGCCGAGCACTCTTGGACATTGCAGATAGAACGGCCCCCCGCCCATGGCCACGGCCACGTCGAGCCCGCCCGCGCCAATGGCCAGCATGCCGATGCCGCCCGCCGTGGGCGTATGCGAGTCGCTGCCCAGCAGCGTCGCGCCCGGCTTGCCGAACCGTTCCAGATGCACCTGGTGGCAGATGCCGTTGCCGGCCCGCGAGTGGTACACGCCGCTTCTTGCGGCGACGGTCTGCAGATACAGATGGTCGTTGTGGTTCTCCGGCCCGAAGCCGGCCATGTTGTGATCGACGTAGCTGACGGACAGGTCGGTTCTGACCCGCCCGACGCCCGTCGACTCGAACAGGAGAAAGGCCGTCGTGCCCGTCGCGTCCTGCGTCAGCGTCTGGTCGATCCGGATGCCGACCTCCGCGCCCGGTGCCAGGCGGCCCTCGACCAGATGCGCTGCTAATATCTTGTAGACCAGTGTCTTACCCAATTTCGGCTGCTCCTAGCTTAAGAAACCCGGAGCAGCCACTTTACCAAAAACCGGCCCCGAATGCAAAGAAAGCGGTCCCGTGCGGCGGAGCACGGGACCGCTTGTGTGCTGCCAAGGAAAGCGGCCACTCATTCTCGTTCGAGGCCGTCTCCTGTCTTCATCGGAGCCCAGCGAGGGCCATGATTAGTCCCTCAGGCGCGGAGCCGGTGTAGTGGGGCCGCTCGTGCTGGCAGGGTCATCATGGAGCAGCAGGGAATCCTTCCTGGCGGCAGGCTCGCTGGCGCTGCCATTCGGCGGCGCCAGGCCGCGCGGGTCACCCCGTTCCGGGCCCCGAGTGGACTGGGTGTAGATGTTGTCGTCCTCCATCGAGCAGAAGGACCGCTTGGCGAACTCCACGTGGCTGTCGAGAAA
>CAYFUB010000052.1:0-19761 GCA_964346195.1 uncultured Pirellulales bacterium
TGGGGTCCCCAACAGGCATCCGCCGGCGGCGGAGTTGTCGACATTCGGATCTCGAATTTCCATCCCATGGTCCTCAATCAATCTCTCAACCACCTGCTCCAACCGGGCCGTCCTGGAACCTTTCACTAATACTATATCGTCCTCTCTGACGATTTCCTGTACCTGCGCGCAGACCGAGGCCGTGTTATCGAAGCATTTCGTCTGCAAATCGTGTCGCGCCGCCCGGGCGGCCCGGGCCGTCGCGCGCGGGGGCTCGCCGACGGTCACGAGCAAATCGACCCCGGCCTCGGCCACCGCCCGGCCCAGTTCGGCGTGTAGGGCCTGCGTTTGCGGCCCCAGCTCGGCCATCTCGCCGCAGATAAAGACCAGCCGGCGGTTCTGATTCGCAGCGCCGTCCGAGCGGAGATTGCACAGCATCGCCAGCGCGTTTCTCATTGAGGCGGGATTGGCGTTATAGCAGTCGTTCAGCACCGTCAGCCGTCCGATCTGCACGGTTTCGGCCCGCATCGCGACGCCGGCCAGGCTCTCCAGGGCCCCGGCAAAGTCATCCAGTGCCAGGCCGAACCGGTCGCAGACGGCCCAGGCCGCCAGTGCGTTTTCCACGTTGCCGGGACCGGCCAGCGGCAGGCGGATGCGTTTGCCCTGAATCTCGAACGTGCTGTCCAGGGCCCGACAGGCGATATGCTGTGCCCGATAATCCACGCTGGCAGACTTCCCGAAGGTGCAAAACGGTCTCCCGGTCCGCCGGCAGGCGGCGACGAGCGGCTCGATATCGCCGTTGATGATCAGAATGCCGTCCGGTGGCAGTCCTTCGGCGATGGACAGCTTCTCGCGCACGATGGTGGCAAGGTCGCCGAAGCCCTCCAGGTGGGCAGGATGGGCGTTGGTCACAACCGCGACGTCCGGCCGGGCGATCCGCGTCAGGGCGGCGATCTCGCCAGGATGATTGGCCCCAAGCTCCGCGACGACGACCTCATCCTCGGGCCCGGCGCTCAAAAGAGTCAGAGGCAATCCGATATGGTTGTTGAAGCTCTTCTGGGCCTGGTGGACGCGGAAGCGCCGGCTCAGGACATGATGAACGATCTGCCGCGTCGTGGTCTTGCCCACCGAGCCGGTGATGGCGACCACCTTGAACGGATTCATCCGCCGGTACGCGCGGGCCAGCGCGCCGAGCGCCTTGACCGTGTCCTGCACCTTCAGGACCGGCTGAGTGACCGACTCGCGGCTCTCAACGGGCCGTTCCACCACGGCGCAGGCCGCACCCTTCACAAAGGCCTCGCCGACGTAGTCATGGCCATCGAAGCGCTCGCCGGCAATGGCGAAAAAGCAATCGCCGCCCTTGAGGCTTCGCGTATCCGTGCTTACGCCCGTGAGCTTCGCTGCGATTCCTTCGACGGACTCAGATCCTATGATCCGAGCCAGAGCATCAATTGACAGACTCTTCATTCCGGTCTTCGACCACCCGGCGGTTACGGCTGAAAATACAGGCAAAATCCGTCCGACCTGGAGCCCGGAGTATACACGGATGCCATGCGAAAATCAAATCCGGCATATCCGCTGCCTGTTCTCGCGATGCAAACCTGCTATAATTTTTTGGATGAACAGCATACTCAGACAGGCGGGTCTGAAATGAAATACCTGGCGATCATCGAGAAAACACCGGGCTTCTCTGCCTTTTCCCCGGACCTGCCCGGCTGCGTCGCGACGGGGGCAACGAGAGAAGAGACGGAGAAGAATATGAGCGAGGCTATGGCCTTTCATCTGGAAGGCATGCACCAGGAGGGATTGGAAATTCCGCAACCGCACAGTTCGTCCACCTATCTGGAAGTCCCCGCCTGAATGAGATACCCGCCGGGTGCCATGGCCACGCTTGAATGTACACTTGCGTAGCCATGCTTAGCGCCGGTGCGTTGGAAACATGCTTACGCAAGCGTAAGCATGGCACCCAACCACGCCATGAGCACGCAGAAGGCAACATCACATCGTCCGGCCTTTGTCATCCTGAGCGGAGCGAAGGACCTGGTCATCGCATGAGAAGCACCGTTCGCACACGATACGTGTCTTTCATCCTCGGGCCAGATGCTTCACTTCGTTCAGCATGACAGATGCTGGCGGAGGCACATGCACCCTCCGGTCGGGACTCTACCGGGAGCGGCTGCGTGGCCGTTCTCTGAGGCATTCGCGGGCGATGTCTTTGTCGCTGAACTCGATTCTTCTGTCGCCGATGATCTGGTAGGTCTCATGCCCTTTGCCGGCTAACAGGACAATGTCGTCCGGCCGGGCGTTGTCGATGGCCCACCTGATCGCCTTGCGTCGGTCCGGCTCCACCACGGCCTTGTCTGAGCCCGCGCCGCTAAACCCGGCCAGGATATCGTCGATAATCGCCTCGGGCCTCTCGGTCCGCGGGTTGTCGCTGGTGACGACGACCACGTCGGCCAGTTGCCCGGTCACCCGGGCCATGCGCGGCCGTTTGGTTCTGTCCCGGTCGCCGCCGCAGCCGAAAACGACGGTCAGCCGGCCCCAGCACAAGGGTCTGAGCGTCGTCAGGACGTTCTGAAGGGCGTCGTCGGTATGGGCGTAATCGACCAGGACGGTGAACCCGTCGCTATCGATTCTCTCCAGCCGGCCCGGCACGCCCTTGAGAGAGGAAAGCCCGGTGGCCACCGTGCTCAGGTCCAGGCCGGCAGCCAGGCACAGCCCGGCGGCGGCCAAGTGATTCGACACGTTGTATCGGCCTAGAAGCGGTGTCCGGACCCGCTCCCTCTGTCCCCGGTATTCGAGCGTAAAGCTCGTTCCCGCCACGGTCATCGACTCGACGCGGGCGGTCAGGTCGGCCGGCTCGTCCACCGCATACCAGCAGATACGGGCCCGCGTCGCTTCGGCAATGGACTTCGATTCCGGCGCCTGCCTGTTCAGCACGGCGGTGGCCTTCGGGCCCAGGGTCCGAAAAATCCGGGCCTTGGCGGCCAGATAATCTCCTTTCGTTTTGTGGTAGTCCAGATGGTCGCCCGTCAGATTGGTGAAAGCCGCAGCCCGGAAGTTGATGCCGGCCAGCCGGTTCTGGGACAATGCGTGGCTGCTGGCCTCGATGACCATGTACTCGACGCCGGCGTCCACCATCCGGCGCTGGGCCTCGGCTATCGTGAGGCAATCGGGCGTGGTCAAGACGGAGGGCGCCGTGCCCGAGCCGGTATCGTAAACGACAGTCCCTATCAACCCGCACCTCGCGCCGGCAGCCTGGATACAGGAGCGGACGAGGTAAGTGATCGTCGTCTTGCCGTTCGTGCCCGTGACGGCCAGATTCGTCAACTGAGCGCCCGGGTTGCCCCGTGCGGCCTGGGCCAGCAGACCCGCCGCCTTGGCCGAATCACCCACGGGGACAACGACGGGCGCGGCGCCCGGATGAGAGAGATTGGGCAGCGTATGGTCCTTCTGATAGACAATATATCTCGCTCCGTCGGCAACCGCCTGGCCAATAAAGTCGTGCCCGTCGCAGTTGGCGCCCCGGATGGCGACGAAAACGTCGCCCGGTCGAACATGCCGCGAATCGATCCGGACCTTGATCGCCCTATCCGAAAAAACCAGTTTCAGCAACTCGAAAGATGTCATGTTCCAATATTCTGTACGCCCGGTCGCGCCAAGAGGCTCAACCCCTGCAGCCGTCTATTCTACGGCAGACGGCATCGCCTGGCAACCTCGCGAGCCGGGTGCTGTACCCGTCTCATTATCGGCGTTGCGGCGGATTTGGGATGAGAAAGACGAGCGAACTTGCAGAATAGGTGGACTCGAGTGGCACGAATTCAGATACACCATTACGCGGTACAGGCTCTGTTATCCTGAGGCGAAGCCGAAGGATCTGGCCAGGAGAGGGAAGGTTCCTCCCGTTCGTAGCCCAGACCCTTCACCGCGCTGCGTTCAGCAGGACAGCGCCCGGTTGTGCAAGAATTTCTTATAATCTGTATGAGAGGCACTGTAATCGGCGGCTTCGGTCGCCGGCGGAGAGGTTCTGAACCGTTCTTTAGAGGGAGTTGTCCAATGGTTGAGAGAAGACTTTTGTTGGCTCTTGGCACGTGCGCCGCGCTGTGCTCATCGGCGCTCGCCGGGCAGGAGACGCAGTACATGGCCGTTTTCGCGCAGGGCGGAAAGATCGGCTATTCCGTTCACACCCGGACTGTTGAAATCGGCAAGATCATCACCAGCGAGGAGATGAGCCTCACCATCGACCGTCTGGGCACGCCCGTGGCGATCAAACGCCTGGAGAAGTACGTGGAAACGACCGCCGGCGAGCCGCTGAGTTTCGAGTCGGTCCATGAGTTCGGCACCACCGCCGACAGGATCACAGGCACCGTGGGCGAAGACGGCACGGTCGCCCTGACGGTCTGCACAACGGGCCGGGAGGAGAAGCACACCTTCCCCTGGCCCACCGGGGCATTGATGGCCGAAGAGCGCCGTTTGCTCCTGCGCGAAAAGGGTCTCCGGCCGGGCACCGAGTACACGGCCAAGGTCTTCAAGGCGCGCTGGGGGCAGGCCGTCAAGGAAAAGATATCCGTCGGGCCGAAGAAACTGATCAACCTGCTCTCGGGCGCCATGGGCCTGACGGAAGTGACCGCGGTCGAGATCCTGCCGGACGGCGAGCGGCTCACCAGCACCAGTTACGTGGACAGCAGTTTCCGCGTCCACAAGAGCTGCACGTCGATGGGCGACATACCAGTCGAACTATTCGCCTGCTCCAAGGAATTCGCCCTCAGCGCCGCGGCCCCGCTGGACCTGCTGGCCAAGATGTTCATTCCGAGCCCGGAGCCGATCCTGAATATCGGATCGGTTTCCGCCATCACCTATACCCTGACCCCGGCCAAGGACACCAGTCCCTCCATCCCTTCGACGGGCAGCCAGAAAGCCACACGCCTGTGGAACGGTAAGACCTCGCTCGAGGTCAAGCCGGTCGCCGGTCCGACCTGGGCGACGTTCCCCTACAAGGGCAACAAGGTGACGTTGCGCGAGGCGACCCGGCCGACTCCCTATCTGCAAAGCGACCGCAAGGAAGTCATCGAGCTGGCCCACCAGGCGGTGGGCAACACGCGCAGCTCGGCGGAGGCGATCCAACGGATCGAATCCTTCGTCGCTCAGTACATCGACAAGCCGAGCATGTCGGTGGGCTATGCCTCGGCGGCCGAAGTGGTCGAGAGCCGCCAGGGCGATTGCTCGGAGTTTGCCGTATTGACGGCCGCCCTGTGCCGGGCCGTCGGCATCCCCGCCCAAGTGGCGGTGGGGGTGGTCTATGTGGAAGACTTCGGCAATAAGTGGGGCTTCATGGGTCATGCCTGGACGCAGGCGTACGTCGGCACGGACGCCCAGGGCACATGGGTCGGCCTGGATGCCGCCTACAAACGTAGCGGCGGCGGCTACGGTGCAGGCCATATCGCGCTGGCCCTCGGCGGTGACCCGGGCGATTTCTCCAACGCGGCCGCCCTGGACCAGTTCACCGTCGATGAAGTCCGAGTCCAGAGACGTAGATAAGTGGGCCGGAGGCAGCGCATCAGAGCGCTTGCCCGATGCGCTGCGGGCCGTAGTCGTACCCCCAACCGGGGGCGCGACTACTACGCCGACTACTCTAATTTGGCAAATCCCGGTGGCAGCGGCAAGGGTTCGAGGTGCGGACGGCATGCGGTGGCGGATTCCGGTCTGCTCTCGGCCGCTGTCATTTCGACCGGAGGCCGAAGGCCCCAGTGGAGAGGGTTGGGCTCCCAAAACGCGAAATAGCGCCTTTTGGGGACCCCTCGACCGCGCTTCGCTCCGCTCCTCTGGAAATAGCCATTTTCATCCCCTTGCGGCGGGCCAAAGGCCCATGAAGGGCTCCTAATACCGATTCCGATCGAATTTCTCGTAGTGTAGCGTGAGCATCGGGTGGCAGCGTGGGTTCCCAAACGCCATGTATCGCGTTTGGGGTCCCCGTCAAGACCGGAGGTCTTGGCGATGGTTCCTGCGCAGGCAACCCAGCCATCGCCAAGCTGCGCATGGGCCCCCCAACGCAATCTATCGCGTTGGGGACCCCTTGACGCTGCCACCCGGAGACGTGAAATTCTCAATCGTAACCGGTATCAATTCCCGGTTGCCTTCGTGACGTTGCGGATTACGGTGTCGCGCTCGATGACGCTGTTCATCTTATTAGGCAGCGTCGGCACTGTGGTCTGGGCGACGACCAGCTCGTACATCGTCGCCTTGCGCGGCCAGCGGGTCGCCAGGTCGATGTAGAGGTCGCCCTGGTAGTGCGAGGCCCCGACGGAGCGGACCTCCATGTTCGGCATGGCATTGACGACCATCTGGAACGAGCTCTGGCCGGAGTCATAGGCCACTATGGCACAGGCGGTCTTGTCGACCATGCTGAGCCCCTTCAGTTCGAGGGTGACCTCGCCGTTCTTGAAGGTGGAGCCTTCGGCGATGTTGCTGCCGAGGTTCACGGGCGGCTCGCTGAAGGCGGCGGCGTGGACGATCTTGTCGCCGATATGCTTGAGGTCCTGGATGCCCCTGCCGCCGGGGACGGGCTCAGCGAAGACGTTGCAGAAGCCGTGGAAGTCGATAAACGCATTGTAGACGAAGTACGCCTTGTCCGGCGGGAGCGGCCGGCCGTTCGCGTCCACGAGCTTCTCGAATTTCGCGTGGTCGATGCCGAACACCTGCCCTTTCTCGTCGATGCCCGTGGCCGTTCCCTTGAACGGGTACGTCCAGTTCTCCACCGCCGGCACCGCTACCTCCGGGCCGTCCCCGAACTGCACGGTGAACCGGGTGCACGTATACTGGTCGGCGTCCTTGCCCGGCGTGCACCGCAGACCCAGTTTCAGGACATCCGTATTTGCGCGTCTTCCGTCCGCCTCATACGTGATGATCCGGGTCTCCATCTCGAACGATTGGGTCTCCGTCGAGCGGGGCGCGCCAAGGTCGAATGTCTGCCGCAGAATCGTATCGTTCGCGGGCTTCGACGCGCCGGCCGCCGGAGAAAGCGAACTGCAGAGGACTGCCAGTGCCAACGTTGTGGTCATTCGGTGTGTTCTCATGGTTCTGTACCTCCAAATCAAATGTGGTTCTCTAATTGCCGACAGGCATCTGCTCCGTACAGAGCACGTCATTGTTGCAGCTCTTTGATGGCCCGTCTGGCCCATTGGGCGTTCATCTCGTAACCCTGGATGCCGTTCTCCATGGCCAGCCTCCCGCAGGGCGGCATAATGTCCCTGGTGCTGTCAAGGTAGTTGCGCAGGCCGATTACATGGGCGTCGATCTCGGCGGCGAAATCGTCCAGGAACCGTAGCGTCGCTTCGCGCCCAATGAGGGGGTCCATGAAAGCGAAGCGCATCATCAGGTCGTCCATGTGCCAGGTGATGTCCTCGGGCGTGACCGGCCGTAACAAGTGCCGCTTGAGCACATCGAGCCCCCCCGCCGTGAGCTCATAGACCACCCGCTGCCGCCGGCCGGCGCCGGCCCCTTCCCGACCGCGAATCCAGCCCGCCTCCTCGAGCCGTCGCAGGGCGGGATAGATGGCCCCGGGGCTGCTGCTGAAGTGCCCCATCGGCGTCGTCAGAAAGACCTTGCGGATGTCATACCCCGTCTGCGACCTCTGGGAAATCAGCCCCAGAATCGCCAGCGACAACGTCGATAACCCGGTTTCCTGTGACATAGGTGCGACTCCAATAGTACGATTCGTACTATCAGTCGGATGCCCAGTACGAATATTTCAGGTTTTTCTTTCTGCCCTCGGATTTGTCGTCCCGACCCAACCCGAAGGCCGCGCGGAGAGGGTTCTCAAACGCGAAACGCCGCGTTTGGAGGCCCGGGCATCTGGCCTGTGGCCGGGAAGTGGGCAGCGAGTGCGAGTGCAATGGTGCATCTTGTTCGTCGGCCAGATCCTTCGGTTCGCTCAGGATGACAAGAGATGCCGATGTCTTCATTTCCGACACCCTCCGCGCAGCGGCTGCGCGACTCGATATGGCAACGTGCGCCGCAGACGTTCTGCAATTCTTGCCTTTTCTGTAAGCCTGCACGGCTGCCAGCGTTGTGAGAGCTGTGCAATTCTCGAAATTCCCGATCGACCATCCACGCAGAAAGATCTCGGGTGTGACGCAACGGTAACGGACAGGTAACAAAAGGGTAAAAACAGGAATGATATATTTCTGAGGGTACTCGCGACTAAGGCAGGTAGAGGTATCGCCTGTAGGGCCGACAGGGGATGTTCTCCTTCGGCCCATACCGGTGCGTATTTGGCAACGAGAGACATCATACAGTATTACCCTTGTGAAAGGACAGGAAAACGAAACCATCCACGGCACTTGTGATCGTAGCGGTTGTTTGGACCGGATCTGTGGCAGGCATCGGCTGGGGAGCCTCTCAAAGCCCGGCCGGGCCTCCGCATATCGCCGGGAAATGGCTGGGGACCATTACCTTCGGCGACGTGCACCTGCGTATCGCGTTCGAGATCTCGGAGACACAGGCAGGCGGTTACACCGGGTCGATGCGCAGCATCGACCAGTCGGGCTTGAGTATTCCCATGAGTGCTGTCAAGTTGAACAGCGACAGCGTGCGTCTGGAAATGGACGTCATTCGCAGCGTCTATGAAGGAAAGTTCGCGACGGACGGCAACACGATCGAGGGAAACTGGCTTCAGTACGGCACCACCACGCCCCTCGTGATGAAGCGGGTGGACAAGTTCCCCGAGATTACCCGTCCTCAGACGCCCCGGAAACCATACCCGTACCTGGAGGAGGACGTGGCCTACGAGAATGCCTCGGCGGATGTCCGGATCGCGGGGACGCTGACTCTGCCGAGGGGGACAGGTCCCTTCCCGGCTGTGCTGCTCATCGTCGGATCGGGACCCCTGGACCGCGATGAAACAGTGCACTTCCACAAGCCGTTCCTCGTGCTCGCCGACCATCTGACCCGACAGGGCATCGCGGTCCTGCGGGCGGACAAGCGGGGCGTGGGGGAGACCACCGGGGAATTCGCGGAAGCGACGATCCTGGACTTGGCGGAGGATGTCCGCGCCGGGGTCGAGTACCTCAAGAGCCGCAAGGAAATCGATCCAAAACGCATCGGCCTGCTCGGGCACAGCGAAGGCGGTGTGGTCGGCCCGATTCTGGCCTCACGGTCGTCGGACGTCGCGTTCCTCGTGATGCTGGCCGGGTTGGGACAGAATAACGGGGATATCATCATCTTCCAGAAGACTCTGGCAGCCAGAGAGCATGGTGCGGACGAGGACACGCTCGCCCTGATGCGCTCTTGGTACGAGCGGCTCTATGCTTTGGTGCGCGAGGATACCGATACAGCGACCGCCGAGAAGAAGATCCGCGCGCTGCACGCCACTCTGACCGCGGACGAGAAAGAGAAGATCGGTTGGCCGGACCGCGAGCTGGACCATGAGATTGCGGATCAGCTCCGACGCCACTGGCGGTATGACTTGCGGCACGACCCCCGGGCGACTCTCAGGGAGGTGCGGTGTCCCGTTCTCGCCCTCAACGGAGAAGAGGACATACAGGTTCCCGCGAAGGAGAACCTGGCGATCATAGCGGAGGCCCTGAAAGCCGGCGGGAACACAAGGTTCACGATCCGTGAGTTCCCCGGGCTGAATCACGCCTTCCGGACGGTGCACTCCGGAGCGGGATCTCATGACGAGACCATGTCTCCCCCGGTCTTGCAGACCATTTCCGACTGGATTATCGCGCGGACCAGTACTGCCGAGTGAAATGCCTGGTATTCCTGGAAACGTCGTAGTCAGACCGATGCGGAATCATTGGCTGGGTTTCTTGACCCGAGTGGGTCGGTTGGACGATGTTGGGCCGATGCTTGCCGAGGCGGACTATGTGCCGTGTGCGGGGCGATATCGGCTGTGCCGCCGAAACCATTTGTCCAAGGAGTAAGACAACCGCAACCGCCGGGCGGTTCGCCCGTGGTGTCCTCTGCTTAAAAACGCGCTGGAGTCGTTCCATAGAACGATGGGAGGCAATGTGCACGCAGAGAATCTCGGAGCAGGACTACACTTCCTACGTATCGCCAGCACGTTGCACCGGCCACCCTTGATTACCACGGATTTCTTTACTTCGGGGCGGGGCGCGACTACAATCTTGGCCGTTCAGGTTGGCATTGAGGCGAAGGGTCCGCCGCCGAAACCGGACCGAGCATCTGTTCAGTGAGGTCACGCAGTGGAGACACAAGCGAATCATCCGAATCTGTCGCGTCGCGATTTTCTGGCGACCACCGCGGCCTCGGCCGCCGCGGGCGTCCTGGGAGCGGGTTGTATGCAGGAGAACAGGGACACGCACGTCGGCAAGAAACTCGCCATGTGCGGGCTCGATTGTGCGGCCTGTCCGGCCTTCGTCGCCTACAAGACCGACGATCAAGCCCTGCGCGAGAAAACCGCCGCCGAGTGGTCCCAGCAGTTCCACGCCGATCTCAAACCCGCCGACATCAACTGCGTGGGCTGCCTGCAAACCAGGGGCGTGCAGATCGCCCACTGCGCCGAGTGCGAGATCCGCCAGTGCGGCCTGACCCGCAAGGTGAAGAACTGCGCCCTGTGCAGCGATTACCCTTGCGAACGTATCAGCCAGTTCCTCGCCAACGTCCCCCCGGCCAAGGCCAACCTGGAAGAGGTCCGGCGCGCTCGGTCGATGTGACGGGCCGGCAGTCCTGTCCCTCCGCCCGACCAGGACAACGGACTTCGTCTTTGACGAGGTTCATTTCGAAGGGGACACTCGTGGACAACCGTGCGACCAAGAATGCCGGGAGAGCCTGCTGGCTGGCGGCGTTATGTCTCGCCGGCGGTTCCCTGTTGGGCGGACAGCGGATGGATGCCGCCGAAACCCCGTCGACCAGGCGCCCCCGCGACTATCATTTCGAGAGGACCATCTCGCGCGACGTGCTGGAGGACTATCTGGACCGCTCGGTGACTATGGCGTACTTCCTGGTCACGGGGAAGCCCGAAGGTAATCGGGAGTATCGGTACCGGGACGACGACGTGCGTCTGATCCGGAACATCGGGGCCAAGTTCATCGGCCGGGCCATCTACCGCTGGAATGGAGAAGCCCGCTTGAACGATCCCAACTTCTGGACGGACGCGAAAGCGTTGATCGACAAGGTCCATGCGTTCGACCCGGACGTCATCTTCCAGGGATGTCTGTTTGAAACGATCAGCACAGAGGTCAACCGCGTGAAGGCTCCGTCCTGGGTGTTCACGGATTTCGGTTTGACCGCCGAGGACCGGACGTTTTCCTACGAGGCCATGCTCAACCGAGACGGCAAGCTGGTCAATCACTGGGGCCGGGCCAGCGTTCCTGATGTCACCCGACAGGAAACGCAACTGTGGTTCTACTATCTGGCCGGTTCCTACCTTGACCTCGGCTGCGAGGCCCTGCACCTGGGTCAGGTGGGACTCATCGGCATGGCCGACCCGGACTGGCAGGAATGGTCGCGCCTCGTGGCGCGAATCCGTGCCTATGCGAAGAGTCACGCCCGCCGCAAGCTGGTGCTGCTCGATGCGCACGTGCCCACGGGGGGTATGATCGTGAACGGCGTCAGCCTCCTCGATTTCAACTCGTTTCCCATGCGCATCAAAGAAGTGCCCGAGAAGCCTTATGAGGCGGTGCTCGAGGTGAACCACCTGGACGCCCTCTACAAACGAAGCAAGGGCTGCATCTCGCCGAGCGGCTGGCGCTGCGAAAGCCTGCCGTACCTGGTCGAATTCGACAATTTCGGCCGCAGCCGAAGGCCCAACGTTGCGGATACCAGGTCGATCTTCGTCTGGGGCTGGGATGAGATCTCCTGGTTCGCCCTCCAGCCCGAAGAATACCGAAATAGATGGCTCGTCTACGCCTACGACTGGATCAGAGAAACCGATCCCAACGGGCACCTGCAAATGCCGGTGAGCCGGATGATCTCCTGTCCGAATGAAACCCAGGGCAGCTACCGGGCCAACACCAAGAGTCCCAACTGTCCTATGGGATACTCGCAGGAAGAGACGATAAAAGAGATTTGGAACGCCAGCCCTCGTTGAACGGGAGACCAGGCGACCCGGAGCACATCGAAGACAGTCACACAGGCTGCTGAGGGGTAGTCCCTATTCCCGTCTTGGCCAATTTCCCGCCCGCCCAGAGCACCCGCCCGCCTGTTCGGTTCCCTGGTGTTCTCTCGCAGGGTAGAATAGGCGGGGTTTCATGTAAACGAACGGAGGGGCAGGGCCCTCTATAGGGGCAGAGATCTCGGGCTGCATGCAGCCGGGCCTTGGCCCGAAACGTTCTTCGACAAGGTAGTACAAGGTGTCCGACAAGAGCTTTGAAAACCTGGTGAACGAGCACGGCCGGCAGGTTCTCGGCACGGCAATGCGCGTCCTGCGCGATGTGAATCTGGCGCAGGATGTGCACCAGGAGGTCTTCCTGGCCGTCTGGCGGCGGTGGCACAGATACAACGGCAGTGTGAACTGGCCGGCGTACCTGTACCGGGCCACGGTGCGCAAGGCCCTGGAGGCGGCCAACCGGCGGATGGTCGGCCGCGGCTGCGAGGCCCTGCCCCGGCGGTCGGTTGCCGCCGGACCGGACGACGCCTTGCAGGCGGATGAGCTGCAACAGAAGCTGGCCGCGGCCCTGGCCCGGCTGCCGCGACGGCAGGCCGACGCCTTCGTCCTGTTGCGCTTGGAGAAACTGGAGACGGCCGAGGTCGCCGGGATTATGGGCTGCTCCGAAGCGACGGTTCGCGTGCATCTGCACCGCGCCCTGATCCGCCTGGCCGGCGAGCTGCATGAATTCCTGGGTCAATGAAACAGGTGAATGATGAATCCTCACAAGATGACCAACAAGCAGCTTGTTCAGTTTGTGCTCGGAGAATTGCCTTCCGAGACGGCTGGTGAGATCGAAGCGCATCTCGGGCAGTGTGCGCCGTGCCGGCAGGCGGTCGGGCGGCTGCAGTCGCTGCTCGACTGTGCCGAGCGCATGGGTGCTGTCCCGGAGGAGGAGCACATCGTGGAGTCGGCGAACCGCGTGGTTCTGCTGGCTGCGAGAATGGAGAACAAAGACCAATCGCGCCACCAGGTTCAGTCCCCGGCGGCGCTTTTCGGGAGAATGATCATGAGGAACCGAATGATGAAACCGGCCGTGGCGGCTGTGGTCGCACTGGCCGTGATAGTGGCCCTGAGCCTGTTCACGGGCGACGGAGCCGGCAAAGTGTATGCCCGCGCGGTCGACCAGTTGCAGAGGGCGCATACCTTGACCTTCAGCGTGATTACCATGACGGGCGTGGAGAGCACGCCGACCGTGCGTTTGGACATCGCCTTCCGAGACACCGGTCATTTCCGGTGGGCCACCGCCGACGGCTATATCACCGTGCTCGAAGAGACGGCGAATGGCGCCAAGGGCATCAGCCTTGTCCCGCACACGAAGAGCTACGTGGTGTTTCAGATGGCGAACATGCCGGACGATCCGGCCAAAGACCCCTGGGTCACGGTCGAGCGGCTCAGGGCGCTTCCGGCTGAGGCGGACACCGTCCTGGGGCGCCGGGAGATCGACGGCCGGACCCTCGACGGTTTCCGGGTCCATGAGGACGACGCGACGACCACGGTCTGGATCGATCCGCAGACCGGCCAGCTCGTCCGGGCGGAACTGACATTCGCCGCCGCGCCGGGCATGAACACAATTCTGACCGATTTCCGGTTCGATGTACCGCTGGACGACTTATTCTTCAGTATCGAGCCGCCGGCAGGATATACGCCCGTGGAGGTCGCGGCGGATGCCACCGAGGTCGCCGAGCGGGACTTCATCGAGCTGTTGCACCTCTGGTCGAACTGGACCGTCGACGCCACCTTCCCGCCGACCGTCAGCGGGGTCGAGATCGCCAGTATCACCGTGCAGATGGCGCGCGAGGGCAAGTTCGTCGGCCCCTATGCCCCCGCCTACGGCGCCGAACGGCAGCCGCAGGTCATGTACCGGGGGATGGTATTCATCAGTCAACTGCCCTCGGGCACCTGGCGCTACGCGGGCCAGAACGTGTCCTTCGGCGATCCCGCCGTGCCGATCTTCTGGTACCAGCCGCAGGGCTCGGCGACCTGGCGGGTCATCTTTGCCGACCTGAGCGTGAAGGACGTTGCCCCAGCGGACCTGCCCAAATAGATCGAAGGCATACGATGCTACAGACCAAGGCCGGGCCTACGCGCCCGGCCTTTTTTCCACGTCAATGATTCTGCTTCGCCTCACTGCGGCCCTCGGATGCGCCAGCGGCTCTAGGGACCTTCACTGGCGCGGAATCTGACGGGTCCGACCCTGGCTTGGCCGTTCTCCTCGTACTGTACCTCGCAGGGGACAAGCAGGCCGCTCATGGGTGGCTCTAGGCGCATTCGACGTGCACCCACGCCGGTCCCATGCCGTGATTTTTCGCTGCTTCTCTCATTTCCTGTCGCAAAGTCGGGCGGGGGTGCACTATATAGCGAGAACCGTGATCCTGGAGAGTTCGTTGAGGTGTCTCACGATGGAAACAGACCGGTACTACGTAGAACGATGTCGGGATGGCCATCCGGACGACTATCGCCATCTGGTCCGGCGGTACCAGCCGGTGCTGCTCGCTCATCTGGCCGGCAGGCTGGGCAGCCGGAACCGGGCCGAGGAGGCCGCCCAGGAGACGCTGGTGCGGGCCTACTTCAAGATGGACAAGCTCAAAAAGCCCGAGTCCTTCTTCGCTTGGCTGCTCGGCATCGCCGAAAACGTGGCGAAAGAGCAGCAGCGGAAGGAGCATATCCGCCGCCGGCGCGAGTCCGTCCGCGCGTTCTGTGAAGAGGCACCGGAACCGGAACTCTCCCAGGATTACGCTCTCGAGGCGGCGATTGCGGCCCTGCCCGAGGCGTATCGACAGGTGATTCTGTTACGGTACTACGGCGGACTATCGTGCAGCGGCGTCGCCGAGCAGCTCGATATGCCTTTGGGCACGGTTACCAAGACGCTATCCCGGGCTTATGCCCTGCTGCGGGATTCCCTGCAGCGGCAGACGAGGAATGAGGTGCAAGCATGAACTGCGCAGAATGCCAAGAACTGTTGGTGTCGTATCTGGAAGACCTGCTCGACGGTTCCGGGAGGCCGTCCGTCGCGGAACACCTGAAGAATTGTGTTGCCTGCCGGGCGGCGCTGGAGGGCTTGCAGGCCCTGCAACAGCGCCTGGTCGGCCACGGCAAGGTGCTCGCCCAAAGCAGCGTCGAGGACGAAGTGATGAACCGAATCATTCGCGAACAGAGCGCCAGGGTCAAGTCGGCGACACAGGCCGGCGCGGCCCTGCGCTTGAGGAGATTTCTCATGAAGAATCCAATGACAAGAGTCGCTGCGGCCGCCGTTGTGGTCATCGCATGCGTGCTTGCCGTATCGATGTGGAAGGGCACCACGTCCATTACCCTGGCTGCGGTCGTGGCAAAGGTCGAGCAGGTTCAGGCCTACCTGTACAGGGAAAGGGGAACCACGCAGGACCAGACACGAGGCGACAGCACGTCAGAAGCTACGGTACTGATGTCCAACGTGTACGGTGCAAAGACTGAACAGACGACCGTGGACGCCAACGGCCGGGAGACACGAATCTTGACGTACGCTCTGCCCCAGCAGAAGAACCTCGTCATTGTTAACGTGACCGAGAGACAGTATGGCCGCATAAGACTCGACGACAAGACCTGGGAGAACATGAAGATCGAGAATCGGGATCCTCGGGAGATGCTCAGGAGACTTCTGGCCTGCGAGCACGTAGAGCTCGGGACGGCCGTTATCGACGGAGTCAAAGCGCAGGGATTCGAGACCACCGATCCGACCTATCTGGGGGACACAGACAGGAACCTGTCCGCGAGAGTATGGGTAGCGGTCGACACCTGGCTGCCCGTGCGGTACGAGTTGGAGTTGGACGTCCGCGAAGGCGTGCACATCAGCACCGTGCAGGACGGTTACCAGTGGGGCATCCAGGTCGTGGCCAGTGACTTCGAGCCCGACATTCCCGCCGACTTCACCGCGCATGAGATGGATGGGATGCAGATGCCCTCGTACAGCGAACAGGGCTTCATTGAAGCACTGCAAATCGCCGCCGAATTCACCGGGCGCTACCCCGAGAAAGTGGACAGCGAGGGCGTACGACGGCTCTCGATGGACATTGCCACCGTGATTACGACCGGCAACAGTGCCGCCGCCGAGGCATGGCGCGAGAAGATCAAGAGCGCCGGCTCGAAGGAGGCGGCCATCCGGATGGGCCAGGAACGCATGATGAAGCTCACCTCGCTGGCCACGTTCAACGCGATCCTGGGCGGAGAGGGGGCCAAGCCGGTCTATCACGGCGACGTCGTGACACCGAGTGATGCGGAGCTGCCGCTGATGCGGTGGAGAGTCTCGGCCGACGAATATCGCGTCATCTTCGGTGACCTGCACGTCGAGACAGTCTCGGCCGACACGCTGGCCACACTGGAGGCGGCCCTGCCGAAGTAAGGCGATAATCCGGGGAACAGATGACCAAGGCCGGGACGGTACTGCCCGGCCTTGTTCTTGCGCCCATACAGGACTTATGATTCTGATAAAAGTGGACGGTGCTCATACGGGTGTGGTAGTCTTCGGTGTATTACATGGGAAAAGAGAATTCTCTTGGGTTAGCCCGCATGTTGGAAGACAGATACCTGATCTGGCGGTTCAAGCACGGCAGCGCCGAGGCGTTCGAGCGGATCTATGAGAGGCACAAGAACGATCTGCTCAAGCTGACGGTGGTGCTGCTCGGGGACGTCCACACCGCCGAGGACATTGTGCACGATGTCTTCGTTCACATAGCCCAGACCCGAGGCAAACTCGAAGTCGCGGGCAGTCTCAAGGGGCTGCTGGCCACGTGCGTGGTCAACCGGGCTCGGAACTACCACCGGGATTCGTACCGGTACCACCGGCACCTGGCGAAACAGGCGGACGGCGGCACGTCGGGGCCGGACGAGCCGGAGCAATGGGCTGTCGTGAGTGAACAGCTACAGTTGCTCAGCGAAGCGATGGCGCAGTTGCCGTACGAGCAGCGGGAGGCCGTCGCGCTGCACCTGGGCTCGGGCCTGAGTTTTCCGGAGATTGCCCGCCTCCAGGATGCCCCGGTCAACACGGTACAAGGCCGATGTCGGTACGGACTTCAGAAGCTGCGGTCCCTGCTGAACTCGGAGGCAACGACATGAAACCTGTAGACGAAATGAGAACGTTTTTTCAGAACGCAACCATCAGCACGAACCCTGCCGGGGATAGAGCCGTCCTGGCCGATGCGCTCGGCGCCGCCGGGCTGTCATCCGACCGGTCGAGAATATGGAGGTCAACCATGAGAAGTCCTGTAGCGAAACTGGCCGTTGCGGCGGCCGTGATCCTGGCGTGTCTGGGGGCGCTTCATCTCTGGCGCGGCACGGAATCGGGCATCGCCCTGGCCGAGGTCCTGGCGAAGGTTGAACAGGTGCAGGCCTTCATGTATCGGATGAAGATGCACATGGAAGGCCCGATGCAGAACACGTCGTCCACGAATATGGACATGGAGGGAACGGCCCTGATCGCGAGCGAGTACGGGATGCGGATAGACATGCACACGGTCGATCCGAATATGGGTGTCGACATGCGGCAGCAAATGTACATGCTTCCCAGGCAGAATATGATGATCATGCTCATGCCGGACATGAAGAGGTATATGCGTATGGAGGTCGATGAGACGATGATCGAGAAGATGCGCCAGCAGAGCAACGACCCCCGGCTGATGATCAAACAGATCATGGCCTGCCGGTACGAGGAACTCGGGAGGGCCGTTATTGACGGCATCGAGGCCGAAGGGTTCCGCACGACGGATTCAACTTACGCCGGCAACATGTTTGGGGACGTTGCGATCACGCTCTGGGTCGATGCGAAGGCCTGGCTGCCGGTCCGCGTGGAAATGAACATGAAGATGAATGAGCAGATGCAGATGCAGGGAACGTTGTACGATTTCCAGTGGGATGTCCCGGTGGCCGCCAGCGAATTCGACGCCGTGATCCCGGCCGACTTCACCGCCGGCCCCGGCGACGGAGTCAAGATGCCGGCGATGAATGAGCAGACCGCCGTTGAGGGTCTGCGACTGGCGGTCGCTCTCACCCGCCGGTACCCGAAGAACCTGAACATGGTGACCCTGATGGAGATGATGAGCGAATTCCGCAAAGGCGGGACGCCCGAGGCACAGAAGTTCCTCGATGACCTCGAGGGCATTACGTCCGAAGAGGAGAAGGGCGTCAAGATGCTGGAGACCCTGATGCCGATTCAGGCGATCGGGGGTTTTTACGCAATGCTGGTGCAGGAACAGAAGGATCCCGCCTACTACGGTGACATCGTGACGCCCGGCGATATTGCTCAGGTCCTGCTGCGCTGGAAGACCGCGGACGACAAGTACCGTGTCATCTTCGCCGACCTGCACGCTGACACCGTCACCGCCGAGCAATTGGCCACGCTGGAGGTGGCCCTGCCAAAGTAGAGCGATAGTCCGGTGAACAGATGACCAAGGCCGGGGCGCCGTTGCCCGGCCTTTTGCTCTTTGGTCCTGAAAACACCTACAAACTCCCGGTAAATGGTAACCTGGTCGCACGGAACCCGGTATAATACAGCGTAAGCCCTTTCGTATGCGGACGAAGGACCTGTGGTCAGAGGAGATTGAGTATGGCCGGCAACGCGGAGCGGACGGGCGGCACGAGGACCAGACACACTGTGCCCAGGGTCATCGGGGCTCTGGTAATGGTGGCGGTCATCGGCACGGGCGTCGTCTGGCTCACGGTCGTCCGGGGCAGCGACAAATCCGCCCAGGACATGGCGACCTTCACGGCCAAACAAGGGCCCCTGACTATCAGCGTCGTCGAATCCGGCACGATCAAGGCCCGCGACCAGCTCATCATCAAGAACGAGGTCGAAGGTCGGACCTCCATTATCACGCTCGTGCGCGAGGGCACACGCGTCAAGAAAGGAGATTTGCTGGTCGAGTTGGATGCCAGCGCGCTCCAGGACAGCAAGATCGACCAGGAAATCCGCGTCCAGAACGCCGAGGCGGCCTATATCAACGCCAAGGAGAATCTGGCTATCGTTTCCAGCCAGGCCGATAGCGACGTCAACGAGGCCGAGCTGGCCGTCGAGTTCGCCCGGCACGACTTGAGGAAATATGAGAAGGGCCAGTATCCCAAGGACGTCAACGAGGTCAACAAGCGGATCGCCTTGGCGAAGGAGGAGCTGGAGCGGGCCGAGCAGACGTTGGCCTGGTCCGTCAAGCTGTTGGAGGAGAAGTATCTCTCCGAAAGCGAGAAAGCGGCCGACGAGATCACCGTCAAACGCAAGAAGCTGGAGGTGGAACTGGCCCAGGCCGATCTCAGGCTCCTGCAGGATTTCACGTATCCGCGGCAGATTCGCCAGCTCCAGAGCGACGTGCAGCAGGCGGTTTCGGCCCTGGATCGCGCCAAGCGCAAGGCCGAGGCCGACAAGAGGCAGGCCCAGGCCGACCTGACGGCCAAGGAAGCCGAATACACCCGGCAGCAGGCCAAACTGAAAAAGATCGAGGACCAACTCAAAAAGACGACCATCCTGGCGCCGAACGACGGGCTGGTCATCTACGCCACGAGCACTAAGAGCGGCTTTGCGAGCATGATGAAGGAGCCTCTGGCCGAGGGCCAGCAGGTGGTCGAGAAACAGGAGTTGATCTACCTGCCCATGACCGCCTCGACCATGGCGGAGGTGGGCATCCACGAGGCGAGCCTGGCCAAGGTGCGGG
>CAYFUB010000053.1:0-2533 GCA_964346195.1 uncultured Pirellulales bacterium
AACCGCATCCCCTGGGCCGCCAGCCGGTCGATGTTCGGCGTCTCATAGAACGTGCTGCCGTAACAGCCCAAATCCTTCCAGCCCAGATCGTCCACCAGGAAGAATACGAAGTTCGGTCTCTTGCGCTGCCCCGCCGCAAGCCTCGATGCCCATCCACATACGGGCAGCAACGCCGGAGCGGCCATCGCTTTGAGAAATGTACGTCGATTCATGGATACTACCTTTGCATTGGCAGTTCGGTCGGTTCGCTCATCGGCGAAAGCGGATCTCTTTGGCGCGTTCCACCGTGAAATTGCCTTCTTCGGCACTTCCAAGGATCGTGCCGTTGATCCGCACGTTCTCCAGAGTCACATCCTGCACGCTATGCTCGTCCTCGTCGTAGCCGATGATGTAGGATCTCGGCATCTTCCGGGCGGTCACGTCGATGTCCAGGAAGCGGAGGTTCCGGATGCGGCCGCGGCGGACGCTGTAGCGGACCGCTTCTTCATCGGAGACGGGCATCCACTGACCCAGCGGGCTGCGCTTGCGATTCGGATTCCGGCGATGGTACGTATCGGGGCAGTCGCCGCTGTAGATGGATAGCCCAATGCGGAGATCGATCAGCTTGTCGCGCGGGTCCTCCACCCGGATGTTCTCGTAGCGAACGTTCTCCACGGTGGCGAAATCGCCGTTGTGAATCGTGAAGACCCCACCGCTCTGCACGTGGATGATGTCGCAGTCCCGAAAGACGATGTCGCGCACCGATCGGGTTTGCAGCTCGAAACCGATCTCGATGGCGTTGCCCCACTCCGCATTCCACAGCACCGTGTCGGAGACGGTCACGCCGCTCACGTCCTGCAAGCCGCTCTCGCCGTCCTCGAAGTAACCCGGGGAGGCCTTCACTGCGATGCAATCGTCCTTTGTCCGGATAAAACAGTTCCGCACCGTCAGGTTGCGACAGCCGACGATATCGATCCCGTCGTCGTTGTCGCGCCAACTGACGAGCTTGACGTTGTCGATCGCGATGTCCTGCGATTTCACCGGAACCAGGGTCCAGCCGAAGGCATTCAGCACGATGATCCCACCGATCTCGACGTCGCTACATCCCGAGAGCCTGACCATGTTCGTCTTGAAGTCCCGCCCGGTGGCGTCCAGAATGCCGCGGCCCCGGATGCGCACGTGGCGGGCGCCTTCCGCCCGGATATGTCCGCGCACCAGCGCGCCGCCCGCGATGTAGAGCGTTTCATGGCTCTTGAGTACGATCTCACCGGCTTCGTGGATTTTGCCGGGGCCGAAATAGCGAACGCCTGCGGCGCCGGGCTTGGGCATGTTCCGTTCCGGGGGATCGGCAAACAAAAACAACGGCCGTTTGAGGTTGCCGTCCAGTTCGATGCTCAGATGGCACGGCCGATCCAGCGCAAAATAGATCGTCCGGCCCTCCCGGGAATATGAAATGCCGCGGTGCTTCGGCCGGATATCGACCTTCTCGAAATCCCGGTCGACGGTGACGGCCACCCCGCACGTGCCGTCGAGCGAGAAATATGCGAGGCCCGCTACCTGGGAGTCGTAGACGAATACCTCCCGGCCCTCCACAGTCACGCGGAAATCGCCCGCCTGCGCCGCCCCGTCCGGCGCGGGATAAATCGTCACCGCTGCGCCGGAAGACGGCGTGAAAAACGCCAGCATCAGAACGGCTGCACCCCACAAACCGCAGAATCTCCCTGGCCTTTCCATTCTCTCATTCCTCCTTCCCTTGATCTCTCCGGACGTTTTGCGAAGCCCGCCAGATCTGATAATCTTGGCGCGGCTCGCCCTCAGGCATCTTCGCACCGACCGCGGCATGCCAGGCATGGAGCATCCGCCGAAGCTCCTGCGCCTTGGCAGGCATTGCAGCGGCGAGATCGTTCTTCTCCCCGAGGTCGTCCCGAAGATTGTACAATTCGATCCGGCCGTCTTCATACCACTCGATGAGCTTGTAGTCGCTGGCCCGGACCGCGCCGCTCGGCCGGTTGCCGCTGCCGTGGTAGTGCGGATAGTGCCAGTAGATCGCCTCACGCTTAGGCCGGCCCGTGCCCTTCAACAGCGGCACGAGACTGATGCCGTCGACATGTTGCTCCGGCTTCCGGGCGAGGCCGGCCATCTCCAGCATCGTGGGATAGAAATCCGTGCTGGTCACCGGTTCGTCACACGTGCTGGCGGCTTTGACGAGGCCGGGCCATTTGACCAGCATCGGCTCGCGGATGCCGCCCTCATATAACCAGCCCTTGCCCGCGCGCAACGGCAAATTGCAGGTCGAGCCCTCCCGCCCGATGGTGGATAACCCGCCATTGTCCGACATGAAAATGACAATCGTATTCTGTTCCAGCCCTGCATCCCGGAGTGTCCGGAGAACCCGCCCGACGCTCTCATCGACGCTTTGGATCATTCCCGCGTACACGGCGTGGTCCTGAACGAGCCTGGTCCGGAACCGCCCGTACACCGTCTCGAACCGCCGCCCCTTCGGCTCGGGCAGGCTCGCCGCTTTCGCTTTGTACTTCTCCGTCAGCTCCGACTT
>CAYFUB010000054.1:0-2835 GCA_964346195.1 uncultured Pirellulales bacterium
CGGCACCCCCCGAAGAGCGTTCGGCTTGTGCCGCTTCTGCCGCCAAACGCACGTAGCGAGCCACCGTGCCCCGATCGATGCCCAGTTCCCGGGCGATCCGCCGGTACGACCAGCGTTTCGCGTGAAGCGACAGGATCGATTGTACCGTCGCCATCTTCAGTTCGTTCGCCAATTGGGAATCGGCATGCAAAGCGGGCCCACCTCGGCGCGCAATTTGGACCCACCCCCGGGTCTAGGATAGCCGCTGGGGGTGGCGGCGGAAAGGGCCCTCCAAACTCGCTGACTTCGGGTTACTTCGACTTCCTTGGCTTCTTGGATTTCATCGACTCTCGAAAGCGGTAGCTCTCGCCGTTCATCTCAAAGATGTGGCAGCGGTGCGTCAGACGGTCCAACAGTGCAGCCGTCATCCGCTCGCCCTGGAAGACGTGGCCCCAGTCGCTGAACGCCAGGTTGCTGGTGATCAGAATGCTCGCCCGCTCGTAGCGGTCGGCGAACACCTGGAACAGCAACTCGGCGCCGGTGCGGCTGAACGAAAGGTAGCCCAGTTCGTCGCAGATCAACAGGTCGGTCTTGTCCAGTTGCGTGAGGAACCGCTCCAGTTGGTACTGCTTCTGGGCCTCTTCCAGGCGGTTGACCAACGCGGCAGCCGTGAAGAACCGCACCCGGCGGCCCTGGCGGCAGGCAGCCTGCCCCAACGCGATCGCCAAATGCGTTTTTCCCGTTCCCGGCGCGCCAATCAGGCAGACGTTGTAGTGCTGGTCGATCCACTCGCCGCGGGCCAGCTCCAGGATCTTCTGCTTGTTGAGGGTGGGCATGGTCGTGAACTCGTAGCTGTCGAAGTCTTTGAAGACGGGGAAGGCCGCCTGCTTGATTCTCGCCCGCAGGGCGTTGGCCGAGCGGGCGGCCACTTCCAACTCGCTCAGTCGCAGCAGGTACTGCTCGTAGGTCTCGTTGGCCGCCGACGCCTCCCGGGCCAGCTTCTCAAACTCGGCACCCATCGTCGGCAGTCGCAACTGCTTGAGGTTGCTCTTCAACAAGAGCGTGGGACTTACACTCATAAGGTTCGTCTCCTTGGGAAAGTAACTGGTTAAAACGACGCAGGTCCGGCCGAGGCACCTCGACGTGGGGTGCTGCCGGAAGACGATCAGACGAATTGAGCCGCAAGCCAGTCTCGGCCTGGCGGTGACGCAGTTGTTCGGTTCGTTGGAGGATCAGATCGACCAGCGGGCCTTCCGTCTGTCGGGTCCGCTCGATCGCCTGCTCGACCCGCTCCACCGGGTGCTCCGCCAGCAATTGCAGCACCCGGATGTAGGCCCGGGCACCAGCCCGGGGACCATCCTTGGCCTCCAGTTCCTCACGCAACGTCAAAAAGCTCGCAGGCAGCTTCCAATGGCGGTAGACGGCCGAATGGTCCAGACAGGCCGGTTTTCGGCCCAAAGTGACCAGGTAATGCAGCGGGTCGAGGATCTGGCGGCCACGCTCATACGAGCGATCGTGCCGGGCTATGACTTGGCCTGCGGCTACTACCTCGATCCGGTCCACGTAACCCTTCACCGTCACCGTCGTGAAAGCGTAAGGCCGAGGCACGCTGTAGCGGTTGCTGTCAAAGGCTACGGTCTGGTACTTGTCCACCTTGCCCGCCTGATCGATGCAGGCGTCGAAGCGATGCTCCGGCAACGCCAATGCCGCCGCGAGGTCCCGCTCGAATCGCACGCCGATCGACTCCGTCTTCCCCGTGGCGATCCGCTGGCGGTCGTCCAGGCAGCACTGCCGCAAGTAGGCGTTCAGCTCCGCCCAGTCCTCAACCTGGGGCACCGGCGTCGCCCAGCGACGCTCCAGGCACTGTACCCGATTCTCCGCGTAAGGCTTCTCGTTGCCCCGAGCGGGCATGCAGAACAGCGGATCGAAGTTGTAGTGGCTGGCCAGAGCGGCATACCGCCAGTTGAGCTGCCGCTGACGGCCTTTGAGGATCGCGACGGCAACCGTCGTCGGGTTGTCCCACCAGACTTCCCTGGGCACGCAACCGAAGAACTCGAACCCCTCGACCATCCCGTGCAAAATGGCCTCGGTCCGCTCCGTGGGCACCGCGATCGCGAAGGGGGCGTAAGAGAACGCCCACGTCAACAGCAATGTCGCGACCCGACGCCGCTCCTCGCGGAAGTCCACCCAGATGTGCCCAAAATCTGCCTCCACCCGCTGACCCGGATTATGGTCCAGCGGAATGAACGTCTCCTGCTCCCGGCGACGCCGTTTGCCAACATACCGCCGTACCTGGTCGTAGCCCCCCTGGTAGCCCTCCTTGACCAGCCGCCGATAGACCTGCGTCGCCTGGTGCCGCTGCTTCCGCGGGGCCTCCTCATCGGCCGCCAGGATCTCGTCAATCAACGCCTTGAAAGGACCAAGCTTCGGCGCAGGCGCCTCCTGCCGCCGCGTGTAAGGCCGTGGCTCCGCCTCCCCCAGTGCCTCCCGGACCTTCCGCCGGGAATGATGAAACCTCCGGGCGATCTCGCGGATCGTCATCCCGTCCCGATACGCCCGCCGAATTCGCGCGTACTTGTCCACCGTCAACATCCTTGCCTCCACTGTCTTGGGTATTCCATGCTCGCCCCCCAAACATGGTATACCCCCAAGCAGAGGCAGTTACGGTGGGCCCATTTTGCGCGCCGATCTCATCCCCCGAGGTGGGCCCGCTTTGCATGCCGATTCCCACAAAAGGGAAAAGGGAGCGTGCAAGTCCATGGCGATCTGCAGACGCTGCTCGCCCGTCATCCTCCGGCAGCCTTCGATCTGGTGCTGAAGGGCCGCTTTGCGACATCAACAACCAAGCGGCCGTGT
>CAYFUB010000055.1:0-24731 GCA_964346195.1 uncultured Pirellulales bacterium
AGGGAAGGTGCCTCTTGTCCATAGCCAGATTTCTCCGCTCCGGCCTTCGGCCTCCGGTCGAAATGACAGTTCCAGAGGGTCTTCGCCGAATCTACCTACAAACATGACGTGCACCCCAAACCGCCCAGACCGGCAAGTACGCGTTGACACGGGCACGATTCCGCGGTATGTTAGGCGGCTCTTTCGGAGATGTAAGTATGGAATTGACGTGGATTAACAAGCTAAGGATAGCTGCAGTTGTCTCACTGGGCGTTCTCCTGTTCGGGGTCTTTCTCTGGCCGCTGGCTGCACCCGAGGATCCTCTGTTGCCCGTTCGCGCATGGACCATCGGTCCTTTTCGGACCACGGTGTTGCTGATTATGGCCTTCGCGGCCGGGTTCGCCGGCTACTTTATCGCTTGGCCCCACGGCCGCGAGATGGGCATCCTCGCCGTGCCCTTCGGCCTGGCCATCTGGTCCTGCCGCTCGGGCCCCATCCGAGCTCTAACTCAAATCTACACCGACACCTACGAGCGGCAGACCCTCCTGCGATCTCTTCGCTTCGAGCCGGTCTATTGGCTGGCGCTGGTCGCCGCAGGCTTCGCCGGCGTGCTCGCGGCCCGGCATCTGCGCTCCGCGCCACCCAAACCGGTAAGTACCGCTCGTACCAAGACTTATCTCAACACCAACACCTACGTCAACGGCGTGACGGCGATTGTCGTTTCGGTCATCGTGGCCCAGTTTTTTATCGGTGTTTTCGCCCAGAATCTGGGTGCGGCCGGCATTGTTGCCCAGCCCGCTGTCGGCCAGATCCTCTTCGGTGTCACGGCCGCCTTTGCCGCGGCGGCGTTCGTCGTCAAGAAGTTCCTTAGCCTCGGCTACATCTGGCCTGCTGTCGCCTCGATATTCATAACTGCTTTCGCAGAGGTAGTTTACTACAGAGGCGAGACGCTCCAACGATTTGCCGAGACGCAGCCGGCGACGTTCTTTCCACACAGCGTTCTTGCGATTCTGCCGGTTCAACTCGTCACCCTCGGCGCGCTCGGCTCCGTTATCGGCTATTGGCTGGCGGTGAAGTACGATTACTGGCGAAAGCATGAAAGTGCTGAATAACGCTTGGCCCAATCCGATTTTTCTGCAATTCGCCTCACGGCCAAGTCGTCCTCCTATAAGGACTTACATCGATAACGTCCTATAGCCCGCAGATGTTGTGCAAAGAAAACCGGAATTGTCTGGTTCGACCCCCTGAATTGGCCGAAATATAGATGTCCTGTGGACCCTGCCCGGCGCGCAGCGGCGCTGCTGTGTCGGTCAGATGCGGGGGCCAGGGACCCAAGTTTCGACGGCCACCGCAGGCTTTGGAATATGAATGAATCGGCTATGGAGACAAACGAAGGCCTCTTTTTGTAGGGGCAGGTAAAAGCCGGCCGATAAAAGGAGTTAGCGATGTTGGTTCTTAGCAGACAGAGAGACGAGTCCATAATGATCGGAGACGAGGTGGAAATCACCATCGTCGATGTCCGCGGAGACAAGGTTCGACTCGGGATCACGGCCCCCAAGCACATCCCCGTTCACCGCCGAGAGATTTATGACGCCATTCAGCGGGAAAAAGCGCAAAAGGCCGAGGGCATGCTCCCGGGCGGCGCCAACAACGAACCGGCCGCCAAGACGGAGGAGCCCGCGCGCAAGAAAGCCGATAAACCGGAGAAGGCATCCCATAAACAGCCGCAGGAGTAGCGCCCCGCCGCGTCCGTTCCCTTTTTCACCCCCGACAGTGAACCCCCCCCCCGGCCTCAACCGGGGGTTTTTCTTTGCGCCCGCGCGCCGACGGATCAACGGGCCGCATTCTCCTCGCGAGCGCGATAGAAACCGGGGTCCGATCCGAGAACAAGGAATTCCCCTGCCCCATGCCCGGCTTTTCCGGGGGAGCGTATCTCGTACGAACGCGTAGTCATGAGTGTGTCGTGTCCGGGATGCGACAGTATCCGATGCGACGTGCCGAGGGAACCGCGTCGACGAAGCGTTGTACGAGCACCACAGAAGAAAGGAAAGTATCATGGCACAGGCAAGAACTGGCGACCATGTGAGGGTTCGTTTCACCGGCAAACTGAACGATGGCAGTGTTTTTGCCACTTCCGGCGAGGCCGAGCCGCTGGAGTTCACTCTGGGCGTCAACCAGGTCCTGCCGGCGATCGAGGAGGCGGTTGCGGGCATGGAGCCCGGCGAGGTCAAGACCGTGTACGTTCCGTCCGACGAGGCGTTCGGCCCCTGGCGGGAGGAGCTGGTTCAGGAAATTCCCAGGGATAGTCTGCCGGACGATCTCAGTATCGAGCGTGGCCAACAACTGGTGGTCGATCAACCGGGAATTGAGCCCGTGATCGTATCGGTGACCGATGTTTCCGAGTCCACCGTAACGCTCGATGCCAATCACCCCCTGGCCGGCGAGGACCTGGTCTTCGACCTGGAATTGGTGGACGTCGCCTGATTCTACCGCGCTCCGGTACGAACGACACGGGAGAGCACAGGCGTGTGCAACCGACCATCGGCCTTCGCAGGTGTGCCCGGCGGCTATTGACGTACCCAGGTTGCCCTGAATTCGGGCGTCACGGCATGGACGAGGCTGTCTACGAGCCTGCCGTAGCTTTCTTCCGGGTCGTTGGCGCCAAAGACTACATCCTTGTTTGAAGAGAAGCTCGCGACAGCGATCTGCTGGGTGCAATCGGCTGAACGGCTCCAGATGGAGGCACCGCCGGCGGTTTCGACCATCTGGACGGTCAAGCCGGCGTGTACGTCAGCCGAGATGCCTACCCGGGTCAGGCTCTGCATGACACGGACGCTCGGCCGAACGTCCGAGATGATGAGGTCTCCCGTGATGATGGTTTGGACGCCGTGTTTCTCGCCGAGAGCCTGAAACGCCGCCTGGTCAAGCTGGCTATGACCAACCGACTCCAGGACCTCAGCCGGGGAGCCCAGTCTCACAACGCGTACAATTCCCTGGTCGCGTCTGGCCGCCTCAATAAATCTTCCCGTAGCAAAGTACCCGAGTTCGCCCTCCGAGGGGCAGTCAAAATCAATCACCCCGATGACCTCGTGCTGCTTGAGATCGATCCGGGGAGGAACCCGCACCCTCGGTCCGCACCCGGACACGGCTGCCGACAGCGCCACAGCGATAATCGCTCCGAGTATCCTCATCATGCGACTGGCCCTTTCAATGTACCCGTGGAATCACATCCATCCGTCGGCACCAGGGTACTATCGGCAAAATCCTGTCGGAAAAGAACGAAAAAAAACGCTGCCATCGGCGAATTGGGCGCGGTCGGTATACGGTGGCGGATTCTCGCCATCCCAGCAGGGCGAGCGTCCTCGCTCGTCACATCGCTCATGCGTCCTCGCACGACACTTCCGGCAATCGTGAGCCCTTAGAAGAGCTGAAATAACTGCGCCTCCGCGATCTGACGGGCGGCAGCGTCGGCGTCAAGCGGAGCTTGGCGATGGTCTTATGTTCGTTCGGAGGAGCCATCGCCAAGGCCTGCGGCCTTGACATTGGGGTTCCCAAACGCGGAATTGTGCGTTTGGGGTGCCCCGCTGCCACCCATCCACTCACGGAAGTTCGGTTGACGGGCTTCTCACACACCCTCTTAGAAGAGGCGAGCGGGGACCCTCGCCCTGCTGCGCGAAATCAGGCACCGGCCCACTCGGCCGACAAGAACGGCTCATCCGGCTCTTGTGTGCCTGCCATCAGCGGGGAACGGCCACATGGACGGGAGTGATATCGAGAGGCCGGGACAGGTCACGCGGATCCATCCGCACCAGCAGCCCCCGAGCGCCACCGTTGATGTAGACGTGATCCAAGTCCAGAATGCTGGCCTCGCAGTAGACCGGCAGACGATGCCGGGTGCCGAAGGGGCTGGTTCCGCCGACGACGTAGCCGCTGTACCGGTGGGCCACTTTGGGGTCGCACGGCCGGACCGATTTGACGTTCAGGACCCGCGCCAATTGCTTCGTCGAGACCTCCCGGTCGCCGTGCATGAGCACGATCAGGGGTTCGCCTGAATCAGTTTCCATGACCAGCGTCTTCACAACCGTGTGCTCGTCCACGCCCAGTACCCGTGAAGAGACGCGAGTGCCGCCCCGCTCTTCATACTTGTACGCAAAGACCTCGAACTCGATTCCGCGCTCGAGCAAACAGCGAATCGCGCTGGTCTTGGGGCAATCCTTCCGTGTCATGGTATATTCTTGTCAATTCTGCGAGTTCGTTTCGATTCGACCTCGGATCTCAGCACTCAATTGTTCGATCTTCTCCCTGGGCAGACTCGGATGAGGCGGCAGTTCCAGAGCCTTTTCCGCCATCTTCATCGCCTCCTGACATGCTTCCGGTCGATGTCTGGAGAGGAACCGCGCAAGCCAGCAGTACACAACCGGATTGCCCGGCTCAACGTCCAACAGCGTGCGGAAATGCTTTTCCGCCTCGTCCAAATTGCCGGTCATCTCCAGAACGCGGGCCAGCGTACCGCGCGGCGGTCCTTCTTCGGGGCGCAACTCGACGGCCCGGGTCAGGGGCTCAATCGCTACGGCGGGCCCCTGGTTTTGTCCCCGCCACGCCGCCATCAGTTGCCAGAGATGGGCATTTCTCGGCTCGGCCTGCGTCGCCTCCTCCAGAATCTCGATGCAACGTGCGGACTCTTTCTGAGTGTTCAACAGGTTCACCATGCCGATTGCCACGAGACCGCGGGACCTGGCGGCTCGCCACAGAGGCTCCAGGATCTGCTCGGCCTTGCTCGGATCGCCGTTGTCCGTGAGGAATTGGGCGTACACAAGCTGCGTGGGGATACTGTTCGGGTCCAGTTCCATCGCCCGCTCATATGATTCGCGGGCGACGTCCATCCGGCCCGCTCTCTCTGCGGCGTACGCCAGCACCTTGTGTCCGAAACCACAATCGGGGCGGAGGCGAATGAATGCACGCGCCGGCTCCAGAGCTGACTCGTACTTGTCCGGCCGTAGATGGCTCGAGGTATGCAGAGCCAGTGCACAGGCCTCGCGAGCATCCGCGGGACGCTCCAGAAATGTTTCTGCGCGATGCAGCCGGTTCTTGTCGAAGTCGTCGCCCAACAACCCCGGCAGTTGGCAGACTACGGACCCTGCGACCTCCCGATAGGGGTCGTATCCTCCCCTTGAGCGGTGCCGAGACATGCTGAAGCAGCCGAGGGCCACGGACGTGCCCGGCAGCACGATGGCAGACCCACTCCATCCGAGGCGGACCTCCCTGGCGTTGCACATCACGATAAGCAGAGGAATACGCTCGTGGAGGCCGACATACGCGACCGGCAACACCTCCTCCTGGGCCTCGAAATCTTCCGGCGAATCCACCGAATCCCAATTATCCAGCCGTCCGATGACCCGGGGCAGTCCGACAATCCGAGCCGACGTCGCATCCAGAATGGCATCGGCGTGGGCCAGTAACAGTGAGGGATGCCCCTTCCACGGCACTTCCAGCACGGCCAGATCAAGATCCTCGTCACTTGCCAGAATCCGGGCGTCACAGGCCCGACCGAGATACGGGCTGAAGACCGCAACGAACCCTTCACACCGATGAGCCCCCTTCTCGGAATGCTCGTAGATGTTGTGTTCGCAGGTGACAACGAGCGTGCCATCCCCCACGATGAATCCGTTGCCCGCGTAGGCGCCTCCCAGATGGCGAGTCATCACGACCACAAGGGCCGACTCCGGCAGACGGCCCTCCGAAGCCAGCGCGGACGATGATACCGTTGTGCTGATGACGAGCAAGACCACGACAGCCACGTCGATCCGGACACTCTTCATGGTGCTTTCCTCCACATCCATATTTCATCTCTCGCGGTCAGTGTAGCGTCACAGCGTGTTTTGGGCAAGCGTGCAGACAGGCTCGACTGGACAAAGAGAACCAGCGGGGCCTGGAACGACCTCGCTGGAAGGGTGCTTCTCAATCTCAAGACACGGACTGAACAGCAATGACACATCCGTCTGTATCGGCCCGCCGCCTTCGGGTGCCACCCCGCTCCTCGTACTTGTACGTGAAACTCTCGAACTCGATCCCGTGGTCGCGCAGGCAGCGAATAGTATTCGTCTTGGACAGTCTTTCTGTGCCATGATGGTCGATTGTAAGGCCCCGCGCTACCCATGCCAAGTGGGTGCACGAATTGAGGTGCCGCACCCGGGCGCAGCACGCTGAACATTTTTTCGACATTTCGCGTTTTTTTCAGTAACATCTTGTACAAATGTACGTCATAATAGTCGTACAGTTGTAAAAGGAGAACGGTCATGGGGAAGAAACTGCCGTCCCTCAGTCCTGCGGAAACCGGAATTCTGCGGCTGGTGTGGAAACTCAAGGAGGCCACGGTCCAGCAGGTCTGTGCGGAATTGCCCGCGCGGCGCCGGATTGCGTATGCCACCGTCCAGACGCTGCTGCGGCGTCTGGAAAAGAAGGGGTACCTCAAACACCGGGCCGAGGGCAAGGCCCACGTGTTCTATCCGGCGGTGGAGAGCGAGCACGTCATCAAGAGATCGGTGAACGATTTCCTCGAACGCCTCTTCGGCGGGGATCCGATTCCGCTCGTGCAGCACCTGGCGGAACACGGCAAAATCGACGCCGAGGACCTCGAACGACTCAAGAAGCTGGTCGAAGGTGAATGATTCCCCGTGGAGGGAAAACCAATGAACGGTATCGTGACTCAGATTGCCGATTACTTGTGGAACCAGAGCTGGCAAATTGTGCTGTTGACCGGCGTGGTGGCTGCGATGACCTGGCTGCTGCGGGGCCGCAGTGCGCACCTTCGCTATCTGCTGTGGTTGCTCGTCCTGGCGAAGTGTCTGGTGCCGCCCGCGTTCAGTGTCGCCCTGCCGGTCCTCCCAGCGGCGGTACGGCCACCGACGGCCGGACCGTACGAGCCTTTCTCGGCCGGGCCGGTCGAACACACGCCACCCGACGTGACGACAGCCGCCCTGCCGGACCTCGATCGACCGGCCGAGGCAGCGACGCCTGCCGCCAGCATGATGGCAAATGTGTCGATGCACGAGGGCATGGTCCTGCTCTGGCTGGCCGGAACCACCCTGGTGCTGACGATAGCGACGGTAAAAGCCACGCGAACACGGTGCTGGCTGCAAAAGCGGCGCAGAGAGCTTTCCGACCGGCTCCAGGCCGATATCGACACCCTGCTCGACTCCTTCGGCGTGCGGTGGCGACCGCGCGCGTGGCTCATCGAGGGCGTCGGCCAGCCCTTCGTGTGGGGCCTGGTGCGGGGCGACATCCATTTGCCGGCTTCCTTTGCGGCCATTGGAGATGCCAAAGACCGCCGAAATATCCTGGCCCATGAGCTCAGCCACGTGGTGCGTTTCGATGCCGCCGTCAACCTGTTGCAGGTCCTTGCCCAGGCGGTCTTCTGGTTCCACCCGCTGGTGTGGTGGGTGAATCGGCGGATTCGCGCCGAGCGGGAGAAGTCGTGCGACGAGACGGCAATCGCCCGACTGGGGGCGCAGCCAAGGGACTACAGTCGAGCCATCGTTGAGACGCTGCTGAACGAACAGAGGACCTTGCGGCCGGTGCCGTCCCTGGCGGTGGCCGGGCCGGCGAGGAACATCGAGGAAAGGATAAAGACCATGTTGCGACCGGGAAAGAGGTTTTACCGACGGCCAAGCCTGCTGGCAGCGGCCTGTGCTTTGCTGTCGGCCCTGCTCATCGTTCCGACCACGTTGGCCCTGACCGGCCGCCCGTCCGACGTGCAGGCGAAGGAGACCGGAACCGGGGTTGAGGGCAAGCAGATTCAGGCACAGCGCCTGCTTTCGGCCGAGAGGCTCAAGCACATTGGCCTGGGCCTCCACATGTATGCCACGGACCACGAAGGTAAGTACCCCGATGAATTGATGGCCCTCATGCCGTATTTCCGTGAGGACCGCGCCGAGGAGTTGGCCTCCTTCATTTCGAGCGATGCCGAGTACCTCGGGGCGGGCAAGACCCAGCCGCAGGATCGTGAGTGGGACGTTCCTCTCGCCTACGACCTGACGCTGCTGCGCAGTAACGAGGGCACGAACGTCGTGTTCGCCGATGGTCACGTAGAGTTCGTCAGCGGCGCGCGATTAGACAAGTATGGCATCAGCCTGCCCCAGAGTCACCTGGAGGTACTGGACGTCCGGTTTGAGCCGATTCGCCAGGGCAAGAACGTGGTGCACGTCACCGTCAGGAACACGTCCGACAAAGAGCAGGTCTTCACCACGCATATCTATACCCGCTCGCCGGATTACGGCGAAGGTGGCGTAGGCTGGGGGACGCCGTTTTCCGATACCATCAAGCCGCAAGAGAAGAAGCCGGTGCGCTTCGTCTTCAAGATCCAGGGGCCCGTCACCGACCGGACCTACGTGAACCTGCGATTCTTCAACCCCGAGGGGCAGGACAGGTACGAATACAAACGCTATTTCGAGCGACGCCACTACACAAGCGCGGAGTTGCCGAAAGCCCCGCCGGAGCAGGCCGCCCGCCAGCCGGCAGCGCCGGTCGAGGCGCAGGCGGTGACACAGGCATTCCGTCAAATTCAGGCGGATATCCAGAACCGGCAATACGAGCAGGCTTGGGAACGATTCACGAAGGATTTCCAGGACGCCGAGTACCAAGCGCGTTTTGAGTGGTTCCGCCGGGCTATGGAGCCGACGCACCCGCTGCATTCCGCCTTCACCTGGGAGCGCGGGGACTTCCTCAAGCTCAAGCCGGGACAAGTCTTCAAGAGCGACGGCGTGCTCACGCTCATCGCGGCCTTCGACGGACAGACCTGGAGCCTCGACTTCGTCCAGGAAGCCGGCCAGTGGAAACTCGATTGGATCGCGGGCTACGTGCCCAAGATTCTCGACATCCTCCAGCAGCAGGAGCAAGCGCCGGCCCCACAGGCTGGCGGCGACGCGGCGGCCAACAATCTCAAGGTCCTCGACATCCAATTCGACCCCATCCAGTCAGGCCGCAACGCGGTTCGTCTCCAGGTGCAGAACACTTCGCAGACGGAACAGATCTTCGGCTTCGACCTGCGGACGGAATCCAGCGTGCGGAACTGGCAACGGCAGTACACCAGGCCCCTGAAGGCCGGCCAGACGGAATCGATGCGCTTCGAGTTCGAGATCACCGGGCCGCTCAGGAATGCGTCCCTGATTCGCCTGCGGTTCTACAATCCTCCTTCAGCGTCGCCGGCGGCACTGGACCTCGGCAGTTGGTTCGAGATGCACCGGTACACCGGCGCGAAGTTCGACCAAGAGGAAGTGGCCTACGGCCGGGGACCAGCCGCACGGCAAACAGCGCCGGCCTCGAAGGTAACAAGCCATCTGAAAGTTCTCGACGTCCAATTCGAGCCGATGCAACAGGGCAAGAACGTGCTCCGCGTCCAGGTTCAGAACCTCGCCGGGCAGGACCAGGTCTTCGGCGTGTCCGTCCAGGCACATTCGCCGGGGGTCGGCGGTTGGGGCACCACATTTCTCGATACGATCAAAGCGGGGCAGACGCAATGGGCACGGTGTGCCTTTACCCTGCGAGGTCCTCTCATGGACAACAGCGACGTTGAGTTGTCGTTCTACAATCCGGGCCCGGCGACGGGCTTTGACGCGGAAAAATGGTTCGCCACCAAACCCTGGGACCAGTGGTTCCGCCAACGCACGTACACCGGCCGCGAGCTACCGCGGAGACAGGGCGCTCCGGCCCGTTTGTTGCCGGCCCCGCAGGACCAGTCCCAGGCTGCCCTTGCTGCGTTTCGGACCATTCAGGACCATATAGAACAGGGGAAATACGAAAATGCCTGGGACTGCTTCACGAGGGATTATCGGGACGCAGGATTCTTCCGGAAATATCCGTCGTTCAAGGAGTGCATGGAGCAAGCCAAGGGTCCCAACCGTTTCAGTTGGCTCCGGGAGGAGTTCGTGAAACTGACGCCGGAATCGGTGGCTGTCCGCGACGGCACGCTGGTTCTCACGGCCACACTGGAGCAGCAGAAGTGGAGCATCGACTTTGTACAGGAGGACGGCCGCTGGAAGATGGACTGGGTCGCGGGATTCGTCTCCGGCTGGGAACGAAAGGTCCGGTGGGAGGATTATGTGCTGCCCAGGATGGAAAAACGCAGTACCGCCCACTTTGACATCTATTACCCGAAGGACTCGACCGCCGCACGGGAGATCGAGCAGATCGCGCAGGACAAGGACAGAGGATTCGCCGAAATCTGCCAATTCCTGGGCCGCGATTCCGACGTTCGCATCCGCCTGGTGTTCTTCGAGGACGGGCAATCCAAGCAACAGGCGACCGGCCACCAGGGCGCCGGCTGGGCTTACGGCAACACGATTGTCGAAGTCTACAACGAGAAGGAAAAGCTGGACCCTTATCACGAGACCGCCCATATTCTGATGGGCTCCTTCGGCCACCCGCCGGCGCTGTTCAATGAAGGCTTTGCCGTCTACATGTCCGAGCGGCTCGGCGCGCATGCCCTCGAGAACCTCGGTGGCGAACGGGCCACCATCCACCAGCGCGCCGGGGAACTGAAGGACAAGGGCGATTGGATCGAATTGCAGGAACTGCTCGGCTACACCGAGATCGGCTCCGCCCGGAGCCGGCCGCCGGTTGCCTATCCCGAGGCGGCCTCGTTTGTCAAATTCCTGATCGACACCTACGGCAAAGACAAATTCCTCCAGTCCTACCGAACGCTCAGGAATACGAGCGACAAATCCGGCCGGGAGGAGAATGTCAAGAAGCTCGAGGACATCTACGGCAGACCGCTGCCAACGCTCCAGCAGCAGTGGGAGGCCGCCCTGGCCCGCTCCTGAGTGCAGACGACGGCACACCCGACACCCCGGCGGAGCCGGCCCGGGGCACCCAGAAGATTCCCGCAAGGGTGCACAGTCAAAAAATGCCGAATGGACCGGGCAGCAGCACCCGCTGCGGCGGAGCCCGCATCCACAGAGTTGCCCGGCCCCCCCAAACACATCACTTCGCGTTTGGAGTCCCTGCAAGCGTATCTGCCCATCGAATGGAACATGTCCGCGCTTTCGCTTTGCGCAGACATATCCGATTCAGTGGGCAAGGCACACGTACGCAAGCGTAAGCGTGCCGCCCAGCTATTGCCGAGGTTGTTCGTCAAAACTTGTGGGGCCAAGACAACCTGTTCAATTTCTGAAAGCCGTCGCTGATTGGAAAACCAAGGCTTGACGGCGCCACGCAGCATTGACCGCGCGGCTCTTCCGACAGCAGGCCGTGTTCTCGGGGTCGAGAATGCCGGTTCAGCCACTGGACAGATACCGACATCGATCACGTGAGTTGCTCTCCGGTGATTCATGGTCACGGAAGAAAAAGTCACGAAGGAAGACGTCATTTACATCAACACGTCTCTTACTGTACGCGCCGTAGGGGCGCATGTGGGGCTTTACTGGGTCCGCATGGGTGACGGCCACTCGAAGAAGGCGGCCGATTCCACCTGTTTCGTGGAGGCAGCTATGTTAAACATGCGACTGCGGACACTGTTGTGCCTGTCGCTGCTGTTTCCAGCAACATGCCAGACGCGAGTTGGTGCAATCGCACCCGCTGGCGCGACCCGAGACCGCGTTCCGGACGCCCGTGGCGACAGAGCGTTCCCGATCCCGGAGATGGTGCGCCTGCAGGGGGGAACATTTCAGACACGGGGCGATCCGGGCAGGGGGATCGGACCCGAGAACTACACCGTCGGCACGTTCTGGATCGGCAAGTATGAGGTCACGTTCGAGCAGTTCGATCGGTTCTGCGAAGACACGGGTTACTATCGCAAACGGTACGGGGGGATCGATCGGCCGGTCCCGGTGTCTACCCGCGCCGCGATAGAGCGCGTGGCGAACGAAAAGGAAGCCCCCGATTTGACAGAGGCATCCCGGGCCGTTCCGGGCCGGCTGCAAGGTTATCCCGTGATCGCCGTGTGCTGGCTTGATGCGATGGCCTACTGCCTGTGGCTGACCGAGAAGACGGGACTGCCATTCCGGCTGCCGACCCAGATTGAATGGGAGTATGCCTGCACGGTCGGCGGTTCCGAACCGGCGCCCGGTGACAGCGAAGAACTGGACAAGGTGGCTTGGTGTGCCGTGAATATTCGGCCCGGCGTCTCCCGGACACAGATTCACCCCGTGGGCCGAAAACAACCCAATGGTGCAGGAATCTACGACATGTACGGCAACGTCTGGGAATGGTGCCTGGACGGGCGGGAGGAAGGAAGCTATCCACAGGCCGTGCAAGAATGGGACCGCGTACGCAGACAGCTTTCGCCTATGGATATGGACAAGGGTTCCCAGTTCCTGGAGTCGGCCTCCAGCTTGTTCCGCGGTCCCAAGGGAACCGCCAAGGCTCTTCGCGGCGGCGCCTGGGGCGAGCCCTCCTTTCGAGTAAGCCCGTCCTTCCGGATGTTCTATCCGCAGAACTATGTAGCGGAGCGCGTCGGCTTCCGCGTCCTTTGTTCCGGAAATCCTGGCGGCGTGTTCCCGAGTGCGCCCGCGGCATCCTCGGACAGGGCCGGTCCGATTCAGGAGAAGACCGGCGAGTCTCCGTCCGATAGAACAAGGAGCTTGGAGCGCCGGATTGCCCAGTTGCAGGCGAAGATCGACGAGTTGATGCCACGGTACCAGGCGATGCTGGCGGACGATTTCTCGGCCTACCCGGTTCTTGCCTGGCGTGACGAATTGCAGGCCATCCAAGAACGTTACCAGGATATGTTGCCATCCCGGGAACGCACAAACAAGATTCGGGACAGTCTGCCCAGTACACAACGGCAGGAGTACTTCCGGCTGCGGGCCTTGTACGCATGGAGGCATTTCGCAAGCTATCCCAAGAGCGAACCGGAGTATTTGCTGGTGTTCTTGACCGAACCAAATAGCCGCCTCCCCCTGGCAGCGAAGGCACGCGAGGAGCAACTGGCTCGGATTGCCTCCAAGGAAACTGCCGCCGACACGGAATTCGCCGAGCTGCGCCGTTCGACTTCGCTTCCACCGGAGCTGATAGAACGGGCCAAAGTCGACGGCGAAATGGAAGGGCGAGTCAACGTTCTTGAGGCCGCACTGCGCAAGATCGAATCCCACGAGGCCAGTGCCGTCGGGCACCAGATACAGATGCTCAGATATCAGCTCAAACACCTGGACAATCCGGAAGCACTTGGCCGGGCTGCTCTCGAGGAGGTCACCGATCGACTTCTGAACGAACAGGACATCGACGACTGACCGTCACCAGATAGGATGAACAGATTATGCAAAGAGATAGGAGGCTCCAAAATGACTGATCAAGAGAACGAAATGAAGGAACCATCGCGGTTGTCCGCGCAACAAGAACCAAGCCGCCGTGAGTTTGTCAAGCGTGCCGGCGCTTTTCTATTCTCTCTGACCCTATTGTCCCGGACGAAGTCTGTGCTGGCTTCCTGCGATGGAGAATGCGACGGGACGCCCCCGAACACGACCTGTGACTCTCCCGGGGAATCGGATGGCTCCTGCGGCTGGTGGGACGCCGACGGAGGATGCGGAGCCGGGGAGAAAGACAACAACTGTTCGGCACTCCAGGATATAGACCAGAATTGCGAGCCCCCGTGTTCCGATGCCTATGACTCCGACCAGGACTGCAACACGGTGGATGGTCCCAACGATGGCAGTTGTGGGGATTGCGACGACAATCATGACACGGACAACAACTGCGGACAGCCTAATCCGGGGGACGACCCGGATGACCTCTGCGGGCATCCGCACTACGTGGGCCTGGATGAGGACGACAACTGTACCGCCACTCATGGACCTGACTCCTTTTGTGGCACCTACAACTTCGACTATCAATGGTTCGCCGATACCGACACGGACCAACACTGCCACCCGGACGCCGGTGACCCCGACAACAGCAACGATGACCGCACCGGCAGCTGTGGCACCGATACGAACAAGCCGGAGTGGCATTACTCGGGTTGACGGTCGGGTTCGAGAGTAACGCCAAGGCGATACCTTAGTCTACGGACCATTCTGCTGTTCCGAGAAGGCGCCGAATGGCTGCAACCGGTCGCTACCGGCACAAGTGAAGTCTGCCGGCAGACATTCGTGACAATCAAGCGAATCGGTTGGCGTCTGCGTACGCGCCGGCTCAAGACGCCGAGGTAGAAGTGCCGATGAATGTGGCAACTGCGTTGGATTCGCGAGGTTTCCATCTCTTCGAGTTTCGTGGTCGTCACCTCCTGTATGACCTGAACACGGGGACCGTCAGTGACTTAAATCCGTTTGCTTCTGACTGCCTGCGCCTGCTGTCCACGAAGGGCTGGGAAGAGGCCTTGGTCGATCTCCGACACAGTTATCCGGGTATAACTCGCGCGGAGATCGAGGCGTGCATTGTGCCCCTCCAGGAAAAAGGGTTCTTCCAATTCCTCGGGATTTCACGCGAGCATCAGAAACGCCACGTCGGCCTGCTCTGGAAACACAGACCGCGGGCCATTCAATTGTTCGTGGCCCAGGACTGTAATCTGCGATGTCGCTACTGTTATGCCGCCTGCAACGGCTCGAATCAGAAGGGCAGACTCATGTCTTTCGAGATGGCGCGCTCGGCCGTGGATTACCTGGTTCTCAGATCGGGACGTCGCAAGCATCTCTCGATTACGTTCTTTGGTGGCGAGCCTTTGATGAACTTCGACTGTATCGTCCAAACCGTGAAGTACTGTATGCAATTGTCGCGCAAACGGCGAAAGGACTTCGATTTCTCGGTGTCTACGAATGCGACGCTGTTGGACGAGCCCAAACGCAGGTTCATAGCCGATCACCGATTCACCATGTTGATCAGCATCGACGGGTACCGCGAAATGCACAACTGGCAGCGTCCATTCGGCCATGGTGGCGGATCCTTCGACGTAGCGATCGAGAACGCCATGCGGATGTTGGAATTGTGGGGCACCAAGGGACAGACATGGCGCATCAAAGCCCGTGCCAACCTGACATCGAGGTTTCACGACGCGGACAGGGTGATCGCCGCTCTGGAGTCGAACGGCTTCACTACCATCGGCCTGTCTGCCATCTATCCCCACTGCGGCGATGATTATGGCGGGGTGGCAATCACAGACGAGCAGTGGGGGCGCCTGGATGACTATTATGATAGAACGATGGATGTCGTCATGGAATGTCTGAAACGCGGGGATTCGCTTCCTCCCTACGCTCGACGCTGGCTGGGCAAGAGTTTCGAAAACATCTCAAAGCCCATCGGAACTCTGGGATTGCGCTGCGGTGTAGGGCGCAATACGAATGCCGTGGACTGCGACGGCAACTTGTTCCCCTGTCATCGCTATGTCGGTCTCGACTCGTATGTCATCGGGGATATCTTCCACGGACTCGACCACGATCGGACCATGCGCTACTACCGGGTATGCAACGAAACCGCATTTGAAGCGTGCCAAGCGTGCTGGTTGCGATCCGTCTGTGCCGGTAGCTGCCCCTGGGAGAGATCATCACCCCAGCAGGGAGTGCTGCCGCCTGATCCCGGAAATTGTCAACGGCTGACTCGAGCCATTGAGAGAGGAATCTGGCTGTACCACGAAATCCAGCGGCAGTATCCCGAGACCTTCGATGAGATCCGCAAGCACTATCCCGGCCGCGATGCCTCCCCGGACATGAGCATTCTGAAGTCTGGCGAGGTGATATGAGGAAGCATCGGTTCACCTATCGAGGCATCTGTTTCACCTACGACCCCGCTACGGGCAGGTACTCTGTGCCGGGCAGGGAAGACGGTCCGGGCGAAGAGAAACCTTCCCTGTCGGATGCAGCACGCAAGCCATGCTTGGAGGCTCCCCCGCCCATGCCCCAGAGGGGCCGCCAGGATGTCGAGGGGACCCTGGACACACTGGGCCCCTATGTCTACCACAGACCGCGCCGCCTCCAGCTCGCCGTCTCTCAGAGTTGCAATCTGGCGTGCCGGTACTGCTATTTGCACAAGTGCGGCGCCAACTGCCCACAGACGATGATGTCGGACAAGGTGGCGGCAAGGTCCATCGACTACCTGGTACGTGAATCCGGGCGGCGACAGGAACTGACCATTGCTTTCATCGGGGGCGAGCCTGTCCTCGGCATGTCGGTCATCGAATCGGTCGTGTCCTACTGCAAATGGCTGCAGAAGAAACAGGGCAAACGATTTCGATTTCAGATCGTCACCAACGGCACACTCTTGACAGAATCGGTCAATCGGTTCCTCGTCACCAACGAGTTTGGCGTCGTGGTCAGCATCGATGGCTACAGGGAGATGCACGATGCGATGAGGGTGGATCGTACGGAGCGCGGGACCTTCGACACGGTGATGAGGAATACAGAGGCACTCCAGCAATCCCTGTCGGAGCATCGTCCCGGCCGGAGCGTAGGAATCCGAGCGACCATGACACGGAACTATTGTGACGCGCGGCGCATCCATGCAGCCCTGGTCGCGAACGGATATCGAGAGGTGGTGATCTCCGCGAACGTGAACTCGCCCCTCCACGACGTAGACAATCATGGCTTCAGCGCGGAGACGTGGCAGCAGGTGTTTCACGCCACGGAGCAGGTCATGCTCTCAATCCTGGCGAAGAAACGAGCGGCCACGCCCTTGGATTCCTATGAGAGCAGAATTCGAGACTCGCTGGCCAAGCTTGGCACCCGACAGCCGTCTGGGATTCTTGGACAGAATTGTGGCGTGGGACGCAATGCGATGGCGGTGGGAGCCGACGGGTCTCTGTTTCCCTGTCACCGTTATCTCGGTACCGACAGTTTCGTTGTCGGCGACGTCCTTGCCGGCAAGGATTTCCACAGATTGTACCGGTTTTTCACCTTGTGTCGGCAATTGCGTCAGGAACGATGTGCCGGCTGTTGGCTGCAAAACCGATGTGAGGGACCCTGTGTCTGGACCATATCACGACCGGACGGGACTGTAGGTCCCCTGGACGGCACCTACTGCACCATCGTCAAGAGAGAGATGGAAAGAGACATCTGGTTTCACTATTGCTATGGGTCATGAGCAGGCCCCTCACGGGCGCTCAACTTCAACCACTGCGAACGAGCCACCGACCGCGACCAGAGGGCACCCCCTCTGCCTTCCGAGCAGAATTCAGATTGTCGCTCTCTTGCCTTTACCCTGGGGGATAGGGTTCTCAAGCCGAAACAAACCGAGGCGCAGGCAGTGCGTGTCAGTCCTACATACGCTTGTAGCGCGGGCCGCCGCCGCCATCGGGGGCGGTCTAGCGGATGTTGTCGAAGGGGCACTTGCGCTGGCAGGTCTTGCAGTGGAGACAGTTCGACGGGTTGGCCGGCTTGACCTCGTCGTGGATGGTCTCGTAAACGCCCGCCGGACAGAACGTGATGCACGGGGCCTCGAGGACCGGACGGCACCTGGTATCGCAGATGGTCCGGTCGATGATCTTCAGGTGCGAAGGCTGCTCTTCGCGGTGCTCGGTGGCGGCGACGGCGGTGAAGGTGTCCTTGTCGAAGTTCTGATTCGGCCTGAGGCGATACGGGGCCGCCGTCATCATCTCGTAGTCGTTCTCCACCCTGAACTGCGGCAGCCAGCCGTTCAGGACCGACAGCGGCATGCCCTGCAGCGGCCCGAACTTCGCCACGGTCTGGCGGAAATGCCGCGCCGACTTCATCTCCTTGGCAACGTTCGATTGCTCGATGTTCTCAGTGTACTTCTTTGCGGCGGCGTCCGGGTCATCGAGCGTGGCGGCGATAGCCCTGGCCGCCTGGATGCCGGAATCGAGGGCGTTGTGCAAGCCCTTGATTTTGAGCATGTTGACGAAACCGGCGCTGTCGCCGAGGATCATCACGTTGCCCTTGCCGATGCTGCTCGTCTCGGGGTCGCGCGGCACGGCGTACCAGCCGCCCTCGGGAATCATCTTGGCCCCAGCCTCGACGACCGTGCCGCCCTCGATGAACTGCTTGACGAACCTGTGCTCCTTGAAGCGCACGAGCGCGTCCTGCGTGTTGAAGTCGCGGTACTTCCAATCGAGGCCGACGATCATGCCGACGGCCAGGTGGTCCGGCTCCCCGGCGTAGACGATGCCGCCGCCGAACATGCCGGGACCGACGACCGGTGTCCAGATGGGATAGCCCATCGCGTGGACGACGCGGCCGCGTGTGAACCTGTTGTACTGCTCCGGCGTCACCTTGATCAGCTCTTTGACGCCGAGCGAGTAAAGCTGGTGCGACTGGCGCTGCAGGCCGACCTTCTCGACGAAGCGCTCGGTAACGAGCCCGTCGCAGCCCTCGGCCAGCACGATGAACCTCGCCTGAATCGTCTCGCCCTCGATGTAATTCGGTTCCTGGTGTCCTTCCTTGTTGAGACCCTGGTCCACCAGCTTGACGCCGACCGCCAACGTGTCGCGGGTATCTTGCCCGCGCTTCGAGGGCGGGACGCCCTCGCCACTGAAGACGACATGGTCGGCGGCGAAGCCCGTCAGCACTTCGACGCCCATTCCCCTGGCAATTCCACCCAGCCACCTCGTGAGCCGGCTGATGGAAACGGAGTAATCGCCGTGATGAATCATCTGGCCGAAGCCCAAGCCGAGCTTCCGGGCGATCTTCATCGCCCAGAATAGTGGGAACCTGCCGCCCGTGCCGAGCAGGAACAGGATGTCGTCCTTGTCGATCACGTTGGCCAGGACCAGCTTCGCCTCGTCGGTCTGGCGCCAGCCCGGCTGGGCGGCGTCGAGCAGTGTGCTCAGCGGTTCCTTTTCGAGCACGGCCCCGGAGAGGTTGTGATTGCCCGGATCGAGGGCCTTGTCGATCACGCAGACATCAAGATCGGGCTTGAGGACCTTCAGTTGGATCGCCGTCGCCAGGCCGGCGGGACCGGCGCCCACGACCAGAACCGACGTCTTGCTGTATTCACTATAGTTCGGCACGCTCTACCTTTCGATCTGTAATTTACAATTTACGATTTATGATTTGTGCCCGCCACGCGCGGAACGCCCATGCAGATGATCAGGTCCGCGCGACCGCAAACAGTGAATTTCACGCTACACCCCGTGCAGGGCCTCGGTCAGTCTCGGGACAATGTCCTCGACGGTTCCGACGATGTAGTAATCGCACTGCCTGAGGATCGGCGCGTTGGGGTCGCTGTTGACGGCCACGATGGTCTCGGTGTTCGCGACCCCGCTCATGTGCTGGATGGCGCCGGAGATGCCGAGCGCGACGTACAGCTTCGGGCCGACGGAGGTCCCCGTCTGGCCGACCTGGTGGATGCGCGCGATGAAGCCTTGCTCCACCGCGGCGCGCGAGGCCCCGCGCTCGACCTGGGTTTCGAGCTTCTTGCTCAGAGCGCTCGTCAGCGTGCCGACCAGCTTCTCGTAGTTGTCGCGGCTCTGCATGCCCTTGCCGCCGGAAACGATGGCGTCGGCGTGCAGGTTCACCGCCCCGTGCCCCAATTCGGTGTCGATGATCTCCAGGCCGACGTCGTCCTCGGTCAGCTCGACCTTGTGTTTGACGATCTTGCCTTTGCGGGACGGGTCGGCGGGGAGGCGTTTCATCACGCCGGGCCGGGCCGTCGCCATCTGGCTCCTGGAGTTCTTCGTGCGGATCGTCGCCATGACGTTGCCGCCCAGGGCCGGACGGGTCTGCAAGAGCAGGCCGATCTCGCCCTTGCGCGAGCTGTCGCGGATGGCGAATCCCGTGCAGTCGGCGGTCAGGCCGCAACCGGTACGGTACGAGACCATCGGGGCCAGCATGCGTCCCTGCGGCGTCGCGGCGTACAGCACGATTTGCGGGACGTGCTTGTCGATGGCGTCGGAGATCGCCTTGCGATAGGCCGTCGGGTCGAACTCCTGGAGCAGCTTGTGCTCGATGGCATAGACCCTGTCGGCCCCGGCGGCGATCAGCTCTTCGGCCATGTGCGCGACGTTGTCGCCGGCGATGCACACACCGACTTTCGTTTCGAGCGAGTCGGCCAACTCGCGGGCCTTGCCGGTCAGCTCGAACGTGGCCGGGTGCACCACGCCCTCGGCATGCTCCGCGACGACCCAGACCTCGCCCTGGAAGGCTGGCTCGGTCGCCTTCATGCCGGCGAGCATGTCTTCGAGCGCCTTCTTATGGAATCTCTCGCCAGCGGCTGTGAGGATGCGTTCCTGGACGGCTTCGTCGACCTGATCGACCTCACTGATATTCAGATCCTTCAGGACCTGGATGAGAAAGTCATAATCCTCCTGCTCCTTGGCGGTGCCCTCGAATTTCCGCTCGAAGAGGCCCGCCCGCCGTTTCGGCAGGACGTACTTGCCGTCCTCTTTCGTACCTGCGGCGGCCTGGCCGTCGCCCTTCTTGTAGCTTTCGACGATGATCCGGGCCAACTCCCCGGCATCATTGAGTTGCTTGCACTTGCGCGTGCTCTTGCCGGGCGGGAAGACGCGAATCACGGCCGTCTTGGAGCCCTTGGCCCCGATGTGCGTCGCCTGGATGTCGTCCGCGCCCCACTGGACTATTTGGGCCTTGCCGGCCGCACGCGTGCCCGCGAACGTGGCGAAGAGCGGGTACTCGTACTTCGCAACCGTGACGACGGCCGGCAGTTTCTTGCTCGCGACCGTCTGGCTGCCGCCGCTGATGATGCGGGTGAATTCGAAACGCTTTTTCTTATACTGGGCCCCCGTCACATAAGCGATGCACGGCAGCCCCAGCTCTTCGGCAATCTGGCCGGGCACCTGGGCCGTATCGCCGTCCACCGACTGCATGCCGGAGACGACGTAGTAGTTATTGCCGCACTTGAGGATTTCCTTGACAATCTTGCGTATTGCATAAGCCAGCGGGTTGGCCGTCGCCCACGTGTCGGCGCCGCCGAGGGCGCGGTCGGTGAGGAGCACGACCTGGTCGGCCGCCCGGGCCAGACTGTATCGCAGCACCTCCTCGGCCATCGGCGGCCCCATGGTCAATGCGATGATGCGGGCCCTCGCGGCGCCGCTGAGCTTCTTCATGTGGTTCGCGAACGCCAGCGCCTGGGCGTCCAGCTCGTTGATTACGCTGGCCAGCCGCGACCGCACGAGCGTGCCCGTCTCCGGGTCGAACGCGTTGTCCGTGATTTGCGAGACATCAGGAACCTGCTTGACCAGAACGATGTAGTCACTCATACACTACCTGTCCATAACAGTCGACCGTGCCATCTCGTGAGACCACCAGAACCCTGCCAGCGGTAGAATGCGCATGATAGGCCCGCGTTACACCCCTGTCAACCGATTTTGGTCAAGACCCGGCGATATCGCTCCGATTCGCAGGCATCATTTCCATCGCTTCGTCACACCAAACTGCACGGCTGCCCTTTGTGTGATGATAGTCCGGGAACCAGGTCGAACATACCGGGTCTAAACAGAAGACGCGCTTACCGGCCCTCACCATGTGGAACGGCCAGACCGATGCTCTTTGAAGGAATGAGACCATGCCATTAATATCGAACAAACGACAACAATACGGCGCAGCGCTCCGGCGGCTGGTCCTCGCCGGCGTGTTCCTTGCCCTGAACACCTCACGCGCCCCTGCCGTCGGTCAACCTCCTTCGGACGGCACGCCGCCACCAGCGAACGCCGACCAAACGATCGCGGCGCTTTCCCAGTACATGAGCCAGGTCCGTCAGGGCGAGTACAGCCGGATTGAACCATACCCCCTGACCATGCGATACCGCACCGCCCTGCTCCCGCAGTGGAAGATCCATGCGAGAGAGCCAAACGACAGAGTCGCAGTCAACGCGGTACGTTCGATGACCTTTCTTCTGCAACACGCACCCGACCCAGCGGACCGCCGGAAGGTCGTCGATTGTCTTACCGAACTGACCGGGGAGAGCTACGAAACGGGCATTCGGGTGAATGTAGGGAATTATCTGCTGACATTCGCCAAAGCCGACGACTTCGGCGGTCATGCCAGGCGGATTCTGCAGGAACTGATGTCCGATATCCTCGACGGGACGTACCGGCATCGTCCAGACTGGACAGGCTGGAAGGAAGAGACCGTTCTGCTCGTTGGCCTGGCCGATATGCAGTCGCAGTTGCCGGGCCTGCAAGAATTGATCGAGCGCTGGGACGAAAGGCGCAGGCAGGCGTATCAGGAGGATTTCGACCCGGCATGGGAGAAGAAGATCGCAGATCGATATGGGGCAGAGACGCTTCTGGTCCGCAGGGAACGCCTGCGAAAAACAACGTACTGGCAGGACTCGGCTCTTTGGGCCGCGTGGCGGGCCCGTGCTCGCATGGGCGTCGCAGAAGACATCCGTCGTTGCCTGGAGCTGGCCGAATCCCACCCGGACCCGTACTACAAGGTGCGTGTCTTGTTTCAGCAACTTGCTTACATCCGGCAGCCGGAGGTGGTCTGTTATCTCCAGAGATACCTGCACAACGATGAATGTCCCCCTCCTTGGGAAGGCACAACTGCGTACAGCTGCGCAACTTCCGCCACGGCGGCCCTGTCGAAAATGTTGGCAGGCGCCCCTGTGCGATTCGATGGCGTGCCGTCCAGCGACGACGTGGCGAAACTGCGCGAGTGGATGGCAAAACAGACCGAGTGGAAGCTCATACGCTGAAGTCACTCCGTCAACTGAACCGATTTGGAGTGACCGGGGTTACGCCGAGTCCGGCGTTCGCCCCGAACCCATACGTCTTGCGCTCAGGGAGCACCAACGAGAACCGCCGACATCTACCTTCTCTCCGCTGGTATCCGCAATGCGATAAACGCCGTCTTCGCCACCTTACACAGGCCCTTGGAGCCCCTGACAGAATCAGTGTTATCCGGCACCATTCGTCGCCTCTGCGAAAGCAGACTCAATCACCACGACTCTGTCATTCCTGCGCAGAGCCTACCCTGAGCGAAGCCGAACGGGCAGGAATCCAGACACGCCACACAGGGAGATGGTTCCCACTTATCCGCGCACTTACGCTTCGCCGGTCGACTGGACCCCTGCCTTCGCGGCGCGGCCTCGGGCCGCAACCGAAAATGCTTGCTAGAAAAACAAGATGTTGCGCCTTTGCAGTGCAGGGGTGACAATCCCGCTCCAATCCGGGCAACCGCAACAGTCTTCGCGTGTGTTCATGCCTGACGCATTTCAGCGAACGGTTGAGCCGGCAATCTGGTATAATGTCCTGAGGAGAATGACCGATATGGCGCCGATAAACTGCGGAACGTGGTGATGAATCGCTGGGCGACAAAGAGGTGGTCTTCATCTGTGGCCGGCGTCTTTGTCACCGTCTGCCTGATCGGCGGCACGGGCGGGGCCCAACTCTCATCCAATTGCGGGACTCTCTTGATTGAGGATCGTGCGGCCTTTGACGTTTATTCGGATCGCAACAACTTCCCCGGGGCGATGCAGGTGCCCGAGGTGAAGTTCCTCATCACAGGGGTCGATACGCCCGCCCCCCGGCTGTACTTCCAGAATACGAAGAACTATCCCTACCATTATGACTTTGCGGTGGAGTGCCTGGGCCGGGTCATCGACGCAGCGACGTTCAATTATGAGACGTACTTCAGCGAGCATCGAAAGAACCTGGCAGGGAGCATCATCGCCCACGACCATTACAAGCCCAATGAGGCTGTCCAGGGCATTTACACGCTGGAATTCTGGCCGACAGACCCCGTGACCTTCGATCTTGTCCGGCTGGCCTATGAACTGGTCCTCGACCAGATGCCGTTGGTGCAGGGCAAACTCTTCTACCACGCCCCGGGCGAGACCCAGCGGGCTTTGTACGAGATGGAGAAGGCTCTCTACGGTGCGTCCTCGGTCGCCGTCATCCGCACCGAAGAACTCTTCGCGAACGTCAGTTACATCGCACTGACGATGGGAGAGAGCTACGGTCGATTGAGGATCGTCGAGGGGCCCGAGACGGTGTCGGCGCGCGACATCGTCGTCTACTGCGTGCTCCCGAATACCTTGAGCCACGTGGCCGGCATCATCACGGAGGTCCCGCAAACCGCACTGTCGCACGTCAATCTCAAGGCGAAGCAAAGCCACACGCCGAACGCGTTCATCAAGGACGCAACTACCCGCGCCGACGTTTTGGCGCTGGCCGACAAATACGTCCGATATGTTGTCGAGCCCGGCGGCTATACCCTGCAGGAGGCCTCGCCGACGGATGTCAACGCGTTCTTCGATTCCATCCGGCCGAAAGAGCCGCAAAGCCCGCCGCGAAATCTGGACGCCAAAGCCATTGTCCCGCTCACGGCGGTCGGGTTTGCGGATTCGAACAGCATCGGGGCCAAGGCTGCCAACGTGGCGGAACTGCGCAAGGTCCTGCCGCTCGGCATGGCCCCGGACGGCTTTGCCGTCCCCTTCTACTTCTACGATGAATTCATGAAGCACAACGGCTTCTACGACACGGCCATAGCCATGATGGCGGACCCAACCTTTCAGAATCAGCCGCAGACGCGTGTGAAAATGCTGGACAAATTCCGCAAGAAGCTGCGCGACGGCGCGCTGCCGGACTGGACGCTCGAGGCCCTGGCGTCGATGCATCAGTCCTTCCCGGCCGACACCTCGCTGCGCTGCCGCTCCAGCAGCAATAACGAGGACCTGCCCAACTTCAACGGCGCGGGGCTGTATGATTCCTATACCCATCATCCCGATGAAGGCCATATCGCCAAAACGATGAAGCAGGTATGGGCCGGTCTGTGGACGTATCGCGCGTTCGAGGAGCGCGACTTCTATCGAGTCGATCACTTGCAGGCGGCGATGGGCGTGCTCGTGCACCCGAACTACGAGAACGAGCAGGCCAACGGCGTCGGTATTACGAAGAACATCTACGATGCCAACTGGCC
>CAYFUB010000056.1:0-5697 GCA_964346195.1 uncultured Pirellulales bacterium
TTCCCCAAACGCGAATGATTGCGTTTGGGGGCCCCAACGATCTGGGTTACGAACGGGAGAAACGTCTCATCCGGAGGCCAGATCCTTCGGCTTCGCCTCAGGATGACTGAGTCTGTGCCCCGCAGGAATTTTCCATAATTCGTATCAGTCGTGGCCGGGCGGCCGGGGGGCCGTCGCATTCAAAAGCGCCTCGAGCCGGGGTTTGAGTTGGCGCATGGCGCTGCCGCGGTGCGAGATGGCGTTCTTTTCTTCCTCGTCGAGCTGGGCGACGGTCCGGCCGAGCTGGGGCACGAAGAAGACCGGATCGTACCCGAACCCACCCGTGCCGGCAGGCTCGTCCGCGATGAACCCCTCCAGGGTCCCCTGTGTTTCGATGAGGACTTGCTCCGGACTGGCCAGACACAGGCAGCAGACAAACCGGGCTGTGCGTTCTTCCCTCGGTACCTCTTCCAGCAGCGAAAGCAGCTTCTCTATGTTCCGCCGGTCGATGGCCTTGCGGTCGGCCCCCTGAGCCTTCGCGCCGGAGAACCGCGCCGAATTCACCCCGGGCGCCCCGCCCAGGGCATCGACCACGAGCCCCGAATCGTCGGCCAGCGTCCAAAGCCCGGTCGCCCTGGCATACTCCGTCGCCTTCTTGCGCGCGTTCTCAGCGAACGTCGCCTCATTCTCCGTCACCTCCCCGAGCCCCGGGAAATCCGCCAGGCTCTTCCACTCGACCTGCTCGCCCAGCAGCGCCCGCAATTCCCGCACCTTCCCCGGATTCGTCGTCGCTACCAAGATCGTGTGTGAATGGGTCATTCCTACTGCCTTATTGAAGAGGAATGTCTCAGGCTCAGCCGCGACCAGAGCCGATTCGTGATCCAAACTGCAACTCTCTCGGATCGACTTTCTTGTCGAACGGGACGGGATCGCGGAAAACGTGCGGTAGTTGGCTTATCTTCTGTTGGAAATCGAGACTGAGCGTGTCTTGCTCCAACAGGTCGAAGGTAGCATCTTGAAACAGAAGCGTCTCATCGAGTCCTAACTTCCTCCGAATGATCTGGAAAAACTCCGGGTTGATTTCATAGCCGATCGCGTTGCGGCCCAGGTTTCTGGCCGCCAAACAAGTCGTGCCGCTTCCAAGGAACGGATCGAGAACCGTATCGCCGACGAAACTGAACATCCTTATCAGGCGGCGGGGAATCTCCTCGGGAAACATCGCCAGGTGCTCATCCTGTCTTTCGCCGGGGATGTTCCAGTGGCCGGTGAAGAACTGGTTCCATTCCTCGACCGTCAGCTTCGACTGCTCCTTGATCTCTTTGCTGACGGCGGGGGCGGTTCCGTGCTTCTTGAAGATCAGGATGAACTCATAGTCCAGCTTGATAATGCCGTTGCGCGGATAGGGGAACGAGCCCATGATCGTGGCGCCGCCGGTCGTGTTGCAGGTGGTCACTTTCTGCCAGATGATGGCGCCCATGTAGTCAAAGCCTATGGTCTCGCAGAACTTGATGATCTCCGTGCGGATGGGAATGACTTTGTAACGGCCATAGTACACGGAACGCGCAAACTGGTCGCCGATGTTCACGCACAGCCGGCAGCCCTTGGCCAGGACCCGGTGACATTCGGACCAGACGAGGTTCAGGTTATTGATGTAAGTCTCGTAGCTGTCGTCGAAGCCGATTTGCCGGCCGTTGCCGTAGTCTTTCAACTGCCAGTAGGGCGGAGAGGTGACGACGAGGTGGACCGATTCGTCCGGCACCTCGGCCATACGCCGCGAGTCGCCCGTGATGATTCTGTGGTGTGTCTGCACTGCGTTCATCCCAAGAGGTCAACATGCCGAATGGTTCGCTTATACCTATTGGGTGGGCGCCGTGTCAAGGCCGCACGCTGTTTGGCCGCGTCATCGGTTTCTTGCAAGTTGTCTCCGCCGGGTGGTTTCAACGCCTGCGGAGCAGGGTCAAGGCGGCTTGGAGGACGAGATCCGCGGCTTTGAACTCCGTCTGGGTTGCCTTGATCGGGAAATCCGGGGCGATTCCCTCGCCTTCGAAGCAGGTGCCGTCGGGACGCAGCGATTTCCAGGAAGACAGGTACACCGTGACGCCGTTGCCCAGGTCCGTGGGCTTGGGATTGCCGGAACTGCCGTAGGAGCTCGCGCCGATCAGCCGACAGCCCGGCACCTGCTTCATCATGAGAAGGAACGCCTCGCAACTGCTCATATTCGCGGGGCCCATCAGCACGACGATCTTGCCCCGGTACTTCGGCCGGCGCTTGTTCGGCGGCAGCACACGCTCACGCGGCTCACTGAATCCGCTTGGCTGGTCCGCCGCGCGGTATACGTGTTTGGCGTATACCACGGGCTTGTCGATGAAGCAGCCGGCGAGGTCCTGCGCCAGCGGCTCGGCCCCGCCCCCGTTCGGCCGGACGTCGACGATCAGCCCCGGTGCATCCGAGAACTCCCAGATGGCCTCGTACGCCTGTTCCAGTGCTTCGGTGTGGTCCCGGCTCCAACTGTCGATCAGGATATAGCCGATGCCGTCGTCGAACCGGCCGGTATAGACGGCGGCGCTGCGCTTGCGGAATCCGGGAACGGCTTTTTCCAGCACGCTGCGATTGTAGTTTACTTCGACGGCCCGCCGGAAGGAATAGATCTGCCGGCCGCCCGCTTCCAGCCAGATGTGCATATCCTGCGCGTGGCTGAGCATCTCAGCGGCCGCCTGGGCGAATTCTTGCGGGCTCTTGGCTCTCTCCAGCGCCGGGGTGTACCTAGTGAACAGGCCCGCCCAGTCGAGCTTGCGGAGGTCCCGATAGGAGTACAGCGTATCGATGGCCTCGCGCAGGTTGCGGATCGCGCGAGCGTTGTCGGCGGCGGCGACCGTCTTCGCTTCGGCCGGTGCCGGGCTACCGGCGGTCCTGAACCTCACCGGGTAGGGCACCGCCGGCTCGCCCGCGACGTTGCGGCAATTCTTGTGGCTGGGGCTGTTTATGCTGAGCTGGTACTCATGGTCGGGCTCGAGCTGCACGCGTGCGACCAGAGTCCGCTTGTCGGCCCATCGCGGCCGGCCGATGACCCTCGGATACAGCCGGCCGCCGCCGCAGATCGAATAGCCCCCGCTGCTCATGTCCTGATCGAAAACGAACCGCATCTCCTGCAACGCGGGATCCACGTTCAGATCGCCGCTGCGAGGCACAGTCTCAACGACCGTCGGCGGCGCGGCGAATGCGCCTACGGCCGACAACATCGTGAGAACCATGCAGGACAATACCACCGTTTGCTTTGAGTGTTTCATACTCTTGCCTCCGCCTGCCAATCATGGGATTCGCGGTCCAACACGGCTCAAGCGCGCGCCCGGGTGTTATATCCGCGCGAGTGACCAATCGTGCCACGTGTCCCTTATAGAGGACACGGGCGAGTCTGTCAAGAGGCGGCCGCACGTACCCGCTCGAGAGCGTCCCCAAGGGGTGCGACTACATTTGTGGCCTTTGTACGTCGTGCGTTCTCGCACGACGTCTTCGGGCGAGCGGGGACGGTCGCCCTACTGCGCGAAATCCCATACTTGCCCGCTCGGGCCACGAAACACAGTCATACACCCTCAAGCCGGTGCTTCAGGGCGCTGCCCGGAGCGATGTCAGGCCGGTCCTACTTGCGGCGTGCCGTGGCGTAGAAGGCGCCGCAGAGCTCGTTGCCGGACTCGTCGTAGAACCAGGTCTGCAAGCGGGTTTTGCCGGCTTTCAGGGGGACCGTGAAGGTCACGGATTTGTCGCCGGGGGCGGCGGGCTTGGACTGGTCGAAGTCGTTGATGTTTAAGCGCGCCCTGGCAACGGGGAAGGCCTTGCCTGCACCGAGCGGGCCGGTCAGCGAGGCGTCCAGAGCGGCCCCGGCTTCGGGCGGCCAGCGGGTGAGCGTAAACTCGTAGTCCCCGTCTCGCTCCACCAGGATGTTCCAGTACGAGTTCTTCTTCTCCTGGAGGTGCCGGAAATTGTCGGCGTAAATCATGTGCCAGTCCGCACAGGTGAGCGTGACAGGGTTCTCCCGGTCCGAGCCGATGTGGACGTAGCAGGGCTCTTTAGCGACCGGCTCGACCTCGGTCCACCATCGTTCGTAGTGCTCCCGCATGGCCTGAACGATTTCGGGATGCTTATCGGCCACGTTCTTCTTCTGGCCCGGGTCGGCGGCGACGTCGTACAGTTCCTGACCTTTCACCAGCCGCCATTTCTTCCACATCACCGTCGCGTTCCACTTGGGAATCTCGATGTGGTACTGGACCACGATCATGCGGTCGGGCAGGTGGGTCTGAGAGCCGCGCAAGAGGCCCGCCAGGCTCGTGCCGTCGAACCGCGTCCCGGTCGGCGTTTTCAGCTCGCACAACTCGATCAGCGTCGGGAGCAGGTCCTGGCACGTGGTCAGCTCATCGATGTCGCCCGCTCCGCGCAGCTTGCCGCCGGGCCAGCGCACGAAGCACGGCACGCGATGGCCGCCGTCGTAAAGGGAGGTCTTGCCGTCGCGCATGCCGGCGTTGAACAGTCTCACGCCCGCGGTCCCGCCGTTGTCCGTCATGAAAATCAGGATGGTGTTTTCGGCCAAGCCCGTCTCGTCGAGCATGGTCATCAGCCGGCCCATGTTCTCGTCGATATTGGCGATCATGCCGAAGAACTCCGCGGGCACGCGGGGCTGCTTATAGGGCTGTGCGTACTCCGGCGGGACAAAGTGCGGGGTGTGCGGGGCGTTGGTCGGCAGGTAGCAGAAGAACCGCTCGCCCGCCGCCGCACGGGCCTTCATCCAATTCGTCGCTTCGCGGAACCAGACATCGGTGCAGTAGCCTTCGTACTTCCTCAACTGCCCGTTGTGAGAGTACGTGTCGTCGAAGTAGTCGTTGCCCCAGCGGTCGGCGGCGGAGGTGATGCCCCACGACTTGTGGTGCACGACCTCCTCGAATCCGCGATACTGCGGCAGGTACGGGTAGCTGTCGCCGAGGTGCCACTTGCCGAACATACCGGTCCGATAGCCACCCGCACGAAAAACATCCGCCATGGTCTGGACATCCGTCCGCAGCATGGTCAGCCCGCCGCAGACGTGCCGGGCCCGATTCCGCAGGGCGTCGAGACCCGAGAGAATCTCGCCGCGCGTCGGCGTGCACATCGGGGCCACATGGAAGTCGGTGAGCCGGATGCTCTGCTCGCGCAGCCGGTCCAGGTTCGGCGTCCGCAGCACGGGATTGCCGTGCGATGAGAGGTCCCCGTAACCCTGGTCGTCGGTCAGTACGAGAATGACATTAGGCCGGCCGGCCTTAGACTCTGCGCCGTCTGTCCACTCCACCGCGGCGACCGCCGCCCCCAGAGCCCCCAGCCCGGTACATTTCAGGAAAGTACGTCTATTCACGACGATCTCCCAACAGGAACCATTCGTCTGTTTCAGCTTGGCATTCTCGCACGAAATCCGCCGGCCGGCTACCCGTTTTTCCATCGCTGGGACAAACAAAAAAGGCCGGGCGTGGCGGCCCGGCCTCGGATTGACTCACCAGTCGTACTTACTGGCGTTTTTGAACGGCGATGCCGCAAGTGCCGCCGCAGTCCGTTTTCGGCTCTGGACCTCCCCAGGTGCACATCGGGGCCCACCCCTCCGAGGGGTGCTGGGACGACTTCATGCGCTCGCCGAACTCGTAGCCGCTGTCCGGGTCGACACTTGCCTTGAGTTTGAGCGAGACGACGGGAATCAGGCTC
>CAYFUB010000057.1:0-2355 GCA_964346195.1 uncultured Pirellulales bacterium
CCTGCAGAGTCCCGTATCGGTATCGGCAGGTCAGAAGATCTGGCTGGCCTGGCTCTTTGAGAACAATCCCGGCATTCGCTTCACGACCGGCACGCCCGGACGAGCCCAGGCGAGCGCCCTGTGGTCGGGCGGGATGCCCACCACGTTCGGCACCTCCAGTGTGGCCAACTACATCTACAGCATCTATGCGACCTATCGCACCGGCTCCACCGCCACGGCCGCTATCGCCTCGGTCAGCGCCATGAGTGACAGCGACGCGCAAGCGACAGCGGCCACCACCGACCAGGCTCCCGGCAAGTCGAAGGACGGGCCGGGCGCCCGCCGTCAACTCTCCGCCGACGCGGCGGACCTCGGGGCCATCATGGACATCGAGGGTTCGCAGGCAGTAGATCACGCGGATGAGAGTCTTGACCGGTCGGCCTTGACGACGGAGACGAAGGCCCGCGCCACCGATCGAAGTGTCCTCGCCGAGCAGGCCGGCCTCCATGCGGGCCAGCCGGCGACCGCCCGTGATGCTCAGGGCAACATCTGGGCCGTCTGGCACGCCGGCGCCGCCGGCGAGCGGCAGGTCTATGCCGCCCGTCTGGCGCCGCAGGCCGATACGTACGGTGACACCGTGCAGGTGAGCGAAGGCACGGGCGACCACTGCCAGCCGGCCGTGGCGATCGACGCCGCCGGGACACTCTATGCGGTCTGGCAGGAGAAGGCCCACGGCCCGTGGACGGTGTGCCTCTCGACCTCGTTCGACGGCCGCGTGTGGTCGGCGCCGCAGCCGATTGCGGGTTCCAATGACAACCAGACAAATCCGGCACTCGCGGCGGGCTCGTCGGCCGGTGGCCTGGTCGCCGTCGCCTGGCAGCAGGACCGGGCCGGCAACCAGGACATCTACGTGGCCGCTTCGACGGATGCTTTTGCGACCGCCACCGTCTCTCAGGTGACCTCCGACGACGCCGACCAGACCGAGCCGGCGCTGGCCGTCGGCGGCACGGACACGATCTTCATGCTCTGGACGGACGCGCGGAACGGCGCGACGGACCTCTACGGGGCTGCCTCCAACGACGGCCCGTGGACGAACGTGCCCCTGACGGCCGGTCCGAGCAACCAGTCGCAGCCCGCTCTGGCGGCCGGCTCGATTGGCGACGTGCTGTACCTGGCCTGGGTCGACGACCTCGGCGGCAATACGGATATCTTCTACGCCGCTTCGGCCGGTCTGCCGGCGGGACCGCTGGCGGGTACGGATATCGTGGATGACGCCTCCGGCGCCGACCAGCGAGCGCCCGTGATTGTCGTAGCCGGCCGGCCCGACGGGACCGATGCCGTGTTCGTCTACTGGCAGGATGGCCGCAACGCAAGGAACGGCAGCACGACGGACCTGTACTTCGCCGACGTCAGCGCCGATGCGCCAGTGACCAACATGCCGGTGGGCAATGAGCAGGCCGGAGGCAACCAGGGCAACGCCGCACTCGGTGGCGATTGCCGCGGCTGCCCGCGTGTCTTCCCGACTGATGACGGAGGCACAAATCCTCGAGTCCGCCACTCGGCGTTGCCTGATCCTCCACAAGAGAAATGACGTCGCCCGATTCTTCGGGCTGTGTACTTCGGGGCGCCGTGCATACCCCTGCACGGCGCCTCACCTCTGCTCCGCTGCATCGCAGCAAAACATCGAGGTCTTGGATGATCACGAATATATCTTACGATTTGAATGGGGGCGGTCGAAGACCCAGAGGCGTGTTGAGAAGTATGGACCCGCAGGAACGAGGATTTGCGCGGGAACGCAGACTGAGACTGGGCCTTGAATCCGCCGGCCGAGCAAGATACGGCCCGGAAGGCCAATGCGGCATCCCTGGTCGATCCGACCGAAACTGGAGCCGCCGAACTGAACGTGACTGGCCCCAGACGTGGATGTTATCATATCTGTTTTGCAGTCATTCCCGTAAAACACAAGTGTCGGGGATGCGTGAGAATCTCCCCGATCAGTCTCTCGACAAGCCCGGATAAGAGAAATACGTAAATTCACCCTGCGAAGAAATACTTAAGAGAACACAAGCAGAAATCAGGATGGTACTAACAAAAGAGGTGTGTTTCATGGCAGCTACTTGGGGAAACTCTCGTCGTTGCACACGCGGCGCATTCAGGACCGGCATGACCTTCGCGGTCGTTTTGGTCAGCTTCTTGTGGGCCGGCAAAGCAACAGCAACAACGTACTACGTCGATATTGCCCGCGGGCATGACGGCAACAGCGGCCTGAGCACGACGACGCCCTGGAAGACGCTCGGCAAGGCCAACGCGACCCTGCGGGCGGGCGATACCGTCTACGTCCGAGGCGGCACCTACAACGAGATGTTGCAGCCGGCG
>CAYFUB010000058.1:0-1754 GCA_964346195.1 uncultured Pirellulales bacterium
ATCAAGTCACGGATAGCGAATGACTTGCCCGGCTGCTCGAGGACGTAGATGCCCCCACCCGAGATGTCCCCGTAATCATAGAAGTAGCCAAGGTATTCGTGGAGCATCTGACACACGAACCGCCGGCGCTTCATGAAGACAATCGGCTTGCCGGCGAGCAGGGGGTTCTTCAGGGCCATCTTCCGCGTCAGTGACCGGATTTCGTGATAAAGGGCCATTCGCCCTGTTTCATCGAGTTGATTCACTCGCGTCACTCGTGTCGTCAGTGAATCAAGGCATGCCTGTTCCCTTTCGAGATCGACCCGCTTGGCGACGTTCGGCAGGTCTCCGAGAAGGGCCTGTGCCCTTTCATAAGCGCCTGCAACGGCCTGGGCATCCTGTGGCGACCTGCCTTGTCTCCGCTCCTGAGCGGCCCAGTCCGCTTTGATAAGGCTGTCAAGATCATCGCTTGTCTCGGCGGCCGCACGAGCGGGCATGAGCCACAAACACGCGAGGATGAGGAGTGATGCGAGTGCAATGAGACGATGCTTGCCGGAGTTTCCTGACGTCATTTGCTTACCCGTTGCATCCCATACGTCTACCCAAGCCGTGTCATATATCCCTCCTATCAGGCTAACGGATTGGCCCGGAAATGGCAATGGGGCATTGCCATGCCGGAACCAACGGGTGGCATCGTCAAGCGCGGCTTGGCAATGGGTCACGTACATAAGACCATCGCCAAGGCCTTCGGCCTTGACGATGCCACCCATCTGCACCAGTGCCATGTGCCTTGCAGGGGGTGGGAGTGTGAGGTAGAATCTGTGCCGGACCAGCAAATGAATAGGAGAATGACATGAAGACACGTCTTGCCATCGTCTGTTATCTGTCACTCGTGATGCTCCTGCTTGCGGCGACACCGTCTTTGGGAGAGAACCAGGCCGGGCTGAAAGCCGGCGCTGCGCGGATCGACATCACACCCGAAAAGCCGGTCACCATGTCCGGTTATGCCGGCCGCAAGGGACTCTCCACGGGGATGCATGACCCATTGTCCGCCCGCGTCCTCGCCTTCGAGACGGCGGGTAAGCGGCTCGTGCTGGTTTCGATAGACATCATCGGCTTCTACGACGGCACGGACGAGTACCTGGGCAGCGCCTTGCGGAAAGAATTCGACTTGCAGCCTGCGGAGCTGTTCCTCTGCGCCATTCACACGCATGCCGCGCCGACGCCCACGAGGAACCGCGAACGTGGTCATGAGAATAATGTGGAGTACATGGAGGTCCTGAGGGACAAGCTTGTCGAGGTCGTCCGGCAGGCGCTCGACGGCATGCAGCCGGCGCGCCTGGGTCTGGGCGTGGGCTATTCGCCGGTCGGAGCGAACCGTCGCGAACTGCGCATCAGCGACAAGGGCGAAAGCTCCATCGTCCTCGGGCGCAATCCCTATGGGCCGACGGACAAGGAAGTCCTCGTGCTGAAGGTCGCCGGGCCGGACGGCACGCCCCTGGCCGTCGCCTTCGACTACGCCACCCACGGGACGTCGCTCGGCTATGACAACTACACGATCAGCGGCGACGTCCTCGGGCTGGCCGAGCAGTTCGTGGAGAAAATCCTGGGTGCCAATGTGGTTGCGCCTGCATTCGCGGGCGCCTCAGGCAACATCGATCCCTGGTACCGGGTGCTTCCCGGATTCAATACGGAGCCGGGATGGATTCCCGAGCCGGTCCTGCTGGGGACTCTGTTGGGTGAGGAGGTGGTACACGTGTACCGCGGCATCAAAC
>CAYFUB010000059.1:0-4311 GCA_964346195.1 uncultured Pirellulales bacterium
GAGCAGAAGATCAGCAGCGAGGCGGATTACCTGACCGCCCGCAGCGAACTGGCCGCCGCCCAGGCCACCGTCTCGGCCGCCCGCAAGCGGCTGCATCTCTTCGGGCTCGGTGACAAGCAGATCGAGAGCTTCGCCACGGCGGACTCCGATGCGCCCTTCGGTCAGCTCATTCTGACGGCGCCGATTCGTGGAACTGTCATCGAACAGAATGTCGTCCGCGGGCGACTCGTGGATACGACCGACACCCTGTACCGAATCGCCGACCTGTCGCGGGTCTGGGTCTGGTGCGACGTGTACGAGTCGGACCTGGCCGCCCTGCACGAACAAATGGCCTCGGGCAAACCGGTGCCGGCCCAGGTCCGGACGGGCGCGTTCCCCCAGGTTGTCTTCCGGGGAACGGTCGACATGATCGGCAGCGAGGTGGACCACGCGACCCGCACGTTGAAAGTGCGCATGGCGATGGAGAATCCGGAAGGCAGGCTCCGGCCGGGGATGTTTGTCAAAGCCACCATCGAGCTCGACGGCCCGAAGACAGTCCTGAGGGTGCCCGAAACCGCCGTCCTCTCCGACGCGGGACAGAACTTCGTCTTCGCGCGGCTCACCGATGAGCTCTGGGCCCGACGCGACGTGACGGTCGGCCCCCCTGAAGCCGGCTTCGTCGAGGTGCACGGCGGCCTGGGCGAGGGCGACATCGTCGCGACCAAAGGCGCGTTCATGTTCAAAAGCGAAATCCTGAAGGAGAAAATGGGCGCCGGCTGTGCGCATTGATGATGGCCTATTGTATCGCGGGCATCCGGCCCGCGATTTGAGGGCGAGACGCCCTCGACACAGCGCGGTCAAGACGGCCGCGGCGGGCGGAGGCGGCAAGCGCCAGTTTGCCGATGGTCCTGCGACTGCGTTGGAGCCATCGCCAAGGCCTGCGACCTTGGCGCTGCCACCCGCGAAGCTGAGCGTTGAGGCGCACTTCGTCTGACAATGGTTGGATCTGGCTGACATAAGGAATATTGCATGTTGGAACGAGCGTTAGAGTTCATTCTGAGACAGCGGTTTCTGGTCCTGCTTCTCGGGGGTGTGGTACTCTTGCTGGGTGGGTTGGCGTGGACCAGGCTGCCAATCGACGCGTTTCCCGATGTCACGAATGTCCAGGTGATGATCCTGACGGAGTCGCAGGGGCTCAGCCCGGAGGAGGTGGATCGGCTCATCACGTTTCCGATCGAGACGCAGATGTCCGGTCTGCCCGGCGTGCGGCAGGTGCGCTCGCTGTCGCAGTCCGGCCTGTCGCAGGTCGTGGTCATCTTCGCGGACAACGTCGACACCTATTTCGCCCGGCAGCTTGTCTTCGAACGTCTGGCGGCGGCGCGCGACAGCTTGCCGGCGGGAACCGAGCCGGAACTCGGCCCCATCTCCACGGGCCTGGGCGAGATCTATCAGTACACGCTTGAGTCGGGATACTACTGTGACGCGCACCGGGAGGTCTGGTCGGAGGCGCCGGGGGAATGCCCGACATGCGGCCGGGCGTTGCGGCGCAGTGACGTGGATTTGATGGGCCTGCGCACGATACAGGAATGGCTGGTCGGTCCGCAATTGCGCCGACTGCCCGGCATCAACGAGATCAACAGCATGGGGGGACTGGTCCGCCAATTCCACGTCATCGTCGATCCCGCCCTGCTGCTCAAATACGGCGTCTCTCTACGCGAGGTGATCGAGGCCATCGAGGCCAACAATCGCAACGCCGGGGCGGGCTTCGTCGTCAAGGACTTCGAGCAGGTCAACGTTATCGGCCGGGGTCTGTTGCAGGACGTCAACGACATTGAAGACATTGTGATCCGGGCCTCGGACGGCACGCCCGTCTATATCAGGGACCTGGCGCAGGTGACGGTCGGTGCCGCCGTCCGGTCCGGTGCGGCCGGTCGCGACGGCAAAGGGGAAACCGTCATCGGCATGACCATCATGCTCAAGGATGAGAACTCCAAGCTCGTCGTGGACCGCGTCAAGAGAGAGGTGCCGGAGATTCAAAAGTCGCTGCCGCCGGGCGTGCGCATCCGGCCGTTCTACGACCGTACCGACCTGATCCGGGCCTGCATCCACACGGTTTCGGACGCCCTGGCCGAGGGTGGCGTCTTCGTCGTTGTGGTCCTGTTTCTTCTCCTGTGGGACCTGCGGGCCGCCCTGACCGTCACGCTGGCGCTGCCGCTGGTCATCGTTGCGACCTTCCTCCTGATGGACTGGCAGGGCGTGACGGCCAACCTGATGAGCCTCGGCGGTCTGGCGATTGCACTGGGCATGGTGGTGGATGCGTCGATCATCGTCACCGAGAATATCGCCCGTCACATGGCCGAGCCGCACAACGCGACGCGCAGCCGGTTCGAGATCGCGCGGGACGCCCTGGGGGAAGTGGCCCGGCCGGTAGCGTTCTCGGTCCTGATCATGGTCATCGTGTTCCTGCCGCTGTTCTCGCTGCAGTCGCTGGAAGGCAAGATGTTCAAGCCCCTGACGCTGACGATCTGCTTTACGCTGCTGTCCTCGCTGGCGGCGTCCCTGACGGTGATTCCCGTCCTGGCTTCGATGGTCACGAAGCGCGCGCGCCGGGACGCACGTGACAACCTGGTTGTGCGTCTGTTCGCCGGCGTCCACGCGCCGGTCCTGCGTGCGGCGGTGAAGGGCCGCTGGATCACCGTCGCCGTGGCGGGCGCGGTGATGGTCGGTGCGGCGGCGATCTTCATGCAACTCGGCACGGAGTTCCTGCCGACCCTCGACGAGGGAGCCATTGCCATCAATATCGTGCGTCTCCCCACCGCCGGACTGGATGGCTCGGTCGCCCAGGCACAACGGATCGAGAAAACCCTGCGGGAACGCTTTCCGGACGAGGTCGCCACGGTCGTCTCACGAACCGGGCGGGCCGAAATCTCCGAGGACCCGATGGGACCGGAACAGACGGACCTGACGATCATGCTCAAGCCGAGAAAGGGCTGGACCGCCGCCACGTCCAAGGAGCAGCTTGTCGAGAAGATGCAGGACGAGCTGAAGGCCTTTCCGGGCATCCGGCCGGCCTTCTCGCAACCGATCGCCCTGCGCGTCAACGAGCTGATCAGCGGCATCAAGTCGGACGTCGCCATCAAAATCTTCGGCGACGATATCGACAAACTGATCGAAACGGCCGAGGAGATCGCCCCCCTGCTCGCCGGCATCGCAGGCGCCCGGGACGTCGCCATCGAGCAGGTCTCCGGCTTCTCGCAATACAACGTCGTGCTCGACCGCCGGGCGATGGCCCGCCACAAGCTCAGCGTCGAAACCGTCAACGAGCTGCTCGAAGCGGCGGTCGGCGGCAGGGCGGCCTCGACCTTGTACGAGAACCTGATCCCGGTGGACATCGTGGTGCGTCTGCCGCGGGCGAACCGCGCCACCGGGGCCGATCTGGCCCGGCTGCTCGTAGCCAGTCCGCTGGGCTACAGCGTGCCGCTGAGCGACGTCGCCTGCGTGGAGCAGGCCGAATCGCCCGCCAAGATCAACCGCGAGGATTCCCGCCGTCGTCTTTTGGTGGAGTGCAACGTGCGTGGCCGCGACATCGGCGGCTTTGTGGCGGAGGCCAAAACCCGCCTGGCCGAGATCGAACGCCGCCTGCCGGCCGGTTACCGGCTGGTGTGGGGGGGCCAGTTCGAGAATCAACAGCGGGCCATGCGGCGTCTGGCCGTGGCCGTGCCCGTGGCGGCACTGCTCATTTTCGTGTTGCTCGTCTATGCGTTGAAGTCCCTCAAAAGCGCCCTGCTGGTCATGGTGAATCTGCCTTTTGCCGTAGTGGGCGGCGTTACGGCGCTCTACCTGCTCGGCATGAACCTCAGCGTCGCGGCGACCATCGGGTTTATCGCCGTGCTGGGCGTCGGCGTGGAGAACGGTCTGGTCCTGACCAGTTTCTGCGACCAGCTCCGCACGGAAGGGAGAGGGGTGGTCGAATCCGTCTTTACGGCCTGCCGCCTGAGGGTCCGACCGTTGGTCATGACCACGATGACGACCCTTCTCGGCCTGCTGCCCATGCTCTACGCCACCGGGCCCGGCGCGGAAATCCAGAAGCCCCTGGTCGCCGTCGTGTTCGGCGGCCTGATCAGCTCGCTGGTTCTGGTCCTGATTGTCCTGCCGGTCCTGTACGTGCTGACCCACAGGGATTGATTAAGGACGATTGATACGGATTATGAAAAATTCTTGCGCCCCGTGTGTCATCCCTTCGGCTACGCTCAGGGCAGGCTCTGAACGAAGCGCAGCGCAGTGAAGGGGTTCCCCAAACGCGAATGATTGCGTTTGGGGGCCCCAACGATC
>CAYFUB010000060.1:0-25530 GCA_964346195.1 uncultured Pirellulales bacterium
GTGACTGTCCTCAATAGGTCCCCTGCGAAGTATGGGGGGACAGAATGGGCGGCGGGCGAAGAAGCCGGGCGGATGGCCGGGTACGGCGAGATAGTCGCCGGGACGGCGGCAACTGCGCCGTCGGCCGCTAACCACCGGAGGAGCGGGCGGCAAGAGAAAAGACCGGCGAAAGGCGGCCCGCGAAGCCTGTTACGTTACGATTCACAGCCTGACCCCCTTTTTCCTTCGCAATGCCGTTAATCCTTAACTCCTTTGCCCGGCGACATGTAGGGCATGACCCCGTTTGCCAGCCTCTCCCATGTTCCGCCGCGTACTCCTGGGACCGTAACATCCGAGATGATAATCTGCACCGATTGCTCCAGAGCCAGCCCCTCCCACTTGTTTGGTTTGATGTATCGAACATATGCAACATTGGGATCCCTTTTGGCTGAGGTGAAGTTGGTCCGCACATATAGCCACCCTCTCTCTTTGCTCTGCAAGAGCAGGGTGAGGAGGTCTTCACGAAAGTACCCCAGCTCAAGTGCCGCCCTATTGAGAACAACCTGCGAGAACGGTTCATGAGCCTCGTAAACGGGAGAGTTGTTCCTGACCGGGAGAGGCAGGAGAACCGTGCCCGAACGCGATTGCCGCGGCAGCAGTCGATGGTAGACTGCGTAGACGGCACCCTCATCGACAAACATGTTTTGCTCCAAGTTTCCTCGACGCCTTATCCGCAGGGCCCCGTTGGTGATTCGTGTTTCCACAGTGTGTGGATGGCCTTCACTCGCAAACGAACTCAGGCTGGTGCAGACCCAAATGTCATGCGGGAAGATGTTGGTCACACGGTAGTTTAGTTTCAGGCCCTCTTCTGTCACCGAGAACCGCTCAACTTCAAGGAATTGGGGATTCTCTGTATCCGGAACCTCTCCGCCGTGTTCCATCGGAGGCGGCGAGACCTGCGTCTGTGAGCTTGCCACAGTCGGTGGCCTTCCAGTAGATGAGCATCCATTCGTGATGATCATGCAGATAAGAATAGCGATACAGGCAACAACAGTCATAAGATACGTCCTTGTACAAATCGACTATATCCCTGCTAACTCTGCGGACGCTGTGTGTGACTTCTGGTTCTTTAGGGATTGGGCCCCGGCGGTTGGGGCGGACCGTCCGCCCGAGAGCGAGAGATTGCTCGAGGCGCTTTAGAAAGGACATTTCGCCCTGGGTATCGAAAGCCGCAATTCCCGCCAATCGTGCCATGGCGTGAGCGTAACGACGGCCGCCTTGACCGTCAAGCGAAAACCCTTGCCCAATCAGTACGGAGCCCCCAGAGCTCGGTCACTCTGGCAACGATGCGGGCGACCCGTGCGCAGTGACCAGGTAGCGGTCAGGACGACCGATCAAACACGCACGGCACACACTAAGTGCAGCTATGGGGCGGCGTACTTCACCGTGCAGCCGTAGGGCGGCGTGTTGGGCAGGCTCACCTTCTGTCCCGCCAGCAGCTCGGAGATGGCCTTGTCCACGTAGTTGACCTTACCGGCGCCTTCGGGCGGCTTGCCGAGAGGGGCGCTGTCAATCGCCCCATCATAGACGATGGCGCCGTCCTTGTCGATGACGAACATGTGGGGCGTGTTGCGGGCGCCGTACAACCGGCCCACCTTGCCCGCCCGGTCGTCGAGAATCGGGTAGGGCAGCTTGTGCTTCTTGGCGAAGTCCCGGTTGGTCTGGGGCGTCGTATGGCTCGTGCTGTTGATGGCCAGCCACACGACCTTCTTGTCCCTGTACTTCTTCGCCAGGTCGATCATGGTCTTGACCGGCTCATAGTGGTATCTCACGAAAGGACATTCGTCATTGAACCACTCGAGGACGACGATGCTGCCTTTGTAGTCCGAGAGCTTGACTTTCTTGCCGTCGAAGCTGTCGAGGGCGAAATCGGGCGCCTGCCTGGCCTGAGACCGCCCCCGTTCAAGTCGGCCTGCGCGGTCCCCGGTCGCTCTGCGCAGCCGCGCCTGCTGTTGCTCGAGGTCACGCAGGGTACTCTGAAAGGCCTCCTGACGTTTGCTGACGAGTGCCTCGATCTGCCTGGCCGTCTCCGCAGCGTTCTCTTTGGCCGCCGTCGCGTGGATGGCTCTCAACTCGTCGATCAGGCTCTGGTGACTGGCCTTCAGCTCATCGATTTGCTGCTGGAGCCTCCGGGCCATGCGCTCTTGCTCCAGACTCGGCCGCACCACGGCAGCGCCTTCGCGTCCGGGTCTCGTACCTCGCTCTCGCTGAGCCTCCTGCCCGAAAGCCGCCGCGGTCAGGGCCAGGGTCGCCAGTACCGAAATGATCGTCTTGTCCATTGTCATGTCCTCCTAAACTGAAGTCCGGTTCATCCTGCATCTTGCGTACCACCTTAGCACATTCCTCCGTAAGTGCAATCTCTACTGCGCAAAGCCGCAGGAAGTTCGCCGGGGGGAGCGGTAGGGGCGAATCATCATTCGCCGCTGCGGGCCGAGGCTGTGCCGAGGGCGGGCTTACCTGGTGCGGGCTCTTTTCGTGGCGAGGGCGTCCCGCCCTTGCATGTGGGAACGAGGGTGTGTGGCTACGTTTTGTGGCCTTTGCAGGCTGTTTGCTCCGTACGACGTTCTCAGGCGAGCGGGGGTGCTCGTCCTACTACGCGAAATCTTGCACTTGCCTACTCGGGCCTCGCAGTTGGCCATGTAGTGAAGAGCAAGGCCAGGATGGCCTCGCCACAGTCCCGGCCGGTCTCACTTCCTGGCCAGGGCCGCTTTGACCTCGCCCAAGAATCCGGCCACTTCCTTGATGGCCGCGGCCGGGTCGTTCAGATGGTTCTCGATCATCGCGACGAGCCGGGAGCCGATAATCACGCCGTCGGCACCGGCATCGGCGATAGTCCGGGCGTGTTCGGGCTTGCTGACGCCGAACCCGACGCAGACGGGGACGTCCGTCAGGCTCTTGAGTTGCCGGACCAGCCCTTCCACGGTGTTGGAGAGAGTCTCTCGACTGCCCGTGACGCCGAGCAACGAGACGGCGTAGATGAAGCCCGTGGTCTGCGAGGCGATCCGCCTCATCCGGTCGGGCTCCGTGTTCGGCGTGACCATGAAGACGGTGTCCACGCCGGCCGACCGGCTGGGACCGATGACTTCCGCCGCGTCGTCGATGCTCAGGTCCGCGACGAGCACGCTGTTGACGCCCGCCCGGTGAAAATCCGTGAAGAATCGCTCCATCCCGTATCGATGGATGAGGTTATAGTACATCAGCAGGCCGATGGGGATGTCCTTGTGGCTCTTGACCTCCCGGATGAATTCCAGGGCTTGGTGCACGTTCATGCCGCTGCGCATCGCGCGCACGTCGGCCTTCTGAATGGTCGGTCCGTCGGCGATCGGGTCGGAGAAGGGGATGCCCAATTCGAGGATGTCGGCCTCGGCGTCAACGGCCGCCTTCACCACGGCCAGGCTCGTCTGATAGTCGGGGTCGCCGATGACGAAGAATGGGATCAGGGCCGCTCGGTTCTGCCTCTTCAGTTCTGCGAATGCTTGTTGATAGCTCTTCATTGCATATGCTCCGCGACGTAGCATGGGCATCTTGCCCATGAGTATCACGGGCGTCCGGGGCCCCCAACCGCGATAGACTGCGTTTGGGGAACCCCTCTCGCCCGGGGCGGCAGGGCCAAGATGGCCCTGCGACACATGGGCGCGACGCCCATGCTACTTGCTTCTTGCTTTCTCCACGATACCGACGTCTTTGTCGCCTCGACCGGAGAGATTCACGATGGCTACTGTCTCCGGCGGCAGCGTGCCCTTGCGACTCACGAGATAGGCCAGGGCGTGCGTGCTTTCGAGGGCCGGGAGGATTCCCTCCAGCTTCGTGAGCAGTTCGAAGGTGTCGAGGACGTCGTCATCGTCGGCCGCGACGTACTCGGCCCGGCCGGTGTCCTTCAGATAGCAGTGCTCCGGCCCGACCGCGGGGTAGTCCAGGCCGGCGCTGATGGATTCAGTCTCCAGAACCTGCCCGTCGTCGTCCTGGAGCAGGTAGGCCCTGGCCCCGTGCAAGATGCCGGGCCTGCCGGCGCACAGACTGGCGGCGTGTTTGCCCGTGCCGACGCCTTTGCCGCCGGCTTCGACGCCGACGAGCCGAACGCCTTTGTCATCGAGGAAGCCGGCGAACATGCCGATGGCGCTGCTGCCCCCACCGACGAAGGCCGCGACCAGGTCCCGCAGCCGACCGGTCTGTTCGAGACACTGCCCGCGTGCCTCCCGGCCGATGCAGCTCTGGAAGTGTCTTACGATGGTGGGGTACGGGTGCGGGCCGGCCGCCGAGCCGAACAGGTAGAATGTGTCGGTGACGTGGGCGGTCCAGTAACGCAGGGCATCGTTGATCGCGTCCTTCAGCGTCCCCGTGCCGCCTTCGACGGACACGACCTGGGCCCCGCAGAGCTTCATCTTGTGGACGTTGACGCTCTGGCGCTCGATATCGGTAGTGCCCATGAAGATTTTGGTCTCCATCCCCAGCAGGGCGCCGATCATGGCGGTGGCCAGGCCGTGCTGGCCCGCGCCGGTCTCGGCGATCAGCTTGGTCTTGCCCATGTACCTGGCGAGAAGTCCCTGTCCGAGGGTGTTGTTGACCTTATGCGCGCCGCCGTGACACAGGTCCTCGCGCTTGAGATAGACCTGAAAGCCCACGTGCTCGCTGAATCGCCTGGCGTGATACAACGGCGTCGGCCGGCCCGCATAATTCTGGTAAAGATGATCAAGCTCGGCGACGAATGCCTTGTCCTCGTGAAACCGGTAGAACGCCTCCTCCAGCTCTTCCAGCACCGGAATGAGCACCTCCGGGACATAGTAGCCGCCGTAGCCACCGAATCTGCCTGTATGTTTCATATCGTGGTATCCCGTGTAAGTGGACCCATTGCGGATTGCAGATTTCGGATTGCGGATTCGTGAGGCCGCCGCTTCTCAATCCCGAATCATCAATCCGCAGTCCGCAATGGAGTCACGCTCTCAAATGTCGAATGCTGTCGAACAGGGCCTTCATTTTCCTGTGGTCTTTCCTGCCGGGCTCGGCCTCGATGCCGCTGCACACGTCGATCCCGTAGACACCCAGCTCGACCGCCGCGGCTGCGTTATGGGGATTGATTCCGCCGGCGAGAAAAACCCGCCTGCCGATGTGGCCGATGATATTCCAATCGAACGTCAGTCCCGTGCCGCCGTAGCGACCGGGGTCGTACGCGTCCAACAGGATCGCGTCCGTGGAGTAGCTGTCCACCTGCTGAAGGTCGTCCGCACTCTTGACCCGCAGCGATTTCATGGTTTTCATGCTGTCGTAGGCCAGCCAGCGGCAGAACTCGGTATTCTCGTCGCCGTGCAACTGAATCCAGTCCAACTGGCACTGGCCGGCGATCTCGCGAATCTCTTCGAGCGAACTGTTGACGAAGACCCCGGCCACGTCGATAAAGGCGGGCAGCCGGTTGATGATTCCGGTGGCCTGGGCGGGCGCGATGTACCGTGGGCTGCCCGGGTAGAAGTTGAACCCCAACAGGTCTGCACCCATTTCCATCGCCGCGACGGCGTCCTGGTAATTCGTGATCCCGCAGATTTTGACTTTGGTGATCAGCATACTCTCAACTCGAACGATGACGAGAGGCTACGTCTGATTCGAGATTTGGACCAGCCTCTCCAGGCAGTGTAACGCCTTGCCACCATCGATGGAAGCCTCGGCCCGCGGAATCGCCTGTTCGAAGCCGTCCGCCAGTTCCGCGACAACGATGGCGGCGGCGGCGTTGAGAACGACGATGTCCCGTCGCGGTCCCCGGTCCTTGCCGACCAGGATGTCCGTCATGACGGCGGCGTTGGCGATGGCGTCGCCGCTGCCGAGGGTATCGATCGAGGCGTTGGCGATCCCATAGTCGCCGGGGTCCAGCTCAAACGACTTGATGTTCCCATCGCGCAGCTCGACGATTCTCGTTTTTCCGAGCAGGCTGATCTCATCCATTCCCTGGTCGTGGACCACGAAGGCTCGCTTGACGCCGAGCATCTTCAGACTTTCGGCGATTCGGTCCAACAGCTCGGCGTCGGAGACGCCCATGACCTGCGCCTGGACGCCGGCCGGGTTGGCGAGCGGGCCGAGGATGTTGAAGGCCGTTCGGAAGTCGAGGCTCTTGCGAATCGGCTGGACGAAGCGCATCGCCGGATGGAACTTCGGCGCGAACATGAAACCGATGTGGGCCTCGCGGATGCACTCGGCCACGAGGTCGGGCCCGGGGTCGATATTGACGCCAAGCTCGTCGAGCACGTCGGCCGAGCCGCAGCGGCTCGTGATGCCCCGGTTGCCATGCTTGGCGACGTAGGCCCCGGCGCCGGCCGCCACGAGTGCGGCGGTCGTGGAGATATTGAACGTCTTGACAAAGGCGCCCCCGGTGCCGCAGGTGTCGACCAGATGGGGAAGATCGACCTTGACACGGACGGCGTGGTCGCGCAGCGACTGGGCCAGGCCGGCGATTTCGCCTGCGGTGGCCCGCTTCATGCGCATCATGGCCAGAAAAGCCGCAATCTGGACCTCGGTCACCTGGCCTTCGAAAATGATGTCCTGCAGCGCCCTGGCCTGCTCGAACGTCAGGTCCTTGCCGTTGAGAATGATCTCCAGGTATTGTGTTATGCTTGCCATCTTTCAGCTCCCAACCGTTTGTCTGCGACTGACTGCGATTTGCAGCACGTTCTGGATAATCTTGCCGCCGGCGGGCGTCAGGATGCTCTCCGGGTGGAATTGCACGCCGAAGATGGGCAGTTCCTTATGCTCGACGGCCATGACGATGCCCTCGAACTCGCCCGTTTTCTCCAGGCAGTCCGGCAACCTGTGGGCGGCAAGGCTGTGATATCTGCCGGCCTGCAGCGGATTCTCAATGCCGCGGAAAAGCCCCTTCTCGTTATGGGTGATTCGCGAGGGCTTGCCGTGCATGGGCTCCGGCGCGTGGCCGATGACCCCGCCGAAATACTGAACGATCACCTGGTGCCCGAGACAGACGCCGAAAATGGGCACCCGGTCCTTGAAGTAGTCCACCGCCGCCAGCGACACGCCCGCCGTGTCCGGATTGCCCGGCCCCGGGGAAATCACGAGCAGGTCGGGGTCGAACTCCGCGGCCACGGCCTGCAAATCCTCGATGCTCGTATCGGCCCGGTACACCCGGGTCCGGCACTGACGCTTGCCGAAGTCATCCACGAGGTTATAGGTGAATGAATCGAAGTTGTCGATGAATAACACCCGTCTGTTCGCCGATTCCATCAGAATTTCCTTCATGCTGGCGGGCCCACCAACGGCCCGAGCGGATGCTCGTCTCCAAAGTATACACGATTATACTGACTGCGAATGGCTCCTTCGTTGTCTTTTCGACTCGTCCGGGCGATGCCGGCTGTGTCCCGGCCGAAGACACGCCGCTGCTCTTGTGTCATTCCGAGCGCGGTCGAGGAGTCTGCCCGCGAATGAGAGACGCGCCGCGTTCGCAGCCGGATGTCTCGACTGCGCTCGACATGGCACACTATGACGAGTCGGACGCCATGTCTACGCTGGTGTAGACATGCTTCACCTGACGGGAAAGACATGCTTACGCAAGCGTAAGCACGGCACCCGGCCTCAACGTTGTCGTCATCCCGAGCGGAGCGAAGGACCCGGACCTCGAATGAAGCGTGCCCAGCGAGTGCGTTGCTAACTTCCCGTTCGCGGGCCAGATGCTTCACTTCGTTCAGCATGACCAGAGGAGCTGCCAATCTGAGTCCTTCACGATCCATATGATTACTTCCCTCGAATCGCCCTCAGGCAGGACCTTGCCTTGTGCTCGGTCTCTTCGAACTCCATTTTGGGGACGCTGTCGTGCACGATGCCGGCCCCGACGCGAACGTACGCGGTGCGGTCCCGCACCTGGAGACTGCGGATCGTGATGCAGCTATCGAATTGGCCGTCCACGGTCAGGTACATCACAGCCCCCCCATAATACCCGCGTTTGTTCTTTTCGAGCCGGCGGATGATCTTCATCGCCTCGATCTTCGGGGCGCCCGTGAGCGTGCCCATGTTCATCGTGGCCAGATACGCGCTCAGGGCGTCGAGGTCCGGCCGCAGCGTCCCTTTGACGTTGCTGACCAGGTGCTGGACCGATTCGTACTTCTCGGCCGTCAGCAGCTCGGTGACGACCCGACTGCCCGGGTCCGCCACGCGGGCAATGTCATTACGGGCCAGGTCGACCAGCATCATGTGCTCGGCCAGCTCTTTGCGGTCGAGCTTCAGCTCCGCCTCGTATCGGAAGTCGGTGTCCGGGTCGATTTCGCTGCCGATCCGGCCTCTGGGTTTGGTGCCGGCGATGGGGCGAATCTCGACGTGCCGCGGCCCCGTCCCGCTGACCCGCAGGTTCAGCTCGGGGCTGGAGCCCATCAATACGGCATGAGGCGTGTTCAGATAGAACATGTAGGGCGAGGGATTCAGCTCGCGCAAGCGCTTGTACACGTCCAGCGGCTCGTCGGGACACGGCTCGGTCAGGGTCCGGCTCAGGACCACCTGGAAGATGTCGCCGTCGATGATGTGCTGCTTGGCGCGCCGGACCATGTCCTCGTATTCGTCCTGGACCGTGTCGGTCGAGGCCTCTGCCAGGGGGCCGTCGTGCCTTCGTCCCTTGGGCGGTTCAAAGCGGGCCATGTTGAAGTAGTAGTCGAAGCTGTCCTGGGCCTCCTCGATCACGGCCTCGCGGTCCCCGTTCGTGATCATGCAGTTGACCACGATGTAGCCCTGACTGAGCTCGTGGTCCATCAGGAAGATGTTGTCGGCGAAGTAGAGCTCGTAGTCGGGATTACCCAGCAGGTCCCGGTCGCTGGCGGGAAGCTTCTCGAACTGGTCCACGAAGTCGTAACTGAGGGCGCCGAGCAGGCCGCAGGTGACCCGGAAGGGCTTGCTGGCCAACCGGAAAGCGAACGCGACGGCCCGCAGGACATCCATCTGGTTGGTGGTGCGGAGCCGACTCTGCTCGTCCATCATCTCATCACGTCTTTTGATCCGGCCGGTGATGGCGTCCGCGCCGAACTCGACGGATTCGCAAAAGGCGAACCGCTCCGGATTGGCGGCCAGATAATTCAAGATGCGTTTTCCCGGCTTGCTCAGCGACTTGATGGCGAACTCGGGGCCCGTCCCCGTGAGATAGAGGGCCGGACGCGCCGTCCCGAAGCTGAGTGCCCGTGTGCCCGCCAGATACTCGCGGGACTCCAGCAGACAGCAGTTCTTCGCGCGGCCGTAGTCGCTGAGCTTGGCGAAGAACGCCAGCGGGTCGCCCATGTCGATCCGTTTGACGATCGGGACGATTTGCCCCGGTTCAGCGTTGTGTATGATCTGTCGATAATCGTCCATAACCCAGTTCCCAAATCCTCAACGCGGCTGCATTGTCGCCCCGAGCGAAGTCGAGCTATTCGCAAACACCCATAAAAAAAGCAGCCTGTCGTCTCCAACAGGCTGCATTGCACACTTGAGTTACTTGGGGTACTGCTTAAGGCAACATCATTGCTCGCCTGCCGGATTATTCCGCAGGCCACCACCAATAGCCGAAGAAGCTGAACAGGTTGTCGCAATGACTCTGCCTCATAATCCCATATTAAATCAGCCGGACACGACTTTGTCAAGAGAAAAATCCGGAAATTTTCGTTCTGTGCGACTACATTTCGCGGCGGAGCCCCCTCGATTTGTCATGCTGAGCGACGCGAAGCATCTGGCCCACGAATAGAACCCACGCTGGTTACCATGCCCAACCCAGATCCTTCGCTGACGCTCGGAGCCTGCCCTGAGCAGAGTCGAAGGGATGACAGGATGGATGCGTGCCCCCACGAAAATTAGTCGCACGCTCTTTCGTTGTGCGTCGTGCGTACCGCGTTGCGCGTTGAGCGGCAGAGCATGGGCCGCCATGCCGCCGGTGAAGACGGCGCCCGAATACCAGCTCGCACGACGCACCCATCACCATTGTGCCTCGAGGTAAGGTCCGATAGGGCCTTCGGGCTTGGGCTTCGGACGCGCCTTGATGATCGCCTCGGCGATGGGGATGTCGCTCGGACGCGTGATTTTGATATTGGAGGCATTCGACTCCACGATGGCCACCGGGTGCCCGAGCGCCTCGACGAGGAAGGAATCGTCGGTAATCGTCGCTTTGTCCATCTTCCCGATGTTCTCATAAGCCCTTTTCAGCAAGGAGGTCTCGAATACCTGGGGTGTCTGGGCCTCGTACAGGCCGGCGCGGTCCACGGTCTTGATAATCGCGCCATCCTTGACCTGCTTGACGGTGGCGGTCACGGGCGCGGCGGGGATGGCGGCCCCGGTCTCGGCGGCCTTGGCGATGGTGTCCGTCACGAGCTGGTCGGTCGCACAACAGCGGCAGGCATCGTGAACCGCTACCAACTCGATGTCGTCTTTGAGGAGCTGGAGGCCCTTTTCGATCGTATCGAATCGCTCGGCGCCACCGAAGAAGGTCTTGACGTTGAAGAACGACAAGCTCGCCCCCCATTTGATTTTGACGATTTCCTCGTCCTCCGGCCCGATGCCCAGGAGGATCTGTTTGACATCGTCGCGGTTGGCGAACAGCTCGACACTGCGCAGGAAGACCGCCCGACCGCCGACGTCCACGAATTGTTTCTTCTTCTTGCCGCCGAACCGGGTCCCCGGCCCGGCCGCACAGATAATGGCCGCTATTTTCTTCGACACCTGTTTCTCCTTATCTATCCAATGTGGCGCCCCGGCCGTAGCGAGGGCTTCCATCCCTTGCGTCGCGAGGCCATCTTGGCCTCGTCCTGCCAGACCACGACGCACCCCTCGCGCCCTGCGCGCCAAGCCAGGATGCCGGGGCCACGGAGAACAAGGGCGGGACGCCCTCACCACGCAACGGAGCGACACGATTCAATAATCGATTCCTCGTCTTACACCTACACCCCTGTCGAACGGGTGCTTAATTTTCTTCATTTCGGTCACGAGGTCTGCCAGAGCAACGAGTTCCGGCGTCGCGCCCCGGCCGGTCAGAACGATTTCGACGGCCGGGTCCCGCCGCTCGATAAGACGTTTCACGTCTTCGAACTCGGCCAGACCTTCTGAAAGGCAGAACACGATCTCGTCGAGGATGAGAACATCATAAAATCTCTTCTCGGCCGTCGCTATGAGTCGTGAGAACACGTCCTTGATGGCCGCCTTCGTTCGGACAACATCCTCTTCACTGTCAGGCGACGTGGCCATATCCCACGGCTGGTCCAGCGCCTCGACGCGAATGCGCACGGCCCCGAGCTCCAGGGCGAACCGCTCGCCCATGTCCAGCGACGGCGGCTTGAGGAACTGATAGATCAGCACCTTGTTCCCCTGGCCCGCCGCCCGCAGGGCCAGCCCGAACGCGGCCGTGGTCTTACCCTTGCCGTCGCCCGTATAGACCTGCACCAGTCCTTTCTCCAGCATGGCCGTATCTTACGCCTATTGAGGCCGCGATTCAATCCGTCGGCCGGATGATCTGAATCATAGCGACCGTGGGCGGTCCTCCAGTTCAACCTGATGCCTGCCCAGCCTTCGGCCGCAGCCCATTGCATTTGCCACTTCCCGGGCTACCAGCAGGATATGCAGGATTCACGCCCACCGGCTTCTCCCCGCTGGCACCCCCAAGGCGATAAATGCCCTCCTTGCCTCTGTCATAAGATACTCCCAGACAATGACTTATGGGGTGGCAGTGCGGTCATCTGGAAAGGATTTTCAGCAGTCGCGGGTCTGTAACGCAGATTATCTCGCCTGGGTGGACTTTAGACTGATTTCTTCTCAAGCATGGCCCTGTCAGCCAGACCGCCGCAAGCCAGCGGCTTGCCTCGTGCCGAAGAGGCTGGTCGCGCGTCTGACGTACACTCAGCCATTTTCAAACTTGGATTTTACTCTTGTCAACCCTCTTCTCCGACCAGCACCAGGCCGCCGCCGTCTTGCCCTTGCCGTCGCCCGTATAGACCTTGACAGGGGCAGGAATTGGTATGTGATACTGGTGTATACAGTATTTGAGGTGCAGCATGGTGCGAACGCAGATCTACTTGACGGAACGTCAACGCGACGAATTGGCTGCCATTGCCGAAGCGTCCGGGAAAAAGCAAAGCGAACTGATTCGAGAGGCGGTCGACCAACTCGTCGATCGGGCGGGCAGCAGTCGCAGGGACGCAGCGTTGCGCGAGGCCGCCGGAATCTGGAAGGACCGCACGGACTTGCCCGATTTCAAAGCTAATCGGGCCGATTGGGACAGGAACTGAAGACCCTCAACACCAAACACTACCCCATGCTCAGAGGCCGCAAACCCGCGTACACCAAATAGTCGCTACACGCTTGGCGGCCTCAATTCCCAGTTTACAGGCCCGTCTTCCCGTAGTATAATTTCTGATATGATTGAGGAGAGCCAAATACGACAAGTGGCTGTGCAGTTGGGAAAAGCGGCGAAGGCATTACAGGTCATTCTCTTCGGTTCCTACGCCCGAGGGGAGGCCACAGAACGCAGCGATGTGGACTTCATGGTTGTGGCTCAAACGGATTTGCCACGGCATAAGAGGGCGGTCGGCTTGTACAGGCAGTTCCGCCCCTATCCATTTGGGATGGATATCGTCGTGTATACGCCGCAGGAGATAGAAGAGGGCAAGAAGTCGCCTCTGACTTTCGTGTCCTCCGTCCTACGCGAGGGCAAGACACTCTATGAACGCAGAGATGGATCTGGCGAGACAGTGGTTGGCCAAAGCGAAGAACGATCTGCTGAACGCCGACAACAATCTTCGGTCCGAGATCATTCCGTATGACACGGTGTGTTTCCATTCCCAGCAGGCGGCGGAGAAACTGTTAAAGGCCTATCTGGTGGCAAGGGGTGTGCAGCCGCCTCTCACTCATGATTTGCTCTTATTGCTGGAGGAGATCCTTCGATACGATGCGGACGCGGAGACGTTGCGGGATGATTTGGCATTGCTGATGCCCTATGCCGTTGGCGCGCGGTACCCCGATGAGTTTTTCACGCCGACTCCCGAAGATGCACGTGAAGCAAGACAAGCCGCTCAACACGTATTGGAGTGGCTCAAGTTCCATTTGGGGAGCTTGTTCTTGTGAGCAGACCAGCAGCAAACCAGGAAACGATCATGATTTGTCATAGTTGCGGCAGGGAATTGGAGAGCCCGATCACAAACCTGCCCTTCAAGATCGACCATGACTCGTATTCTCAAGAGGGTCGGCACGACGACAGAACTCGAAGTGCTCAGCTATGCCGCAACGGCATAAGAGAGGTCACCGCTGTCGTCTTGCCCTTGCCGTTCCCGGTATAGACCTGCACCAATCCTTTCTTCAACATGCGCGTATCTCATGCCCATGGGAGCCGAGATTCAACCTGCCGGTTGCATGATCTGAATCGTAGCGGCCATGGGGGGGCTTCCAGTTCAACTTGATGCTTGCTCAGCCCGGCCTTCGGGCGGAACCCATTGCGTTTATCGCTTTCCAGGCTGCCAGCAGGATATGCAGGATTCGCACGCGCCGACTTCCCCCCCGCTGGTACCCCCAAGGCGATAAACGCTCTCCTGGCCTCTGAAAGAATCTGCTTCCCCCTGTAATCCGGATCTCTCCGTCTCGTCCGCAAACAGGCGCAGTCTCACTGCGAACCCCGTTCAGAATGATCGTTTCGGCCTTGCCCTCGGGCCGCAAGGCTGGTAAGATGAGACCATGAAATCACTGCTCGAAAGCAATCCTTATCTGGCCGATCCAGTGAGTCGCAAGGCGATGCTCCGCCACAATGCCCGGCAGTCCTCCATCTTCGAGGGTGCACGTGGCATCCCGGTTCAGCCCCGTGAACGGCCACGCAAGCGCCGTTCCAGGGCTTCCCTAAAGAAGGCGGTCAGGGGGTCATAGTCTTTGACCTGAGTGTGCTGATCGAGGCCATGGACGGTAATGTCCCAGGTTTACGATTCGCTCAAGAAAGAACCGGTTCAGCGAACAGGGATTGCCGCGGTCTTCCGTCCTACCGGCTTGGATACGCACATCATTCTGGGTCTGCGGGTAGGAGCGCCAAGCTGCCGAGGCGGTAGCGGTGGTGGCCGTCGTCGGCGGGCAGGGGCAGGGCGATCTTGGGCGTGCCGGTGGGCGTTCCTACCGATACGTAAACATCGTATTCGCCAGGTTTGAGGAGTCGGGTCCGCTCGTCGGAGGCCAGGGGCAGGCCGAAGTGGGCCGTGTGGTCTGCTGGCGTGGCCTTGCCGGGCTCGGCGACGGGTAGATCGTGCATGTTCAGTCTTTCATCGACGAAGACGGCGGCGATACCGCCTTTGGTGTCCTTGATCGTCAGGGCCGGGTGGCCGCCGGGCAGGCAGGGGGCCACGCCGGCGTTGCGCCATTGGGTGGCGAACCAGAAGCTTGAATCAACGGCAATCTCGCTGGGCCAGGAGGCCTCGACGAGTTGCAGGCGATAACCCAGCCGCAGGTTGATTTTTCGGACCAGGTCTTCGTTGGCGGCGAGGAACTCGCGCGGCCACCAGTGGATCGAGGCGTAGCTGGCGTGGTACTTCTCGATGGCTTCGAGATATTGGCTGCCGTCCTTCCAATTACCCCGGTCGCGCGACGGGCCGTAATGCTCGCTTTCAAGGACGACCGGCACACGGGGCCAGAAAAGCTGTGCGAAATCGGCGTTGAAGTATGCCTTGTCGCCGCCCTGGACGAGGATGCTGTCGTCGCGAAGGCTGAGGCCTTGTTGGGCGGCGTATTCGATGGGCTCTCGGCCTCGATCATGCAGGGCGAAATCGTCGTTGGCCACCAGCAGGGTCTTCTTGAAGTGCTTCGTGTGCAGGTCGATGTGTCGCCTGATCGTTGCGACAGAATTGGACTTGCGCGTGCTGGCATAGGTATGCCCTTCGCCCCAGACCCCTACGGAGCCGACATCGATGAAGGCGACTTCCGGATTGCCGTCGTAGCGGTCCGCCAGGGCGGCCAGGAAATGGTCCAGCTTCTCCAGGAAGACCGGGTCGTCGAAATCCGGCTCCCAATAGGGCCCGTTCGGATCGACGCCTTTGCGCGGACTGAAGTTGTACCCTTTGGCCCCGGCTTTCTCGACCCATTCCGGCGTGGCGTAGCGCATAAACGACTCGCTACACGAGATGCGCAGGGCGATCTGTTTGCCCTTGTCGAGCCAGCGCTGGGCGGGCGTATCGAGCACGGACCATGTGAAGCGGCCCTCCTCCGGCTCGAGGTGCGACCAGGCAATCCGCAGATAAACCGTGGTTACACCCGGAAAATCATCGACAGTATCGGACGGTTCCAGTCGTCCGCCGTAATTGAACGCGATATTGTCATAGTGATGCAGGACCCATCCCATGCCGGGATTCACCAGGGCTTGCCCCGTATCCGGCGGATGGACAACGGTTGTCTTGTCATCGGCCGCACTGCCGGCGATTGTCATCAGGACAATGAACAGGGTAAGGCCGAACCAGTTTTCCAGGCTGCGCATAATTCACTCCTTGACAATCGGTTTTGGGGCCCCGGTACGAATGCGAGGGCAACGCCGGGTATTTTAACTGACCTGGGGGCGGTCCACAGCCGATAATTCCTTGATAGGGCTGATTTTACCGTTTGTTGCAAAAGGGCGGGCCCGCCGATACGATAAGGTGTTACGAGATGCCCGATACACGATATGACAAAGAAGAAGACGAACGTTAAGAAGCCGCCGCTGCTTTCCGTCGTGGTGCCTCTGCTGGATGAACAGGACAATCTGCCGGCTCTGTATGAGCAGATACGGCAGGCGTTGGATGAGCACTACGATTATGAGCTGATCTTCATCGATGACGGCAGCGCGGATGAGAGCTTCCGGATTCTGAAGGAATTGCACGATTCGGATGCGCGGGTCCGTGTGATCCGCTTTCGCAAGAACTTCGGCCAGACGGCGGCCCTGAGCGCCGGCTTCGCCCATGCCCGAGGAGACCTTGTCGTGGCGCTGGATGCCGATTTGCAGAACGACCCGGCGGATATCCCCATGCTCATCGCCAGGCTTCAGGAGGGCTACGACGTGGTCAGCGGCTGGCGAAAGAAACGGCACGACAAAGCCCTGACCCGGCGGCTGCCTTCGCGGATCGCCAACTGGCTGATTTCGCGGATTACGGCAGTCCGGCTGCACGACTACGGGTGCACGCTCAAGGCGTATCGCCGGGAGGTGCTGGCCGAGACGAGGTTGTACGGCGAGATGCACCGGTTCATCCCGGCCCTGGCCAGTTGGAGCGGCGCGAAGGTCACGGAATGCGTGGTCAACCACCGGCCCCGAACGGCCGGAAAGGCCAAGTACGGCCTGGGACGCACCGTCAAGGTCGTGCTGGACCTGATCACCGTCAAGTTCCTGGGCTCGTTTTCCACCAAGCCCATCTACGTCTTCGGCGGCCTCGGCTTGTTCACCTCGCTGTTGGCGGTCCTCTTTGGATGGACCGTAGTCTATGAGAAGCTGGCCCAGGGCACGGACATGAGCGGCAATCCGCTGCTGATCCTGACGGCCGTGCTGATCATCACCACCGTCCAGTTCATTCTGATGGGCCTGATTGCCGAGCTGCTCGTTCGCACCTACCACGAATCGCAGAACCGGCCGACGTATGTGATCAAAGAAGTCCTTGATTCACAGCGATCTGCTCCTGGAGACAAGGAATGAGCAAAGCTCCGCTACGGAAGAAGCCCGCGAGCAAAGGTCCCATGGACGCGCGCCAAAAGCACAGAATCGCGCTGACCGCTGGTCTTATGTGTGCCGGGCTTCTGAGTATATGCAGCATCATTGTGCTCACCGGTCCCAAGGGTCTTCTTGTCGCCCTCGCCGAGGGCGCGCTGATAGGTGTTTCAGGTCTCTTTGCCGGCTATTCCTTGACATGGCTCATCTTTGCGTGCGTGGCGGATGCGCGAGCGCGCACCGCTTTGGCGGTGGTCGTTTTCGCGGGTATTCCATTCACGCTGGGCAAGTACTTCGAGTTCAGCGTGGCTGACGCGTTCGACGGCGGGTCCTATGCTTATTCGGCCCAGCATATTCTCTCCGGTGCCCGGATCGGCCATGAGGAGAAACCCAGTGCCCAGGCCGGCACGCTCCTGGTCAATATGCTGGGAGTAACACTGTCCGGCTTCAACGAGACCGGGGCCGAAATCCTTCAGACGCTCTTTCAGACGGCGGCCCTGGCCTTCCTGTTCGTCACCGTCCGGCGGCTCTCCGGCACGCTGGCGGCCGTGGTCAGCGTGGCTGTAGCCTCGGTGTATCTCTCCGCGCCGGTGATTGCCAAGTTCGGCAACGTGAAAGAGCAGTTCATGATCGCCTTCATGATTCTGGGCATCTGCTGCTTCGTCTTTTCCCGGCTCAGCGGAAAATGGTGGTGGATCCTGCTGACCGGGGCACTGCTCGTCTGGGGACCGATGTTCAAGCAGACGGGCGTCTCAGCCATCGGAGCGGTGGGCCTCTTCACGCTGGCCCAGCCCATCCTGCACCGCGAGAATTGGAAGCGGACCGGCAGGGATATCCTCCTGCTCGTGGCGGGTGCGGCGGTTGTCCTGATACCGATCTGTGCGTGGTACGTGAGCATGGATGCGTCGCCACACTACTGGCCTTATTCTTTCGTCTTTGCACCGATGCTCGAACTCGTCGGGGTCGATCTGGCGCAGGCGGCTGAGGGCTCACAGGTCCCGGCGCAGGAGCCGCCCGCGCAGCCCCAGGAGGTCCAGAAGGCTGCCGGGTCTCGTGTCGAGGGCGTCCCGGAGTCCCCAACACATAATTCCGCGTTGGGGGTCTCTGTCCCGCCCTCGAATCGCGGGCAGGATGTTCGCGACACGCAGGCTGACAGCCTCATTCTGAAGCTGCTGCCCGGCTATGTCAGCGACAGTTGGAGGATGCTCGGCCCCGCCGAGAGGAAAGAAGCGTTTCGACGCGTGCTTCGATACTACGGCCTGCTGATTCTGCCCATCGCTCTGGCCCTCGGCGCGGTCCTCGCGCGAGTCATCGTCCTGTTACGCGCCAGAAACGCGAAATCCCGGACCCTGCCTGACGAGGACACCGGCAGATTCGTGCCCTTGTTCGCCCTGTGGTGGTTCTTCGATATGGCTTTTGTCTGGATCAGTCCGCGCTCCTACGAGCAGTACTATCTGCCGCTGAACGCCTCCAGTGCCGTGCTCGGCGGTTATCTCGTGGGCCTCTATGCCCACCGGCTCCGCGCGGCCCGCGATAAAGCCCGGTGGATTGTCCTCGGCCTTCTCGGCCTGATTCTCGTCATTCTCATGTCCTGGCGCATCTTCTTCGGTATCAGCAAGAGCCCGCACAGCGGCAGTGCCTATGGACGACCCAGCCGGGGGTATCTGCAGAAGTGGCAGGAGGTCGCGGCGCATCCCCAATATGGCTGGCTCCGGGTGGGGGACCACATCCGGCAGCATTCGGAGCCGACGGATACCATTTACGTCTGGGGCTGGGTCCCGGGCATCTACGTGCGGGCCCAGAGGATGAGTCCGACCCCGAAGGCGTTCGAGGGAACGATGCACACGCTTGCGCCGGGGCAACTCGCCGAGAGGGTCCGGGAGATTGTCACGGCGTTCGAGAAGAACCCGCCAAAGTTCGTCGTGGATACTCACAAGGTCCATTTCCCTTGGACGATGCCGCCTCTGGAGTTGTGGCCCAGTGTGACAAACGGCGCGAGTCTGCTCGATCCCCGGCCCAAGACGTGGGATGATCTCTTCGGCGCTTTCGATGTCAAGCGCAATGATCTGGTGAGGGAGGTCTTCGTGAGGCCCGACAGTCCTGACGCCATGCGCAGGTATGATGCCGCGTATGAGAAAGCGCTTCGCAAGGATAAGCGGGTCGATCCGGACGAAGCGCTGCGATACGAGGTGATGAAACCGCTGAGAGAGTATGTGATGAAGAATTACCGGATTGTGAACACGTTCGGCTCGGAGACTTTGTTCCAGCGCAAGTGATCGTGGAGGCGTGGCTCGTCGCCGAGCTTACGGATCGACAATTGAAGCAGCAGCAGGACCTCTACGATGCCGGGTGGCGGGGCGAGTTGGAGCGCGGCAAGGAGCAGCGGGGCAACCTGCAGACGAACCTGGCTTTTCTGGCCCGGACGAGCGTGCTTAAGCCGGAAGACAGGATTCTGGAAATCGGTTGCGGCATCGGAACCATCGTGTTCGAATTGACGAAACAGGGCTACGACGTGAGAGGTACCGATATCTCCCGGGTGGCGATTGAGTACGGGCGGCGCAAGTATGACGGCATTCAGTTGGCCGTGCAGCCCGCCGAAGAACTGGCGTTCGAGGATGAGGCGTTCGACGCCGTGCTGAGCTTCGATCTCTTCGAGCACATCGCCCGCATCGACCGGCACGTGGATGAGGTGCGTCGCGTTCTCAGGCCCGGCGGACACTACCTGTTTCAGACGCCCAACAAATACAGCAACGCGACGTTCGAGACGCTGACGCACAAGTCCCTGAAGTGGCGGCGCGCGCATCCCTCGCTACACACGCCGGGGCAACTGCGGCGCCGTCTGATGAGGCACGGATTCGACATGCGGTTTGTCAGGATGAACCCGGTAAACGAATATATGCGCGCGAAACTGAAACGGCTCGGCCCCCTCGGGCGCGCGCTGGAATGGATCGACTTCGAGAGGTTGCCGGTGGCCCTGCAGACGAACCTTTACGTGGTTGCCCGAAAAGTTGGCTGACCATGAAAATACTGATGCTCAATTACGAATTCCCGCCCCTTGGCGGGGGCGGTGGCCAGGCCCATCTGGCGCTGCTGAATCAGTACGCCGGCAAAAGCGACCTGGAAATCGACGTGCTGACCTCCGCGCCGAAGCCCGCCTTCTCCGTCGAGAGGCTCGCCGACAACATCGTGCTCTTCCGAATGGGCGTCCACAAGAAGGACCTTCATTTCTGGCGCCGGAGCGAGGTCGTGGAGTGGCTGATCAAGGCGGGGGCGTGCTATCGCCGGCTCGTGAAGACGGGCCATTACGACCTGGTCCACGCCTTCTTCGGCTTCCCGACGGGCTGGCTGTGCCGCCGAACGGCAAAGCGGTTGCCCTATATCATCTCTCTGCGCGGGTCCGATGTCCCGGGTGAGAACACCAGGCTGAAACTCGACTACAAGATCCTGGGGCCTCTGGTCTTTCGTCCGATCTGGAAGAAGGCCGCGGCCCTCGTCGCGTGCAGCGAAGGGCTGAAATCGCGGGCGTTGAGCTTCTTCCCTTCCGTCCAGATCGAGGTGATTCCGAACGGCGTCGATCTCGAAGCGTTCCATCCGGCCGACCCGAAAGTGCCGGAGGGCGGGCGCCGTTCCGCGGCGCTGCGTCTGCTGACGGTGGGGCGGCTCTCTGCCACGAAGCGGCTGCCCCTGCTGATCGAGACCGTGGAGCGTCTGAATCGTGCCGGCTGCAAGGCACATCTGACCATTGTCGGCGGCGGGGTCCTGGAGTCGGAGCTGCGGCGGCTTACGGGCGTGAAAAACCTGCACGGCGTCGTCACGCTCACCGGTCGGCGCAGCGCAAAGTACATGCCGAAAATCTATGGCAGGCACGATCTCTTCGTTAGCGCGAGCATGCAGGAGGGGATGAGCAACGCGATGCTGGAAGCGATGGCTTCCGGCCTGCCCATCGTGACGACCCGGTGCGAGGGTGTGGGCGAGCTTATCGCCGACAACGGCGTCATTGTCGAGCGCCCGGAGCCGGGGGACCTGGCCAAGGCGATCGGCTCGCTCGCCACGGATCGCGAGGCGCGCCGGGCCATGTCGACGGCCGCGCGGAAACAGGCAGAGAAGTTCACGTGGCGCGCCGTGGCCGAACGGTACATCGAGTTGTACCGGCACGTCGCGACTTGAGGAAGACGAGCCTGTGGCGAAACTGTCCGTGATCATCGCTTCATACAATCACCAGGACTACATTGCCCAAACCCTGCGCAGCATTGAGGACCAGTCCTTCCAGGATTTCGAGATCATCCTGGTGGACGATGGCAGCCACGACCGGACGGTGGAGGTGGCCCGCGGTGTTCGTTCGCGGGCGCAAGTTTTCACGCAGGCCAACCAGGGCGTCGTGGCCGCTCGAAATCGCGGCGTCGACCTCGCCCAGGGCCGGTACATCTGCTTCGTCGATAGTGACGACATCGTTCTGCCGGCCCGGTTTGAAAAGCAGGTGGCTGTTCTCGACCGCGACCCCCAGGTGGGGCTGGTCTTTGCGGACGCCTGGATCATCGATTCGGCGGGCGCGCGGATCGGCAGGTTTGGCGACGTGTATCCGGTCGTTCCCGGCGATGTCGCTGAGATGCTCATGCTGCACTACTGCTTCACCCCGATGATCACGGTGATGGTGCGAGCGGACGTGCTGCGCAGGACCGGGCCCTTCCGCCAGCCCGGCCCGATCAGCGATTACATGAAGTGGATCGAGGTCGCCCACCTCAGCCGCACGTACTACGATCCCGAGCCGCTCGGCTGCTGGCGCCGCCACGTGCAGAGCACGTCCAGGAAGGCCAACAAGGTCAAGAGCTATGCCAAGACCCGGACCGCCTTGAAAGGACTGCTGCGGAAGTACCCCGACCTGCAGGCGAAGCTCGGGCCGGCGATGACGAGGCGGTTCTCCCGCAGTTATTTCCTCACGGCGTTCTGGCTGGCGGCCGACGGGCATGTCATCCGCGCGAGGAAATACTACTGGAAGGCGGTCCGGCTTTCGCCCCTGTCCCCGGCGAACTGGGGCGGCTATGTATTTACCCTGTTTCCGATGAAACGTGTTGTGGTGGGATTGCACAGGTATGTCCGGGCCAAGAAACTCCCCTGGTGACAACTCGAAGATCCGGACGCGGCGAACGGGCCCGCTCGGCTCGTTCCCGTGCGGTCTCTGCGGGGACAACGGGAATCCCCGGCACGGGAACCGGATCAGGCAGTCCGCGCTGCTAGGGCTTTCGTCTTTGTCGCCGACGCTCGTCGCCCGGTTGCACGGGTGGGACATCATGACGGTTATCGCCGAGAAAGGGGCGAGGGAATGAGTGTTTCTTCGACAGGTGCGGCAAAGCCGTGCCCTCTGTGCGGGGCGCAGGCCGTCTATGAAAGGACGCTGAACGGGATCGACCTGGTCAGGTGCGACGCCTGCGCGTTTGTGTATGCGAACGTGGAGGACAAGGTCGTCGAGGAAGCCAATTTCCACTTCGATGCGAATATCGTCGAGAGGTATCGCGGCCTGCAGACCTGGGTCGATCGACACTGGTTCTCCGGAATTGCCCGGCGGATCACGCGCAAAGTCGGCGTCGGCAGGGTGCTGGATGTGGGCTGCGGCAACGGCCTGCTCCTGCGCGAGTTCGCGAAGCTCGGCTGGGAGGTGTACGGCATCGACCCATCGCCCTGGGCGAAGCAGTGCGCCGAAGGCTACGAGGTGTACCAGAGCACGCTGCACGGGGCCGCTCTGCCGGGCGACCGCTTCGACGCGGTCACGAACACTGCCGTTCTGGAACATGTGGCTCAGCCTCGCGGCTACGTGGAAGAGGTCATCCGCATTCTCAAGCCCGGCGGCTGCGCCTATTTCAACGTTCCCAACTACGGGTCGCTGGCAATCCGGCTCGGCGTATCCAACTTTCGCTCGAACATTCCGCCCGCGCACGCGAATTTCTTTACGCACAGGACCCTGCGTGCCCTGTTCGCTCCACATGCCGACGCGTTGGCCGAGGTTTCCGTGCGCAGCTACGGGATTTCGCAATCGTACGGGTTTTATGTCTGGTTGCATCGCCGGGCGGGCCGTCTGGCCGCCCGGTCGAAGCCGGCGGGCGGCTCACCGGAGGCCCCCAAGTCGGGCGGGTCCTGGAAGGGTGCCCTTGCCTGGCTGCTCAGGACGGTCTATTATCACGCCGGTCGGCCGTTGAAACTCGGAGACAAGCTCGAGGTCGTCATCGTGAAGAAGAGGGCCAGATCGTGAATTCATAAGGTTCCAGATGGCAAGGGACTCATTCTACGATCATTTCCACCAGGATAAACCCACGAAGGCGGGGGCCCGGCTGAGTTCCGCGATGTGCCGGCGCATCTTCGATTTCGCCGGTGTGACGCGCGGCCAGAAGGTCCTTGAGATCGGGCCGGGCCGTGGCGCCTTCGCCGATATCTGCCTGGGTTCGGGCGTCCGGTACGCGGCCGTCGAGGCGAACCAATCGCTGGCGGACTCCCTTCGCGCCAGGGGGGCCGAGGTTGTCGAGGCGGTTGTGCCGCCGCTGCCGCCCCTGGACGCGAAGTTCGATTTCGTCGTCATGATCAATGTGATGGAGCACATGAACGACATGCGGGACGCCTTGTCGTTGGCCCGGCAGATTCGCGAGCATCTGGCGCCCGGCGGCAAGCTCGTCGTTTGCTCGCCGGATTATCTGAACATGCGCGCGCATTTCTTCAACTGCGACTTCTCGCACAACTATGTCACGACCCAGCGCCGCCTGGCCCAGTTGTTCATCAGCGCCGGCTACGGCCGCGCCCGAAGCGGCTATATCGCAGGGCCGTGCGCCAGCCTCGTCGCCATGGTCGTGTCTGCTTTCGCCGCCCGCATGCCCTTCGGTGCCTTCCATGCCTGGTTCCCGGGCAATCGCCTGTTCTCGAAGCTCTACAAGATACAGTTGTCCCTGTCCCGCAAGGTGCTGATCGTCGGCGAGAATCAAAGCCAGCCCGGTGCAGCATGTGAGCACGAGTCGTATGAATGACGCGGGTCGGAAGATTGCCAAGCTCATCCTGCGACTGGCCGTCACGGCGGCCTTGCTCTACTGGGTGGCCCGTCAGATCGACTTCAGCCAGTTCCGACAGGCGGCTCACACCACGCGCTGGCCGTTCGTTTTCGCCACGTGGCTGCTGACGGCCGTGTTCTCGCTCGTGCAGTCCGTCGCGCTGCGGGTGATCCTGCGCCGACAGGATTGTCATGTTCGGCTGAACACGCTCTTCGGGGCAAGCACCATCACTGCTTTGTACAGCCTCATCCTGCCCGGCATCCTCAGCACGGGCGTCAAGTGGTACGTTCTCAAGCGGGACACGGGCAAAGGCAGCCAGGTTTTCAGCAGCATGGTCTACAATCAGATGACCCTGTTCGTGACCATGACCGTCATCGGACTGATCGCCGTGCTCGTGCAGAACCCCATCGTGCCGGCCGCTGCTCAGCAGCCGAGTCGGGTCCTGGCCGTCATTGCCACACTGCTGCTGATCCTGGTCCTTCTCTCGTCCGTGTTGCTTCTGAATCCGCGAACGGGGCGATTCGCCATCCGGGTCTTCGGCTGGCTGCTCAAGCCTGGGCCGGAGAAACTGCGGCGCAAAGGACGCGAATTCCTGGAGCAGATCGCCGCATTCCAGACCGCCGGGGGCCGCTTTCATCTGAAAGTCGCGGCGATCAACGCTCTCGACGTCGGCGCAGTCTGCGTGCTGTCGTACGTCACTGCCGCGCGCGCCGCGGGCATCCGCGTGCCATTCGGCCTGTTCATCTGCCTGTGCGCCGGCGTGTACGTCCTGAGCAAACTGCCGGTGACTCTGGCGAATCTCGGTTTTCGTGAGGTGACCCTGGTGGGTCTGCTGGCGGGCCACGGCGTCGAGCCCTCCTCGGCGCTGCTCATGTCCATGGTCCTATTCTCTTCCCAGATCTTCATGGCCGTACTCGGGATCGTCTACCAATTGGCCTGGCTGGGCCGAGCGCCCCGCTCGGCGCAAATCAGTAATCCCTGAACCGTCGCATCCACGCGGGCCAGTCCTCCGGTTGCACGCCGCCGGTCTTCGTCCAGGGCCCCCTTGTCTCGCAGTTCTGGTGCCATTTCAAGGTCCAGAGTTCCTTGAGCCCTGTTTTTCTGACCGACCAGTCCAGGAACAGACTGTTGACCGCGCCGTCGTGCCGGTCGATGCAGAAACGCACAAAGGTCGGCTCATTTTGCGTCTGGGGAGGAGGAGACATGTGATCCATCCAGCCATCGGGCCACCGGCAGTCCACGAACAGAGGGACCTGCCACGCTTTTTCCTGCTTGGAACAGCCATATTCTACCACACCGACGACGGCAGGGATAGGGGCAAAACCACCCCGGGCAGCGAAGTCTCCACTTGACTCTTACGTTTCCAGCATGCATAATGACAACCTAGAGAAGGGCGGTGGATTCACGTGCTCCTTCCGGATGCGGAGACCCGTACGATTTTGAGAGGAGAAACAGATGCACACCCGTACACGAATTGCCACGTCCGCTTTGGTGTTGTGCTGGCTGACGTGCTTGCTGACCAGCGAGTCAAGTGCCTCCTGGTTCGACCGGTGGGACGTGCCTGTGGCCTTGGACGAGGTAAACACGAGCTACCATGACAAAGCCCCATTCCTGTCGTTTGACGGCCTGACACTGTATTTCTCCCGCGCGGACGGACCCGAGGGCCATTATGCACGGATCTACCATGTCTCACGTGCGACCTCCACGGGCCTCTTCGGCACGGCGCAGGAAATCAGTTCGCTCAACGAGGCCGGCGGCCACGTCGATTACCCGTGGGTCTCGCCCGACAATCTCCGCCTGTACTACTATTCCACGGGCTCGGGGAAGCGATTGAGGCTG
>CAYFUB010000061.1:0-16771 GCA_964346195.1 uncultured Pirellulales bacterium
ACGGATTCCTCCGGCGCGACCATATACTGAGCGTAGCCGCCGTCGGCGTCGCAGCCGGTGCCGCGAAAATCGGGACACAGATTCTCATTTCCACTTCGGCAGAACGAGCAGGCGCCACAGGCCGAGTAGATCCATGCGACCCCCACGCGGTCGCCGACTCGAAGCCGAGATGTACCGGCCCCCAGCGCATCGACGCGTCCGACAATCTGATGGCCCGGGATGACGGGCAGCTTTGCCATAAGCCGACCCTCGATCTCGTCGAGCTCGGTATGGCAGACTCCGCAGGCCGTAATTTCGATGCGTACCTCTCCAGCCTGCGGCTCGGGCGTAGGCACCTCTTTCAACTCCAGCGGTTTGTCTTCCATGGGACTCGTTCGGGTAAGCACCATCGCTCTCATGATGAATCGCGCCCTCCTGCGGTCGGCTTTCTTTGCCCGAATTCCCGGGCATACTCGGCGTTCTCACGTATCTGGTCTTGGTACCGGGGATACATGCCCACGATGACGCCGTCGGTGGGCTTGAGGTGCTCGAAGGCAAACTTGAAGGCTTCCCTGACGGCCTGCCGGTCGTGGCACTTGCGGCCCGCCGCCAGGATCTTGAAGCCCAGGCAGGGCTGATCGACCTGCCTGGCCAGTTCGGTCATGACCAGCGGATCGGAGGCGAAGAAGGAGTACCCGATCTGGAGGGTGACGACGGGCGGCATCTTGGCCAGTTCTTCCTTCGTCCGGGTGAGATAGTAGAGACAGGCCATGAAGAAATCGACCTGCCAGCCTTCGTCGGCGATACACTTGATGCAGTCGGGATTGTGGGCGGAGACCCCGGCCAGCACGCCGGCGTCGTGCACTCGTTTGACGAAATCGCGGACCTCCTGGCTCTTGCCCGCGCGGAACAGCCGGTCGGTGACGCCGCCGTGATGGGCGCGGGCGGTGGGCGGCGTATCGCGGACCACCTGCTCTGGTGGGATACTGTGCGGCCCGCCGGCGTGCAGGCAGATGAGCTTCATCTTCGACCCGCGCTCGCGCAGCGTGCGAAAGACGCCCACCATCCGCTCGGGGCCGCTGAACTGGTGCGTGTCGATGCCCGACCGCTCGCACTGGCGGAGGAACTCGACCGTCCGTTCGGCAGTGAAGTAATCGCGCATCTGCCGGTCCATGACGGAGCCCAGGTAGGAGTACCCGTTGATGGGATTCGAGCCGACGATCAGCCGGGTGACGCGGTGGTCGCCGAGTTGAATCGTCGGCAGCGGCGGGGGCGCTGCATCGGCGACGGTCGGCGGTGGCTCCTCCGCCCATGAAGTCCTGCCGGCGGCAACGACCGAACCGGCCAGGGCCAGCGAGAATCGTGAAAGAAACTCCCTGCGCGGAGTCACATCGGCGTGGCGTCGATCCGAGCCCATATCAACCTCCTGAACGAATTCTCTCGTATGACGACTCTACCACAAACAAGACCGTACGGCAAGGGCGGGCGCGGTCATTCGGGGTCGGGGTCGTTCAGGTCGGACCCGCTCCACTGGGCAAGAGGGAGCCACACGGCCATACAGGCCGCGCCGCGATCGACCCAGGCGTAGTGCGGAATCAACGTGATGTCGATGACTTCGCGGTCCGGGAGCTGCACGCTCTCGGCACTTGTCAGCGGCGTATAGAGCCGTTTCGTCCCGTCAACGCGCGCCTGTGGACGCGGCACATCCTGATTCGGAGCGAGGAATTTCTCGCATCCTCTGGCGGTGAGGGCTTTCCCTTCGAGAACGACCGCCCCGCCGAGAAAGTCTTTCCTGGACGCCGGCCGAGAAGGAACGCCGGCGACGAGGAATACGCCGTCCCGCCAGATGTGCGCGCCGTCCCGGGCCTCAGGGAAATCTGCACGGTAGACGATGGGCCCGCGCATCACCGCCACTTTGCCGCGCAGGTCCTCGATCTGCGCTGCTAACCCGCAACAACTGAAAATCGTTTCCAGATAATCGCGCTGACACCCCATAAGTCATTGCCTGGATGAATCATACGGCAGAGGCCGGAGGGCGTTTATCGCTTTCCGGGCGCCGGTGGGGAGAAGCCGGTGCGGGCGCGCCCCACATGTCCTGCTGGTAGCCCGTAAAGCGATAAATGCAACCGGTTCCGGCCGAAGGCCGGGCTGTGGGTGTTCTGCCAGGAGTCGTACCGGCATGGGGATTTCCGGGCGGATTGTGTCTTGTGGTCCCCACCATCGGCGCACTTGGGCGTACGTGCCCGGCCGGCAGTCGGGTTTCCAGGGAGCCGCCGCCGGGCGCGGAGCCGCGCATATCGACAAGGTGCCGCCCAGTTCCAGGTATTTCGGCTCGCCCGTGGCGCGATACACCTTGACTAGTCCCATGATGTTCGAGGGGCTCCAGCCCCAGTGGGCGAGTTCCGGCGGCCGCGGCGCGAATACGCCATAAAGATAAAGGGCGGATGTCCCACCACGACACGTGCTCGCGCACCAGCGCACCGAACGGCGGAACATGGCTTGAACGGGCGCGTCCTTGACGGTAGTATGAAGCACCGACTTTGAATATTGCTTCCAGGAGGTTTGTATATGGGCCTGAACATTTTCGTTGGCATGGCTTTTTCGTTAGTGGCGTTGTCGGCAGCTTCCGCTGAGTCACTGCGTGTCTATGTGGGGACCTATACGCGGGGCGAGAACTCCAGCAAAGGCATCTACAGCAGCGTGCTTAACCTCGAAACGGGGCGACTCTCCGACCCGGTCCTGGCCGCGGAAGCGAGACATCCGTCGTTTCTCGAAATTCATCCCAACGGCAGGTTCCTGTACGCTGTCAGTGAGGTCGGCGGGGAGGGGAGCGTCAGTGCCTATGCCGTCGACGCGGACACCGGAGATCTGAAGTTACTCAACCGGCGTCCCTCGGGGGGTGCGGGGCCGTGTCATGTCAGCATCGACCACGCAGGCCGGAACGTGCTGGTCGCCAACTATGGCAGCGGGAGCGCCTCGGTGATTCCGGTCGAATCGGACGGCAGGCTCGCCGAACCAAGCGGCCGCGTGCAGCACGAGGGTTCCAGCGTCAATCCCGCGCGGCAGAAGGGGCCCCATGCCCATTCGATCAACGTCAGCCCGAACGACCGCTTTGCCTTCGTCGCGGACCTGGGAATCGATAAGATCATGATTTACCGGCTGGACACCGGGAAGGGGACCCTCGTTGCGAATCAGCCGCCCTTCGCACCGGTCAAGCCCGGGGCGGGACCGCGGCATTTCGCATTCCACCCCGATGGGAAGCATGCCTATGTGATCAACGAACTGGACTGTACGATGACCGTTTTCGCCTATGACTCGGTTGCGGGGACTTTGACGGAGGTCCAGACCATTACGACGCTTCCGGCGGGATACGCCGGGTCGAATACTTGTGCCGAGGTGCGCGTGCATCCGAGCGGGCGCTTTCTTTATGGCTCGAACCGGGGGCACGACAGCATCGTGGTCTACCGCATCGATCCGGCCCAAGGGACGCTCACTTTCGTCGAGCACGAGACCGCCGGCGTCAAGACGCCGCGCAATTTCAATATCGACCCGACCGGCAGCTTCTGCCTTGTTGCCAACCAGGGCGGCGACAGCGTGGTCGTTTTGCGCATCGACCGCCAGACCGGCGCCCTGGAACCGACGGGCCACAAGGTCTCCGTCGCCAGCCCGGTCTGTGTCCGGTTCGCGTCGCTCAATCGTGGCGATTCCCAATGAGCACAGAGACCCGTGCGGGCCGAACGCTCAGCTTGCATTGTTGACGCAGGGCGACGAAACCGGTATCACTGGGATCGTTAGTCGTCGGGCGAAGGTTATCGGCAGGAGCGATTCCCATCGACCTGCGACGAACGGTCGGCGGCCGACGACTGAGGACTGCTTGTAGGGGCCTTCGGATGAAACTGCACGGGATCGATATCGCCATTGTCGTGGCCTACCTGCTGTCCGTCAGCCTGATCGGGGTCGTCTTGAGCCGCCGGGCGTCCAGGAATCTCAACTCCTATCTGCTGGGGGGCAAGGAACTGCCCTGGTACCTTCTGGGCCTGTCCAACGCGTCGGGCATGTTCGATATCTCCGGCACGATGTGGCTGGTGACGATCATGTTCGTCTACGGGCTCAAGAGCGTCTGGCTGCCGTGGCTGTGGCCCACGTTCAACCAGATCTTCCTGATGGTTTACCTGTCGATGTGGCTGCGGCGGTCGAACGTCACCACCGGCGCCCAGTGGATCGGAACCCGCTTCGGACGGGGGCTCGGGGCGCAGTTGTCGCACACCATCGTCGTGGTCTTCGCCATCGTCGGCTGTCTGGGTTTCATGGCGTACGGCTTCATCGGCCTGGGCAAGTTCATCCAGATCTTCATCCCCTGGGAGACGGTCTCGGCCTATGTCCCCTTCGAGGTCCCGGCGCAGTACGTGCCGCACGTGTACGGCATCGCCTTCACCATCGTCGCGGTCTTCTACACGATTCTGGGGGGCATGCGGAGCATCGTGCTGGCCGACCTGGTGCAGTACCTCATCATGACCGTCTCAGCCGTGGTTATCGGCGGGATTGCCATGCGCGAGCTTTCTTCGCATGCGCTGGCTGTGCCCGAGGGCTGGCACAATCCTTTCTTCGGCTGGAGGCTCGGTCTCGATTGGACCGGGATCATCGACGACGTCAACAACAAGATCGCCGGCGACCAGTTCTCGTGGTTCACCATCATCATGATGCTGATGCTGTTCAAGGGCATCGGGGCCAGCGCCGCTGGGCCGGCGCCCAATTACGATATGCAGAAGGTTCTGGCGACGCGCAGCCCGCGCGAAGCCGCCATGATGAGCGGCTTTGTTTCGGTCGTGCTCTTTCCCGTGCGGTATCTCATGGTGGTCGGCTTCGCGGTGCTGGGGCTTCTGTACTATGACAGGTTGAATCTGATTGTCGCGGGCCGGGTTGACTTCGAGCAGATCCTGCCCTCGGCCATCAGCGAATTCGCGCCGGTGGGCGTGATGGGCTGCCTGCTGGCGGGCCTGCTCGCCGCGTTCCTCGGCACCTTCTCCGGCACCCTGAACGCCGCCCAGGCGTACATCGTCAACGACTTGTACCTCAAGTACATCCAGCCCGAGGCGGGCAACCGCCGGGTCGCGCTTATCAACTACACGGTGGGCGTGATCATCGTCGCAGTGTCGGTTGTGCTGGGCATCTTCGCGCAAGATGTCAACAGCCTGTTGCAATGGATCGTTTCGGGACTTTACGGCGGCTACGTGGCGGCGAACATGCTCAAGTGGTACTGGTGGCGGTTCAACGGCCATGGCTACTTCTGGGGCATGGTGGCCGGTCTGGCCCCGGCCTTGATCTTCCCGAAGGCCAAGATTCTTGCCGACCTGATCCGCCTGGAGCCATCCTCGGGAGTATACCGTGTGGCCGAGCTTATGCAGAATACCTTGGCACTGTACTGGTTCCCGGTGCTGTTCGTGTTGTCGCTCATCGGCTGCCTGATCGGCACGTACGCCAGTAAGCCGACGGATGAGAAGACGCTGATCTCGTTCTACCGCAGCGTTCGGCCGTGGGGCTTCTGGGGACCGATTCGCGACAAGGTCGTCGCCCTGGACCCCGCTTTTCAGGAGAATCGCGGCTTCGGCCGCGACATGTCCAATGTCGTCATCGGCACGATATGGCAAACGTCCTTGGTGCTGTTGCCAATGTATGTGATCCTGCTGAACTGGTCGGGAGCGGCGGTCGCGGTCGGCATCATCGCAGTGACATCGTGGATTCTCAAGAAGAACTGGTACGACCTGCTGGGCAAAGAGGCCGTCACCGAGCCCGCCGGCCCGGAGGTTGCCGGCGGGGAACTGGAAGCCGTCACCGATTAAGATGGCAGGCAAGTTCCGCTGTATCTTGGATGGCGGGTGGCTCGGAGTTCAATATGGAAGGTGGGCACAGCCCGCCCCGCAGGAAGGAGTGACGCATGTTTTCGGAATGGTCCCGTGAGGACTCTCGGGCGATTCGTTTCGTGGTCGGATGCGCTGCGGTTATGGCCGTGTCCCTGACATGCGCGGCCCGCGGGGCCGCCGGGCAAGGATTCGAGAATTTCATCCGGCGGGATGGGGACGTTCTGAAAGACGGGGACCGCGAGTTTCGCTTCCTCTCGTTCAACATTCCGAACCTGCACTACGTCGAGGACGACATGCGTTTCGAGCAGGGCATGCCGTTTCGGCTGCCCGATCTCTTTGAGATCGACGACGCGCTGGGAACGATCGAGCAGATGGGCGGACAGGTCGTTCGCACGTACACGCTCTCGGTGAGGAAGGCCGGCGACCCGCCCGACCTGCCGCGGTACATCCTCGGTCCGGGGCAGTTCAACGAGGAGGCGTTCCAGGTACTCGACCAGGTGATTGCCGCCGCCCACCGGCACCGGGTGCGATTGATCATCCCGTTCGTGGATCAGTGGAGCTGGTGGGGCGGCACGACGGAGCTGGCGGGCTTTCGCGGCAGGAAGTCCGAGGAGTTCTGGACTGATCGGCAGGTGATCGAGGACTATAAAGGAATCGTCAGGTTCGTCATCAATCGCGTGAACACCGTCACCGGCGTGCGATATCGCGACGACAAGGCGATTCTCGCGTGGGAGACCGGCAACGAGCTGCACAGCCCGCCCGAATGGACGAGGCAAATCGCCGCGTACATCAAGAGCCTGGACTCGCAACACTTGGTCCTCGACGGCACGCATCGTGAGACATTGCTTCAGTCCTCACTCGACGATCCGAACATCGACTTCGTCCAGACCCATCACTACGAAAAGGACCCGCGGGCCATGATTGGCCACGTGGTCGAAAGTGCCCGAATGGCGCGCGGCCGCAAGCCGTATTTTCTTGGCGAATTCGGGTTTCTCAGCACGGACGCGCTCCGTGCCGTTATGGATACGGTGCGGGACGAGAAACTCACGGGCGCGCTGCTGTGGAGCCTGCGGTACCGTACCCGCGACGGCGGCTTCTACTGGCACCACGAGCCGCACGGGGGCGACCACTTCAAGGCCTATCACTGGCCCGGCTTCACGATTGCGGAAAAATACGATGAGCGCCGGCTGATGCACCTTGTGCGCGAGCGGGCGTTTGCGATTCAGGGTCTGACACCGCCACCGATACCGAAGCCGCAGCCGCCGCGCCTGCTCTCCGCCACCGGGGGTGGCCTGGTGACCTGGCAGGGTACCGTCGGGGCCAGCGGTTACGACGTGGAGCGCTCGGAGAAGGCGAGCGGTCCGTGGGTGGCGGTCGGCACGGGCATCTCCGACGCCCAGGTCCAGTACCGGCCGCTTTTCGCGGACGAATCGGTCCGGCCGGGCCAGACGTATTACTATCGTGTAGTCGCCCGCAATCTTGCCGGCTCCTCCGAGCCTTCGAACGTAGTGGGCCCCATCCGTATCACGCATCGCACGCTGGTCGACGAGTTGTGGAACGACGCGCGGATCTTCTTGAAGGAGGGAGATCTCCAGTTCGTCGACAATCAGGCGCGCAAGTTCAAGGAGGATTGCCACCGCCTCGCCGGCCGGAGCAAGAGCGCGGTCGTCTATCGCGCCCCCGGCGGCATCGAGGCGATGCGGGTCTTTCTCTTCACGCAGTCCGACCAGCCTCCCATTCGACTGTTGTTCTCGAAGGATGCGCGGGCGTTCACTCCCGTGGAAGCGACGATGACTCAGACGGCAACCCATGGCGGAGACGCCTATGGTTTCTGGAGAGCCCTGGTTTGTAGTGTGCCCGTAAGGGCATCCGGGGAAACGCCTCACGGCGTCACTACAAACGGCGATTACGTGAAGATCGAGTTTCTGGCGGAGGCGCAGTTGTCGAGAGTCGAGATCGATCATGACCGCGCTGAATGACGAACAATTCATAGCCGGTGTCCGGCGGGAGTTGCTCGAAGACATCCTGCCGTTCTGGCGCCGGCACACGGTCGACGAGCGGCGGCGTGGCTTCATCGGGCAGATGTCCAACGACCTCATCGTGCAGGAAGACGCGCCCAAGGGGCTGATCCTCAACGCGCGGCTCGTGTGGACGTTTGCGGCGGTCTGTCGCTATACGCAGAGCGACGAGGATCGCGCTCTCGCGCGGCGGGCGTACGAGTACCTGGCCCAACGTTTCTTCGACGAGGAGCACAGCGGGTATTTCTGGGAGCTTGACCCCGGCGGTGTCATGCTCGACGACAAGAAGAAGGTTTACGGCCAGGCGTTCTGCATCTATGCGCTGGCCGAGTACTATCGCACGTTCCGCGTGCGGCGGGCCCTGGAGCAGGCCATCGACCTTTTTCATCGCCTCGAAGCCCACGCGCGCGACGAGCAGCACGGGGGTTACTTCGAAGTCATGTCGCGCGACTGGCGGCCCTGCGCGGATATGCGGCTCAGCGACAAGGACATGAACGAGAAGAAGTCGATGAACAACCATCTCCACGTCCTGGAGGGCTATACGAATCTGCTGCGAGTATGGCCGGACGCGTCGCTCGCCGGACGGCTCCGGGAGCTGATCGACCTGTTCCGCTACCATATCCTCAACACGGAACAGACCCATTTCCAGCACTTCTTCGACGAAGCCTGGACGCCCAGGTCGGACAGCTACACCTTCGGCCACGATATCGAGGGCAGTTGGCTCCTCTGTGAGGCCGCTGAGGCTCTGGGCGACGAACGCCTGCTCATGGAGGTGCGCGACCTCGCAGCGAAAATGGCGCGAAGCGTGCTGGTCGAGGGCCTCGATGCGGATGGCGGCCTGTTCTATGAAGGCCGGGAGGGTCGGATCGTCGACCGCAACAAAGAATGGTGGCCGCAGGCGGAGGCAGTTGTCGGTTTCTATAATGCCTGGCAGCTTACGGGTGGCCTCAGTTTTCGCGATGCGGCCGTGCGGTGCTGGCAGTTCATCACCGAGCGGGTGGTGGACCATGAGCACGGCGAATGGTTCTGGTGCATCCGGCCGGACGGCGCCCCCGACCCGGCCCAGCCCAAAGTCTCCGCCTGGAAGGGCCCGTACCACAACGCCCGTTGTTGTTTGGAGGTCATCAAACGGATTGGCGATCTATGATTCTCGATTTATTATTTGGCTTCGTGCCGGGCCGCGGCTTGCTCCGCGCAACGGGTGGCAGCGTCAAGGCTGAAAGCCTTGGCGATGGCGCCATCGTATCTCGGGAAGACCATCGCCAAGCCGCGCATGGGGCCCCCCAACGCGATGTATCGCGTTGGGGACCCCTTGACGCTGCCACCCGGGCCGGCTGTCACGTTCTTGCCGTGTACCCCGCTTGTGCGGGAATTCCAACAGGTGCAACAGATTGTACGAGGACCGAGCATGACACGAGAGCAGTTCAACGAACGTCTGAAGAAGCTCTTTGCCGAGCACGAAGCTCTCATCAACCGCCCTAATCGCATCGTCGAAGGCGGCAACGGCGTATTCGACCGTTACAAGTACCCGGTCCTGACGGCCGAGCATACGCCCGTCTTCTGGCGGTACGACCTGAACTACGAGACCAACCCTCACCTGATGGAGCGGCTCGGCATCAACAGCGCCTTCAATCCCGGGGCCATCGAGCTGGACAGACGAATCTACCTGGCGGTCCGAGTCGAGGGCGCCGACCGCAAGAGTTTCTTCGCCATTGCCGAAAGCCCGAGCGGCATTGACCAGTTCCGCTTCTGGGATTATCCGGTCGTCATGCCCCAGACCGACGACCCCGACGTCAACGTGTACGACATTCGTCTGGTCCGCCACGAGGACGGCTGGATCTACGGCCTGTTCTGCACGGAACGCAAGGACCCCCAGGCCCCGCGCGGCGACTTGTCCTCGGCCGTCGCCCAGTGCGGCATCGCCCGCACGAAGGACCTCAAGACCTGGGAACGCTTGCCCGACCTGAAAACCATGTCGCCACAGCAGCGCAACGTCGTATTGCACCCCGAGTTCGTAGGCGGCAAGTACGCCTTTTATACCCGTCCGCAGGACGGTTTTATCGAGGCCGGCTCCGGCGGCGGCATCGGTTGGGGGCTGGCGGACAGCATCAAGCACGCCGTCCTCGGAGAGGAGAAGATCGTCCACGACCGCAAATACCATACGATCAACGAGGTCAAGAATGGTCTCGGGCCGGCGCCGATCAAGACCGCCCAGGGGTGGCTCCAGTTGGCCCACGGCGTGCGAAACACCGCGGCCGGCCTGCGCTACGTGGTGTACGCCTTCATGACGGCCCTCGATGACCCGAGCCGTGTCATCTACGAGCCCGGGGGCTACCTGCTGGCTCCGCAAGGCGAAGAGCGGGTCGGCGACGTCTCCAACGTCACGTTCTCCAACGGCTGGGTGGCCCGCGACAACGGCCAGGTCCTCATCTACTACGGCTCCAGCGACACGCGCTCCCACGTCGCCACGACGACCGTTGAGAAGCTGATCGACTACTGCAAACACACGCCCCGCGATCCCCTGCGGTCGGCGGCCTGCGTTCAACGGCGCATCGACCTGATTCAGCGAAACCTGGAGATTCTGCGAACGTCACAACCAGGAGGCGACGTGTGAGAACGCAGCAAAACGCGCGTCCGACCGCCAGAACCTCGCTGCCGGCAGACCATTCAGCCTCAGATGACAAAGGCGAATGTCCGGGTGGCATCGTCAAGCGAAGCTTGGCGATGGTGTTATGTTCGCGCGAAAGAACCATCGCCAAGGCCTGCGGCCTTGACGATGCCACCGGGAAGTCAAGCCTGCGTGGTCAGAATGTCTGAGGATCAATAGAGGGCCTGTAGTGAGAGCGCGGTTTGCGAGTAAGATGGCATGAGGTAGTGCATGAGCGAGAGCCTGAATACCGTGGTGCGTTGGGGGTATCGCGCGGGGTACCTCATGCTGCGGGCCTGGTGGTTCCTGCGCCGGCCGCGAACGCATGGCGCCGTGATTGCCCTTTGGCATGAGGGCAGAGTCCTGATGGTTCGCACGAGCTATCGGAATTGCTGTTCGCTGCCCGGCGGCTTTGTTCGCCAGGGCGAGTCGTCTGAGCAGGCCGCCCGGCGGGAGCTTCGCGAAGAACTCGGTATCGACCTGCCGGACCATGTTCTCCGACGTGCCTGGACCGGCACGCTGACGTTTGAGTCCCGCGAGGATACGGTGGATATCTGGGAGGCGCCGATTGACCAAGCGCCGGTTGCGCGTGTCGTCGGCCGGGAGATCGTCTGGGCGGGCTGGCTCAGTCCCTCCGAGGCACTTGCGCAGCCGCATCTGCCGCATATCGCTGCCTATCTGGCTCAGCGACGATAATCACGGTGCGGCTTGCGGCAGCAGTGATCGCAGGAGGGAGAATTCGAGCTCGAAGACATTGCGCAATTGCGCATCGGGGACCACGTCGCCTGTGACTCCCATCTGGCGGTCCGAGAATCGCGAGGCAAAGCCGATGACCGTCACGGTGCCCCGGCCGTGCTCGACGGTCGCGGCCACGGGCGTGGTGCCGATGTGAATGAAGGGCGTTCCGCCTTTGACATCGCAGGCCGAATCGACGGTTACCGCCGGCCAGCCGGCCGGTACGGCCAGCGTGCCGTTCACCTGTGTGGCGTGCTCGACGCTGAGCCCGAAGGGATGCAGCAACAGATTCGCCGTCGAGGCCGTATTCGCGGGCGAGTCGAGGATGAGCACCTTGCCGCCGGCGGCGACATAATCGCTCAGGGCGGTGCGGAACTCCCGGCCGACCGGCAGATGCGGATACGTGAATACGAGCAGGTCCCCGGCGAACACGTCATCCCCTTGCCGGCGGGACGTGAACCAGCCGAGCCGCAGGATCCACCGCTCGAAAATCCCGAAGCCGTTCGCCTCGCCCCCGATGAAGCCGCTGGTGGAAAGCAACGCATCGCATACGGTGCGGTCGATGACGACGTGGGTGTAGGGACGCACCGGTTGAATCGGCGGGTTCGCCTTCTGGTGCGCCGCTCGGACGGTCACGACCGCGAGGCTCCAGCCGAACAGGACTGCCCCGAGCAACACCAGCCAGGGCACGGCGTGCTTTCTCCGGAGCACCAGTGCACCGGCCAGAAGCAGTACGCCGAGGACGAACAGCGCTGGACGCGCGTCCAGGCGAGCATTGCGATGGTTCAGCCACTCCAACATGCCGAGCATCAATTCGGCCTTGCCCGGCTCGAAGGTCGAGAAGTTCGAGAAGATGGTGGAATCCGTGAACGCCGCGACCCGGCCGGCGCCCCGTCGCGTGGTCCAAAGTTGAATGAAGGCGCCGTAGCGGGCCTCCGCGCGGTCTTCGACCTGCGGATAGAAGTTGCTCGCGTGATAGTCGGCGGGTAGACTCCTCAGGCCCGTCGAACGGATGACCGGCCGGCCGGCGCCGCGCCGCGGCTCGATGGAGCACGAGACCGCAAAATCCATCGGCGGCATGTGTTGAACGATCGGGTGCGGCACAAGGGGCGGCCGATAGAGTTGTCTGAAGACGCCGTCGATGTCGAAGAGACAGTCGTAGCGGAAGCGACAGCCGAAATGCGTCGCGATATCGTTCAGGTACGTCCCCGTGTTGAAGACGTTGGTATGCTCGCCGACGAGCAGCAGGCCGCCACCGGCCTTCACGAAGCGTTCGAGGGCGGCGATCTCCTCGGGCTGGTAGCGGGCCGTCGGCGTCTTGAGTATGAGAACGTCGCACGCCGCGAGTGCATTAACATCGATGGGCGTCTCAAGGCGGCCCATCTCATAGTACCGTCCGCAGTAGTCATAGATACACGCATAGTTGTATCCGGATTCTTGGCCGTACCAGTTGGGGTCGTAGGGCCGGTCGGTCCGTTCCCAGGTCGAGTGGTATTCGTCGACCAGAATACGACCCTGGTTGCGTGGGCCGGATGGGTCCCAGAGCACTGCGAAGCACAGCGCCAGCACGCCGGCCGCGGCCAGGGCGCCGACCGCCGCCCGTTTCCAAAGCTCCGCGCCCGTCACGGCGACCGGATCGGCCGGCGCTGCCGGCCGGACGTGGACGAGTCGCAGCGCCAGCAGGACCGGTCCCGCCAGCAGGAGCAGATGGACCCAGGGGTCCCAGAACTGGCTCATCAGGACCAGCGGTGCGTCGTAGGCGGTCCGCAGGACGCGGTGCATGAATATCGCGATCAGCAGGGCGGCGCGGGCCGGCAACCACAGAACCACCGACAAGACCAGCGCCGCCACGGGTTCCCACGGGTTCAGTGACCGCTTGTCCTGCGCTGGGCCGGACGCACGCAAAAACATCAGGGCGATGCCGCCGAGCAGAAAGCACCAGGTGGCGGGGTCCAGCAGCGATTCCCAGGTCGTGCCCAGATAGTGTACCCGGCGCATCGAGTGCAGGGCCAAGGTCGTGCCGTCGAAGGCCGCATCGATGCCGAGCAGTCGCGCGATGCCATAGGGCAGGTAAGCCGCCAGCCGCGGCAGCTCATGCGATCGCGCGGTGACACTCTCATAGGCGAGCATCGCCAGCGACTGCACGACCAGGACCGTACCGGCCGCCACGGCTCCGATTCCCAGCGCGCCCGGCCACCGGCGGGGGACCGGGGCGATACAGAGCAGAGCCCCGATCAGGACAAGCAACCCCGCGGCGCGATGGGGCCAGGGGGCCAATATGACGGCCGGGACGGTCAGGGCCGCCGCAGCCGTCAACGCGCGCCGGGTGGGCATGCGGAGGTCGAGGCCGCTCAGCAGCAGTGTGCCCGCCGCGACGAGCACTGCCCACACGACCCAGTCGGCATCCCGATAGTAGCTGCGCCCGAACAGCCAGGAGGCACTCAGCAAGGCCAATCCGATCCATGCCCGCTTCATGGTTGCGCCTCCTCGTTTGCCTGGCCCGGCGCGGTGCCGGCTGCGCCGTCGCTCAGCGCAGGCGGCACCCACATCGGCTGGTCGCGCAGCACGGTCAGAAGCCAGCGCCAGAAATCGGCGTTCTCGCGCAAGCCCTCGAAGGGCGCCCCGTTTTCCCATTCCAGGTTCTTGTTCATCGCGAAGCACGTGTCGCCAATCAGGAGCACCTTTCCCGTCCCGAAACGGCGCATCACCATCACGGGCCGATTGCCCTTGCCGTAGGCCATCACATGGGCGGCTGGGTCGTCGCAGGCCACCGGCCAGGCGGCGTGGAAACGCACATAGACGCGTCTGCTCTCGGACTCGAGGTAGGGTGCTTTGAAATGCCCCATGGGTTCCGGCTCGAGAGACTTGTCATGTGTTAGTCCCACCCGCAAATCGAATGCACTCAGCAGTGGCTCGATGGGTCCGACTTCGTCGTGTCCTGCCGTGATGATGAGGATGCCGCCGCGGTCCACAAAACTCTTGACGGCTTCGACCTCGGCCCGTGCGAACGAGCGTGACGGGGCAATCATAACGAGCAGTCCCGCCCGTTCGAGGCGTTCCGACGTCAACTCGGGCAGTGCCAGGGTCAGGTAGCCGTTGCGCATGAGCGTCAGGGCGAGTCCTCCGATCCCGTCCGGCCGCCAGGATTCGCTGCTGCACGCCGCGATATGCGAGGCGTCGATGTATGCCAGATTGTTCGGGTTCTGCCGGCGGCCATCGGGCAACAGAGCTGTGCCCCTCTGGTTCACCATGGCGCACGCGGCCAGGGACATGGTCAGGCCCAGCGTGACAAACGCGGCCTTGCGCGGGGTCGGTCGATAGCAGAGCAGGCCGACGAGCAGAGCAGTTCCCAACAGGGCCATCGACTGCCGCAATGCTCCATGCGCCCGGCTGCCGGCCAGATAGGCAAACAGGCGGGAGGTGAAAAGGTAGGATGAAACATTGATGGCATTGGTCAGGCCGGAAGTGTCACCGAGGGCGACGATGCGGCCGTTTCCCAGAGGTTGTTCGGCCGCCAGGACCAGGTCGCCCAGCTTCTCGCCGGAGTCGTAGCGGTCGTTGCCCATCATGGCTCGGGAACTGGCTTCGTCTCCGAAGTCGGACCAGCCCCAGCGGCCGACGATAATCGGCCGAGCGGGCCAGCGGGCCGTCAGCGAGGCCCCGATGACGATGCCGAACTGGTTCCGGTCGTCGGCGATGCCCGCCGTGATGGGATGACTGAGCGCCTCATACGAATGGAGCCAGCCGCCAACAGCGAAGGTGGCCGAATCGAACACCACGCGCAGGCCCGTAGGGGCCAGGACTTCATTGAAGCGGTTGTTGCCGTTCTCATCGCCGGTGGTGTGTTCCCCGAGTACGAGCAGCGAGCCGCCGCGCCGGACGAAATCGTGAATCCGCTCCAACTGGCTTTGCTCCCACGGGTCGTCCGGGAAGATCAGCACCAGGACATCGGCGTCTTTCAAATCGTTATCGGACAGGTCGGTCGAGACCAGGGCTTTGGCCCCCAGGCTCTCAATGAAGACGGGAAGCATGCCGTACATGCCGCTCGACAGTCTGCCGTAGGAGCCGTGTGTCGGCTTAAGCCAATTGAGAAAACCCTTCTCGTAGAAGATGACCTTCTTGCCCGTCAGACTCAGCGTATGGGGATAGAGCACGGCGATGACAGGCAACAATAGCGCCACAACGATGGCTGCGGCCTCGACGGCAAGACGAGCGTGCCGCAAGCGTGGGGCGGATTTTCGCCCGCCGCTTGTTTGCACGGTCCGGACATGTTCTTCATCGTCACGTATCCGCGCCGACCAGCGAAACATGGCGGCGACGACGAGCAGGTGAATGCTGCAGGCGACGACCGGGAGATTCCACGGCACTGCCTGATGGAGAAATCGCACGATTGCTCTCGGACTGGCGGCGCCATCGGCCGACAAGGGCACGGTCGCCGGCAAATCCGGGACGTATGACAACAAGACCAGATAGAGCCAGTGGCCACCGAGGATTGCCGCGCAGCCGTAGAGTGCCCGGGCAACTCGCGGCGGCTTCGTGAACGGCAGGTAGAGACCCCAGACGGCGGTCGTGAGGACCAGGAAATCGAGACCCGCGAACGTCGCGCCGACTCGCACCGGCTTGCCGGCCGTTAGACCGGCCGCACGGCCCAGGTTTGTGCCGATGAAATCAGCGCCCAGCCAGAGCCAGGGTACGGATGTGATGGTGAAGCGATACAGACCAAACACAGCCACAGCCGTGGACGACACCAGCAGGATGTTCCTTCTGTGCCCGGTCGAAGCGAATGCGAGAAAGACGAGGATCAGCGCGGGCGCCATCACGTTTGCGACCGTCAGGCCGGAGGCAACCATGTACGCAACCGTGCCGAAAACGAACACCAGGAGCGAAAGAATGGTTCCAGGTCGCGGGCCGCGTGCGGGACGCTGTGTGAGGACGGCCGCCCCAAGGAGCAGAACGACTAACATCCGTCGCAAAGGGTGCGCGACTAGACCCGTCGATCCGGCCGCGATCCAGGCGGCGGCCAAACCTGCCATTGCGGCCGTTACGGCACCAAGGGTCTTGTGACTAGCTCTATCGGCCGGTCCAACTTGTCCAACGTCAGGATGATGCACTCACCCATTATTGCCGCCGCGGCCATCTGATGCAACGGGAAAGCTGGCCGGCGCCGTTGGTATGCGGCGGTGGATGTTTGATGTTACTCCGTTGCCTGCGCGATCCTCAGGTAATCACCGATAGTCAGGCAGGCAGTCTCCACCGCAGGACACTGAGCGCCGGTCACGGCCTTTTCGGCAATACCTGAATTCGGGGTCCCTGGTACGCACCTCGGGCATTGGGTTTCTACAACCGGGCATTGCGTTGAGGCTGTCGGGCATTCCGTTTCCACGGCAGGGCACTTTGTCTCCACCGGCGGACATAGGGTTTTCGTGGTGGGACACTCGGTCTCCACGGCCGGACATTGCGTTTGAACCACCTGGCATTGGGTGGCCGTGGGTGGACACTTCGTCAGCGATTCCGGGCACCGTGTCAGGTAC
>CAYFUB010000062.1:0-3373 GCA_964346195.1 uncultured Pirellulales bacterium
TGCGGCCCAAAACTCCCGGATCGCTGTTGAAGCGTCTCGACCATGCGCCGTGTGTCATGAGCACGGCCAGTGGAGCGCCGGTCCGGTCGTCCTCGGCGGTGAAATCGCGCCCGAGCATGGGGTGATAACCAAGCACCTTCAGAAAGTCATGGTCGACCTGCGCAGTGGGCACGCGCTCCGTGCCCGTTTCGGTCTTGAGGTTGAGCGTAGAGTCGGGACGGTAGATCGTCAGGGCCGTAAAAGACGTCTGCATGCGTTTCCAATCGACGAAGTTAGGATAGGATACCGACGTGCCCCTGTTGGACTTGATGTGGCGCTCCTGTATGTGGACGAGCTGTCCTGACTGTGGATACGGCAGAGGACGTAAAAGTGTGGTATTGAGAACCCCGAAAAAGGCTGTGTTGGCCCCGATGCCGAGCGCCAGCGTCAAGACCGCCACGACTGTAAAGCCGGGGCTCTTGATAAGTTGTCTGATGCCGTATTTGATGTCGTTGATTAGTGTTCTCATATTATGACTCCACCAGTATTCTGTACTCCTTCCTAATTATTCGTAGCGCAGCGCCGCCATCGGATTGGTTCGGGCGGCCCGCCAGGCAGGCACGCCGCTTGCCACCAGGGCCACTCCGACCAGGACCAGCGATACGCAGACAAATGTCGCTGGGTCTGTGGCCCGAATGTCATAAAGGAGACTGGATAGCACGCGTGTCAGGATCAGCGTGCCGGCCAGACCGACCGCTACTCCGATGAACGTGAGCACCAATCCTTGTTTCAGAATCGCTTTCAACACATCCCTGTTCCGGGCGCCGAGCGCCATGCGGATCCCGATCTCATGCCCCTGGTGGGCCACCGTGTACTGGAGCAAGCCATAGATACCGGCGCAGGCGATGAACAGGGCTGTGCCGGCATAGACGCCCAGGAGAACCGTGGTGAAGCGGCGCGGCCCCAGCATCGTGGCCAACCTGCGCTCCAGAGTCGACAACTGGCAGGTCTGATCCTTGTCCAGTGCCTGGACCTGGGCCCGCAGGGCGTCGGCCAGGCGCATCGGCTCGCCCTCGGTCTTGATCGCAATTTCCATGTGGTAGAAGTACCATTGTGACATAAGTTGATACAACACGCCACGAGTGGGCGCCAGTTCCGTAAAATCTTTGATGGTCGAGACGACCCCTACCACGGTGCCGCTCTGTTTCTCGCCGCGATAGATGTGCTGCCCGATAGGATCTGTGTCAGGGAAGTACTTGCGGGCCAGGGCTTCGTCAATGATGAGGTTCTGTGACTCAATAGTGGCTTCCGCTTGCACGTCCTGCTCCGTGAACGTACGGCCGCGCAGGATCCGCATCCCCATGGTCTCGAAGAAATCACGGCCCACTCGCTTTCCCGTCACTTCAAACCTCTCTTCGGGGCTGGTGGCGGGCGAGCCGACGGAAATGTGCGTGGCAGAACCCCCTCTAGCCAAGCTCACCTTCACCGGGACCAACGCCGCCGAGCGAACGCCCGGGACGGTTCGGATGTTCTGCAGAAGCTGGTCAAAGAACGCCTTCTGCTGCTGGGACTCCGGGTATTTCATCTGTGGCAGTTCGACATCCATGACCAGCACGTTCTGGGGTTGAAAGCCCAGGTCCACCCTGTACAGGGCCATCAGGGTCCGAATTAGCAGGGCCGCACCCATGAGCAGTATCAGCGCGATCCCGATCTGGGACACCACCAGGCCGTCACGCAGGCGTTGCCAGCCCCGGCCGGTCGAAGAGCGCGCCTGTCCCTCCTTCAGGACCTGCCCCAGACGAACATCCGCCGTCCTCCAGGCGGGCATCAGACCGAACAGTAGACCGGTGGTCATCGAAAGACCCAGCGTGAACGCCAGCACGGTCAGGTCCACCCGCGTCTGGCCGATGCGTGGGATGTAAACCGGGCACAGTCCCACCAATCCCCGCACGGTCCACCAGGTTACCAGCAGCCCCAGCAGTCCACCCGCGGCGCTCAGAATGACGCTCTCCGTCAGCACCTGGCGCATGACCCGGCCCCGCGCGGCCCCCAGGGCCAGGCGAACGCCGATCTCCCGGTGCCGCAGCGTGGCACGGGCCAACAGCAGGTTCGCCACGTTGCTGCAGGCAATCAGCAGCACAAACGCGGCGGACCCAAGCAGTAGCAGGAGAGTCCTGCGATGGTCGCCGAAGTAGTCGTCGAGGTACCGGTGAACCGTCGCCGCATACCCGGCGCTGAACTTGGGGTCAACCTCCTCATGCTGGCGCGAGACGAGAGCCATGTTGGCGCGGGCCTGCGCCAGCGTCACACCTTTCTTGAGTCGCGCAATCGACATCACCGCATAGCTCTTCTCGACGACCAAGGGCAGGCAAAACGACCGGTTGTGTCGGAAATCGGGCCCCATGACGCCGACGATGGTGTGCTGCTCGCCATCCAGCACCATGGTGCTGCCAATCACGTTCGGGTCGCTCCCGTATTGTTCCTGCCAGAATGCATGACTGAGAACCACCACGCGATCGTTGCCCAGCTTCTCCTCTTCCGGCGCGAACGTCCGCCCCAGCATGGGCCTGACGCCCAGCAAAGAGAAGAGGCATGGAGAGACGGTATCCGCCAGGATACTCTGCGGGCGATCCAGTCCGGTGAGGTACACCTGACGAAGACCCGTGGCGGCGATTTGCTCGAACACCTCGTTGTGTTCGCGCCAATAGGCGAACCGTTTCGGTGATATGTTGGTCTCGGCTCCCCCTTTCCATTGTTGGAGAAGATTGACGAGGCGGTCCGGCTCCCGGTACGGCAGGGGTCGCAGCAGAACGGCATTCACCACACTGAAGACCGCCGTATTCGCGCCGATGCCCACCGCCAGAACCCCAACCACGACTGCGGTGAAGCCGGGATTCTTCGCCAGCATCCGGAGGCCATACCGAACGTCTTGCCACAAGGTCGTCATGCTATAACTCCAAACACCAGCCGGAGTACCGGAATGGTGGAATGATGGAACGTTGTAGGAGCATCGCCTTTTCCACCCACCGGTCCACTATTCCAATACTCCATCATTCCAACCCTATTCATATCGCAACGCCTCCATCGGGTCGATCCGGGCCGCCCGGCGGGCCGGGAGCCACGCGGCCAGGGCGGCCACCGCAATCAGCAGAGCGCCCGCACCCGCGATGGCGACCGGATCGGTCGGGGCCACACCGTAGAGCCGGCTTCTGACGATGCGGCCAAGGCCAAGGACCACCGGGATGCCGATTGCCACGCCAATGCCGGCCAGCAGTAACGCTTCGCGCAGGATCGGTCCGCCGATGTTGCGGCCCGTCGCACCCAGCGCCATGCGCACGCCAATCTCGTTCGTGCGGCGTGCCACGTTGTACGCCATCAAGCCGTAGAGACCGAT
>CAYFUB010000063.1:0-3587 GCA_964346195.1 uncultured Pirellulales bacterium
GGCGACAGCGTCTACGTCGTTCCTTTCAAGCGCGAGGGCATCGTGGAGCGCGTGCGCAAGAGCCGCGGGACTGTTGTCGTCTTCGTGGACAGCAAACAGGTCGAAGTGCCGTTCCGGGAAGTCGCCAAACCCAACGCCACACGATGAGCACGCATCTTATGGAAGCGCCCTTGTTCGTAGTGACGCCGTAAGGCGTTTCCTTGGGAGCCCAGGCCCGCAACAAGACCGTCGGCAGGCTGGCGCTTGCCGCTGTCACTCCGCTACCCGCATGGTGCAGGCAAATGTGGGGTGTAGTTGTGTCAATCGATGGCTTGCCGCAGGATGTGGAGGAGTTCGTCGTCGCGCAGCTCAATGGGGTTGCCCTTCATGCTGCTGGCCCTTCGCGCTTTTTCCACCCCGGCCGGAAAGTCGTCTTCGCGAAGGCCGTACCGGCGCAGACCGGGCAGGCCCAAGACGGTACAGAGTGCTTCGATCCAGGAGACGGCGTCAGACGCCGCGGCTGCGCTTGTGCCGGTCAGGATTCGGCCGATTTCGTCGAAGCGCGCCAGGGCCAGCGAGTCGGGCGCGCGAGTCTGCAATGCTTGCACGTTGGCCTGCATGACATAGGGTAGCAGCTTGCCGCAGATGACGCCGTGCGGGGCGTCCGTCGTGCCGCCCAGCGGTCCGGCGAAACCGTGCACGGCGCCGAGTTTCGCATTGGCCAGCGCTATGCCGCTGAAGAGGCTCGCCAGCGACATGTTCTCACGGGCCTCGGCGTCGCCGCCCTCCTCGAACGCGCGGCGCAAGGACCGGCCGGCGCGCATCAAACCCTCGCGGCAGGCGCCGTCCGTCAGTGGATTGGCCTTGTTGGAGACGAAGGCCTCGATCAGCTGGGTGAGGGCATCCAAGCCGGTACTGGCGGTCAGCGCGGGGGGCATCGAGTGCGTCAGGAGCGGGTCAACGACGGCGTAGCGGGGGAGCATGAGCGGACTTCGTATGCTGACTTTCACATGCTGCTCGGGCACGGACAGCACGGCGTTGTACGTCACTTCGGCCCCGGTCCCGGCCGTCGTCGGCACGGCAATACAGGGCGCTGCCGCGTCTCGCAGAGGCAGACCTTTGCCGACCACTTCGAGGTAGTCCGACAGCGCGCCTTCGTTTGTCAGCAGCGCGGCGACGGCCTTGCCTGTGTCCAGGACACTGCCGCCACCGATGGCGACAACCACTTCGGCGGCCGTCTGGCGAGCGGCCAGAACGGCCTTCTGAACCGCCACTGTCGTCGGCTCGCCACGGATGCTGAAGCTCTCCGATGCAACGCCGCGGGAGGCAATCTGATCGACAATGCTGTGGAACCGCTCCGGCGTGCCGCCCAACACGAGGAACGCACGTTTTCCAAGCCCGGCGACCAGGTCCGGGATTTGTCCGGCCACCCCCGGCCCGAACACAATCCTGCGGGCAGTAGAGAATTCGAATTTCATGTCGCGGCTCATCCGCTTGTGCCCTTACCGGCAGCGCGCCCGCTCAAGCACCGGCGGGCAGGCAATTTCGTCCTGCGATGGGAATCAGACCGACGAAACGCCGGCGTACTGCCAGCCCTTCTCGTCCGGGAACACGTCGGAGTATTTCACGCTCGTGCGGGGCTCGGCCATCATGTTCTCGACGCCGTAGCGCCATTTTTGGTAGTGGGCCGTCTCCTTGTGTCGGGCCGGGTCATCCGGTGTGCGGTAGACCTCCACGAGGATGAACCGCGTCGGGTCATCCTGCTGCTGGATGACGTCAAACCGGGCGATCCCCGGCTCCCGGACACTCTGCCTGGCGTTCTCGATGGTTGCGGCCCGGAACGCCTCCACCTGGTCCGCCTTGACATGCACGTGCACGTGGACAATGTACATGGTCTTCTCCTTACTCCTGACCCATTGTTCCGTTCGAAGGCAGTTTAGCACGGGTCCGCGAACAACGCAACCAGTCTCCCTCCCGCGTTGAGTCCGCGGGTGCGGGCGGGATACAGCGGCGACGCCTGCGGCTTCTGTAGGGCAAGCATCCGCGCTCGCCTGAAGACGTCGTGCCGGGACGCACGACCTGCACAGGCCACGAAACCTGGGCGCATCGTGCGGGCCCAGTACCCGGTATAAGTCTTGAACTCGGATGGCCAAGAGGATAGCATAGCCACCGGCCGCGATGTCACGAATGTTGGTCCCTGTGTTTGAACGAGTGCCCGGGATGAAACAGGCTGGTATCCGAGGATTGTTCTGGATGTCTATCTTCTGTGTATCGGGATGTGGGAGGTCCGTCGAAATCATCGCCCATCGCGGGGCGTCGTACCTGGCGCCGGAGAACACCATGGCGGCGGTCAAACTCGGCTGGAAACAAGGGGCCGATGTAGAGATCGATGTGCATCTGTCAAAGGATGATCGCATCGTCGTCATCCACGATGCCTCGACGAAGCGCACCGCCGCGATCGATCTGAAGGTCAAAGAAACCAGTTCCCAGGAATTGGGCGAGCTTGACGTGGGACGCTTCAAGGCATACGAGTTCGCCGGAGAGCGAATCCCGTTTCTGGCCGAGGTGATCGCGACGATCCCTCCCGCGCAGAAGCTCTACATTGAGATCAAGTGCGGAAAGGAGATATTGCCTTTGCTCCGGCGGCTCGTGGTCGAGAGCGGCAAAATGTCCCGGATCGTCATCATCGGATTCGACCTGGAGACGGTCGCGGCGTCCAAGAAGTTGATCGACGTCCCTACATATTGGCTCAAAGGAACTGAGAAAACCAAGGAAACCGAGGAGTGGATTCCCCACGATCCCAACCTCGTGCAAAGGGTGAAGAACGAGGGTCTCGACGGCCTGGATGTCCACTACGCCGGTGTCAATGAGGAATTCGCCCGCGCCGTCAAAGCGTCCGGGCTGAGACTCTATGTCTGGACCGTGGACGACCCGCACGAAGCGATCCGGCTGGTCAGACTTGGCGTGGACGGCATTACGACGAATCGCCCCGACTGGCTGAGAGAGCAGTTGAGGAACCGGGCCGCGATCCGGCAGAGGACCGGCGGCCGGTGAAAGATGCGATGTTGACAAAGGAGTGTCAAGTCTGGAGTTTGAAGTGTGAAGCCTGAGTTGCCGAGCGCTCTTCAAACTTCAAACTTGAAACTTCAAACTCTTAGAGGAGAACCGTGCCATGAACATGTTGCGAGTATGGCCGATTGTCTGCCAGTTCGGCGTTGGCGCCGTGCTGTGCCTGGCGGGAATCTGGGCGGGGTTTCGAGGCAGATACCTTAACCTCAAAATCCCCGAAGACCGCCGGCTCGTGGTGACGCTCATCGCCGGTTACCTCCTCTTGCTGGCCCTGGCGTGCCTCTTCACGTTCCTCTCGCCTCATTGGGCCAACGGAGGGCCGTCATGATCGCTCAGGCTATCGGCGGGAACCTCGACTACGTCGTCATGCTCGCCTATTTCGCTGCCGTGCTGGGATTCGGCCTGTTCTTCGGGCGTTATACCGCCAGCACGAAGGACTTCTTCTTCGGCGGACAAAGGTTCTCCTGGTGGCTCATCGCCTTTTCGTGCGTCGCCACGGTCGTGGGGAGCTACAGCTTCATCAAGTACAGCGCGGTCGG
>CAYFUB010000064.1:0-2328 GCA_964346195.1 uncultured Pirellulales bacterium
GTCAAGCAGGCAATCTGCTTGCCGTCGGGCGACCACGACGCCCAGGGGTATTCCCGGTCACCCCCGATCTGCACCGGCTTGGAGCCGTCATTCCCGGCAATCATCAAGTTGCCCTGGAAACCCCAGAGGTCGTGGTTGATCACGGTTCCTTTTGCGAATCGGCGATAGAGCAGCTTTCCACCGTCGGGGGAGAACCGCGGGCCGCCTTCCTCATAGTCCGGCGTGTCGGTGATGTTGCGCCGTCGGGAGCCATCCGGCCGCATGAGGAACAGGTCCCACGTCCCGTTCTCCGCGCTGCGGGACGCATAAACAATCCACCCTTTGTCACCCACCTCCTTGGCAAGCTGGGCCACTCTGTCGTCTTGTGCCGCCAGCGTCAGAGAAATGGGCAGCAGGACAACCAGACCAAATGCCAGCTTGCTGAGGCTTTTAGGTGTGTGCAGAGAAGCCATCCCCAAGGCCTTCGGCCTTGAGGCTGCCACCCGGAGCTTGAGGGTGAGCCGTCTCGGAGATTGAGCATCAACAATTGTCATAGGAAGACCCCTGTATGCATTGCCGGCCTCACGCAGGCCGGTGGAACTGTGGGATTTTCATGAATTCGCCGCCACGCAGGGCCGACTCGTGAGCGACGATGCCCGGCACCGTGTAGGCAAGGGCTTCATAGACATCGACGGTCGGCCGGCGGTCGTGTGTCAGAGCGTCGATGAATTCGTGCGTCAAAAACGAGTGCGAGCCATAGTGCCCGGTGTCGTGCCGGAGGGGCTCGGGCAGCATGTCCGTCTTCCACCAGGCCGGCTGCTGGTAGCGCTCCAACTCGGGCAGGTCGCGCACGAAGCCGGCGTCGTCCTTTTCCTTGCGTCCCTCGGCCGAGCGGATAATCACGGGGCCCAGGCCGTTGGGATGGTCGGCGTAGAAGCTCATCTTATTGCCGATCCACTGGGCCCGCTCGGTCCCGCGGTGGGCGCCCTTCCACCACACGTTGACGCGGAACGCATGGCCGCGGTCCGTCCTGAACATCGCCGATTCATTCCAGAACGGGTTCTTATAGACGTTGTCCTTGCAGATGGGGTCGTCGTCGCCCCAGCCGTGGCAGACGACCTCCGTGATGCGCTCGCCGGTGACGCCGAGCAGGAAGGCCGTGCAGTGCGTCGGATAGTGCATAGGCGCGAGGCCGTGCCGCCAGGTGCGCTTGCCGTCCTCGAAATAGAGCACCTCCAGACCGGCGTGTTGGTACTCCGCCTCGCAATAGAAGATTTCGCCGAACTTGCCCTGCTCGTGGAACTTCCGCACGGAGATAGTCGGCTGCTGATAATAGCTGGTCTCGGCCATCATGTACGCGAGGCCGTACTTCTTCACGGTATCCAGGAGCAACTCCGCTTCTTCGACGCCGCTACCCAGAGAAGCGGGCACGGCGGAGATGGCGTGTTTGCCGTGCTTCATCACCTCGACGACGTGTTTGACGTGGTTCGGCCCCTCCGTGAAGATGGCCACGGCGTCGATGTTCTTATCTTGCACCAGTACCTCCAGCGAGTCATAAGACTTGCCGCACTTGTAGGTGCGCATCAGCCTCTCGCGGCGCTCCGGTCTCAGATCACTGACCGCCTCCACGACACAGTCCGGGTGCTCGTGCCATTGAAAACTGGTGCCGAACCCGCCGCCGACAACACCAATCCGTACCTTCTTCGGTGCCGCATCGACGGCCAGCGCCGAGTACAGCGGCAGCGTGACGCCCGCAACGACCGCACCTCGTTGAAGGAACTCCCGCCGCGAACAGCCGCCATGGGCCCGGTCGTGGACAGTCGTGGATACCGGGCTCGTGAAGTGCGAAGTTGCCATAAGCGATCTCCTCTTACAGAAACCATTTCAACCTTATTATCGCCAAACCAATCCCGAGAACACAAGAATCAACGCGATGACAATCACCGCGAACAGGCTCCACCAAAGGTATACACTGGTATACCACGTTGTGCCCAACTGATGGAAGATATTCAGTCTTTTCCAGTTGATCGTCAGTTGGTCCGTGACCTGGCTCGGATCGGGCGGTGGCGTGAGCAGGCTGACCATCACGCAGATGATCACGCAGAATACCCAGTTGATGGCCGCCTGCATCTGGAACGGCTCCAGCCAGTCCGGGTGCGAAGGAACGAACTGCACGTACACCTTGAGCAGGATGCCGACGGTAAAGCCGAGGACCACGGCCGTCACCGCGCCCTGCCCGTTGATGCGACGCGACAGGATTCCCAACAGGAACACTGCGGCGAAGGGCGGGGCGAAGAACGCATACAGGGACTGAATATAGAGGAACAGGCTGCCGCCCAACCGGCCGAT